>NZ_JAWIRX010000034.1:0-18022 GCF_036319965.1 Stenotrophomonas sp. SMYL41 | reverse complement strand
CCCCGCCACCCCTCAGCAAGCCCGCTGTTGCTGTTGCTGTTGCTGTTGCTCCGGCTCTGAGCAGGTGCAGGGCGCAGCCCTGCCGAAACCCTCCCCAACCATGACTGCAGTCACTTGCCCGGACGCGCTGCGCTGGCGAAAGTCGAGTGGTTGACGTGATCGGCTCGGCCTGTTGCCGGCTGCACGCAAGCGAGAGAGAGAAACGCTGTGCAACGACGTGAGTTCCTGGCTTTTTCCGGTCTGGGCCTGGCGGGCCTGCTGCTGCCGCATTCCCGTGCCATCGCCGCCGAGCAGCTGCTGGCCCCGGTCGACACCCTCCAGCGCAGGCGCCTGGCGGACGTGGCGCTGGCCACCGCACGCACGGCCAAGGCCAGCTACTGCGATGTGCGCATCGGTCGCTACCTCAACCAGTCGGTCATCACCCGCGAGCACCAGGTCGGCAATGTGACCAACCGCGAATCGTCCGGTGTGGGCGTGCGGGTGATCGTCAACGGTGCCTGGGGCTTCGCCGCGACCCATCAGCAGACCGAGGCCGCCGTGCGCGCGGCGGTCGAGCAGGCTGCGGCAATCGCCCGCGCCAACGCCAGCATCCAGACCCGGCCGGTGCAGCTGGCGCCGACGCCATCGGTCGGTGAAGTGCGCTGGCAGACCCCGGTCCGCAGGAACGCGATGGCGGTGCCGATCCAGGACAAGGTCGAGCTGTTGCTGGCACTCAACGCCGCCGCGATGAATGCGGGTGCCGACTACATCAATTCGACCCTGTTCCTGGTCAACGAACAGAAGTACTTCGCCTCCAGCGACGGCTCGTTCATCGACCAGGACATCCATCGCATCTGGCTGCCGTTCACCGCCACTGCCATCGACAAGGCCAGCGGCAAGTTCCGCACCCGTGCCGGCCTGTCTTCGCCGATGGGCATGGGCTACGAGTTCCTTGATGGCGATGCGCGCGGCAAGGTGCACCTGCCCGGTGGCATCACTGCCTACCGCGATTCCTACGACCCGGTCGAGGACGCCATTGCGGCCGCCCGCCACGCGCGCGAGAAACTGAAGGCGCCGTCGGTGAAGCCCGGCAAGTACGACCTGGTGCTGGACCCGTCCAACCTGTTCCTGACCATCCACGAGAACGTCGGCCACCCGCTGGAGCTGGACCGCGTGCTCGGCTACGAAGCCAACTACGCCGGCACCAGCTTCGCCACGCTGGACAAGCGCGATGCGGGTTTCCGCTGGGGCAGCGACATCGTTACCTTCTTCGCCGACAAGACCCAGCCCGGCAGCCTCGGTGCGGTCGGCTACGACGACGAAGGCGTGAAGACCCAGCGCTGGGATCTGGTGCGCGACGGCATCCTGGTCGACTACCAGGCCACCCGCGATGAGGCCCACATCCTCGGCCGCGATGCCTCGCACGGCTGCAGCTATGCCGATTCCTGGTCCAGCGTGCAGTTCCAGCGCATGGCCAATGTCTCGCTGGCACCGGGCAAGACGCCGCTCAGCGTCGAGGACATGATCAAGGACGTGGAGAACGGCATCTACATCCACGGCCGCGGTTCGTATTCGATCGACCAGCAGCGCTACAACGCGCAGTTCGGCGGCCAGCTGTACTACCAGATCAAGGACGGAAAGATCGCCGGCATGGTCGAGGATGCGGCGTACCAGATCCGCACGCCGGAATTCTGGAATGCCTGCACCGCCATCTGCGATGAACGCGACTTCCGCCTGGGCGGTTCGTTCTTCGACGGCAAGGGCCAGCCCGGCCAGGTCTCGGCGGTCTCGCACGGATCGTCCACCACCCGCTTCAACGGCATCAACATCATCAACACCGCGCGCAGTCTCGGCGCTTGAGCCACCCATCCTTCGACATGGAGAGCAGCCTTGCAAAGACGTGACTTCCTGGCCCTGACCGGGCTTACCGCGGGCGGGCTGATCGTGCCCTCCTTCTTCGGCAAGGTGATCGCCGCCGAGCAGCTGCAGTCCAGCCTCGACCCGGCGCTGAAGAAGCGCCTGGCCGACGCCGCCCTGCAGGCCGCACGCAGCGCCGGTGCCACCTACTGCGACGTGCGCATCGGCCGCTACCTGCGGCAGTTCGTGATCACCCGCGAAGACAAGGTGCAGAACGTGGTGAACACCGAGTCCACCGGTGTTGGCATCCGCGTGATCGTCAACGGTGCCTGGGGCTTTGCCGCCACCAATGCGCTGGGCACGGCCGACGTGGCCAAGGCCGCGCAGCAGGCCGCTGCCATCGCCAAGGCCAATGCCGGCGTGCAGACTGCCCCCGTGCAGCTGGCCAAGGCACCCGGCGTGGGCGAGGTGAGCTGGAAGACGCCGATCCGCAAGAACGCGATGGAGGTACCGATCAAGGAGAAGGTCGACCTGCTGCTGGACGTCAACGCCGCAGCGCTGGGCGCCGGTGCCAGCTTCGTCAACTCGATGCTGTTCCTGGTGAACGAGCAGAAGTACTTCGCCTCCACCGATGGCTCCTACATCGACCAGGACGTGCACCGCATCTGGGCCCCGATGACGATCACCGCCATCGACAAGGCCAGCGGCAAGTTCCGTACCCGCGAAGGCCTGTCCTCGCCGATGGGCCTGGGCTACGAGTACCTGGACGGTGCGGCTGCCGGCAAGGTGGTCAGCCCGAATGGCGTGGTCAACTACAGCTCTTCCTACAACATGAAGGAAGACGCGATCGCCGCCGCCAAGCAGGCGCAGGAGAAGCTGAAGGCCCCGTCGGTGAAGCCAGGCAAGTACGACCTGGTGCTCGATCCGTCGCACACCTGGCTGACCATCCACGAGTCGATCGGCCACCCGCTGGAGCTGGACCGCGTGCTCGGCTACGAAGCCAACTACGCCGGCACCAGCTTCGCCACCCTGGACAAGCGCGAACAGCATTTCCAGTACGGCAGCGAGCTGGTCAACATCTTCGCCGACAAGACCCAGCCGGGCAGCCTCGGGGCGGTGGCGTACGACGATGAAGGCGTGAAGTGCAAGCGCTGGGACCTGATCAGCAACGGCAAGCTGGTGGACTACCAGACCATCCGCGACCAGGCCCACATCCTCGGCAAGACCGAGTCCGACGGCTGCTGCTATGCCGATTCGTGGTCCAGCGTGCAGTTCCAGCGCATGGCCAACGTATCGATGGCACCGGGCAAGAAGCCGCTGAGCGTGCCGGACCTGATCAAGGACGTGGAGAACGGCATCTACATCATCGGTGACGGTTCGTTCTCGATCGACCAGCAGCGCTACAACGCACAGTTCGGCGGCCAGCTGTTCTACGAGATCAAGAACGGCCAGATCACCCGCATGCTGGAAGACGTGGCCTACCAGATCCGCACGCCGGAGTTCTGGAATGCCTGTACCGCCGTGGCCGACGAGCGCGACTACCGCCTGGGCGGTTCGTTCTTCGACGGCAAGGGCCAGCCGGGCCAGGTCTCGGCGGTCTCGCACGGTTCGTCCACCGCGCGCTTCAACGGCATCAACGTCATCAACACCGCACGCAGCCTCGGCTGATCGGTCAGGAGCCCTTACACCATGAGTATCTTCACCGAAGCCCAGGCCAAGGCCATCCTCGACAAGGTCATTGCCCTGTCCAAGGCCGACGAGTGCACCGCCGTGCTGGCCGGCGCGATCAGCGGCAACATCCGTTTCGCGCTGAACAACGTCTCCACCAGCGGCATCGTCGACAATACCGAGCTGGCGGTCACCGTCGCCTTCGGAAAGCGCGTCGGCACGGCCTCGATCAACGAGTTCGACGACGCCGCGCTGGAACGCGTGGTGCGTCGTGCCGAAGACCTGGCCCGCCTGGCCCCGGAAAACCCGGAGTTCATGCCGGCCATCGGCAAGCAGAACTACCGCGCCAGCCCGACCTTCAGCGAATCCACCGCCGCGATCGACCCGGCGTTCCGTGCCAAGGTCGCCGCCGATTCGATCGCCCCGTGCCGTGGCCACGGCCTGATCGCCGCCGGCTTCCTCGAGGACGGCCAGGGCTTCCAGGCCACCGCCAACAGCAACGGCAACTTCGCCTACCAGCGCACCACCAACTTCGACTACACCTGCACCGTGCGCACTGAGGACGGCCGCGGTTCGGGCTGGGTTGGCCGCAACCTGAAGGATGCCGCCGACTTCAAGGCCGACCAGGACATCCGCATCGCCATGCGCAAGGCCACCGAATCGGCCGAAGCCAAGGCGCTGGAGCCGGGCAAGTACACGGTGATCCTGGAACCGGCTGCGGCCGCAGGCCTGATCAGCTTCATGATGAACTTCTTCAGTGCACGCTCGGCCGATGAAGGCCGCAGCTTCCTGTCAAAGAAGGGTGGCGGCAACAAGCTGGGCGAGCAGGTCTACGACCCGCGCGTGACCATGATCGCCGACCCGTGGCATCCGGACGCACCGGTGCTGCCGTGGGACAACGAAGGCATGCCGCGCGAGCGCATGGCGATCATCGAGAACGGCAGGATCGCCAACCTGGACTACTCGCGCTTCTGGGCCCAGAAGCAGGGCAAGACCGCCAAGGCTACGCCGGGCAACCTGCTGATGAGCGGTGGCGACAAGAGCACCGCCGAGCTGGTGCGCGGCACCCAGAAGGGCATCCTGGTCACCCGCACCTGGTACATCCGCATGGTCGATCCGCAGACCGTGCTGCTGACCGGCCTGACCCGCGACGGCACCTTCTACATCGAGAACGGCCAGATCAAGCACCCGGTAAAGAACTTCCGCTTCAACGAGTCCCCGGTGATCATGCTCAACAACATCGAAGAGCTCGGCAAGCCGGTGCGTGTGGCCGGTGATGAATCCAGCTACGTGATGATGATCCCGCCGATGAAGCTGCGCGACTTCACCTTCACCTCGCTGTCCGACGCCGTCTGATGGATCGCCGGGCCTGCCTGCGCTGGTTGGCCGCTGCCGCTTCGGCGGCGGCGCTGCCGGCCTTCGCGCAGGCAGGCCCGCGCAGTTCGCGCTACGACTTCTGGTTCACCCGCCTGCAGTACGACTCCGGTGACTGGGACGTGGACGCGCGCATGCCGTCCAACCTGATCACCTCGCTGATCGACTACACCTCGCTGCGTGTGGATCCGCAGGAACACGTGGTCGCGCTGGCCGACCCACGCATGCTGGAAGCGCCGTTCTGCTACCTGGCCGGGCACACGCTGGTGGAGTTCAACGCCGCCGAACGGCAGAACTTCGTGCGCTACGTGCGCAATGGCGGCTTCGTCTTCGTCGACGACTGCAACCATGACATCGACGGCCTGTTCGCCACCTCGTTCGAAGCGCAGATGGGCCGCCTGTTCGGCCCGAAGGCACTGCAGAAGCTGCCTAACAGCCATCCGCTCTACCGCAGCTTCTTCCGCTTCCCCGATGGCCCGCCCGCCACCAGCTTCGAACTCAACGGCTGGGGCGACGACCTGGTGCACGACTACCTGAAGGGCATCGAGGTCGATGGCCGCCTGGGCCTGCTCTACAGCAACAAGGACTACGGCTGCGAGTGGGATTACGACTGGCGCAACAAGCGCTTCCTGGCCGAAGACAACACCCGCTTCGGCGTCAACATCGTGATGTACGCGTTGAACAATTGATAGGACCCGCACGCCCATGACCACCCCCGACCTCGATTCCCTGCTGCCGCGCCTGGATGAGCTGCGCGCCGCGCTCGCACGCGCGGTGGTGGGCCAGCATACGGTGGTCGAGCAGCTGCTGATCGGCCTGCTGGCCGGCGGCCACTGCCTGCTGGAGGGTGCGCCCGGGCTCGGCAAGACCCTGCTGGTGCGCTCGCTCGGGCAGGCGCTGGAACTGCAGTTCCGGCGCGTTCAGTTCACTCCGGACCTGATGCCCAGCGATATCCTCGGCACCGAGCTGCTGGAGGAAGACCACGGCACCGGCCACCGCCATTTCCGCTTCCAGCAGGGCCCGATCTTCACCCACCTGCTGCTGGCCGACGAACTCAATCGCACTCCGCCCAAGACCCAGGCCGCACTGCTGGAAGCGATGCAGGAACGCACGGTCAGCTACGCCGGCACCACCTACGCACTGCCCGCGCCGTTCTTCGTGCTGGCCACGCAGAACCCGATCGAGCAGGCCGGCACCTACCCGCTGCCGGAAGCACAGCTGGACCGCTTCCTGCTGCACGTGCTGGTCGATTACCCCAGCGAAGACGAGGAGCGGCAGATCCTGGAACAGACCACCGGTAACGCCACCGACGCGGTGCCGAAGGTGATGGATGCCGAAGCGGTCATCGCACTGCAGGCTGCGGTGCGCCAGGTGCACGTCAGCCCCGATGTGCTGGCCTGGATCACCCGGCTGGTGCGCGCCAGCCGGCCCGGCGAAGGCGCGCCGGCAGCAATCAACCAGTGGGTGAAATGGGGCGCCGGCCCGCGCGCCGGGCAGTCGCTGGTGCTCGCTTCGAAGGCGCGCGCACTGCTGCAGGGCCGCTTCGCCGCCACCCGCGAGGATGTGCAGGCACTTGCCGCGCCGGTGATGCGCCATCGCCTGCTGCTGTCGTTTGCCGCCGAGGCCGAGCAGAAGCGTGCCGACGACGTGGTCGCCGCCCTGCTGCAGGCCGTGCCGTTCCCGGGTTGATCCACGCGTGAACGCTGGTACGCCGTTGACCCTGCCACCCGAACTGCGCGCGCGCCTGCGCCTGCTGCGGTTGCGGCCGCGCCTGGCCAGCGGCGCCAGTGGCATCGGCCAGCACGCCAGCCGCAGCCGCGGTGCCGGCCTGGAATTCGCCCAGTACCGGGCCTACGAGCCGGGCGACGAACTGCGACAGATCGACTGGAAGCTGTACGCACGCTCGGACCGCTTCTTCGTGCGTGAATCCGAACGCGAGAGCCCGATCACGGTCTGGCTCCTGCTCGATGCCACCGCTTCAGCCGGCCAGGCCGATCGCGCGGCACCGCAGCACACGCGCCTGGACCACATGCGCGGCGTTGCCGCCTGCCTGGTCGAACTGGCCCTGCAGCAGGGCGACCGTTTCGGCTTGCTGGCGATCAATGGCGATGGACTGCAGCTGGTGCCCGCAGCGAACGGCGCACGCCAGCGTGACCGCGTGCATCTTCAACTGCATGCGCTGCAGGCGCGCGGCGGCTGGCCTGCGGCGGATCGACTGCGGCCCCTGTGGGAGCGCGTGCGCCCGGGCGACCTGCTGCTGGCGGTCGGTGATGGCTTCGACGAGGCCGGCATCGTGCTGCTGGAGCAACTGGCCAGCGCGCGCCGCGAAGTGGCCCTGCTGCAGATCCTGACCGCCGACGAGCGCGACTTCCCGTTCGACGCCGGCCATCGCTTCCGCGACCCGGAGACCGGCGAGGAACTGCTGGGCGATGGCGCGGCGATCCGCGCCGACTATCTGCGCCGCTTCGCCGATGCACGCGGCGCATTGCAATCGCGCCTGCAGGCCAGCGGCATCGCCAGTGCCACCGGCTGGCTCGACCAACCGTTGGACCAGCCGCTGCAGGCACTGTTTGCCCGTGGGGGCGGCGGATGAACCTGCTGTTCCCGCTCGGCCTGGCTGCGCTCGCCGCATGGCTGCTGCCGCTGCTGATCCACCTCGCCCGCCGCCATCCGTACACACCGCTGGATTTCGCCGCGCTGCGCTGGCTGCGTGCACAGATCCGGCCGCGCCAGCGCATCCGCTTCGATGACTGGCCGTTGCTGCTGGTGCGCCTGCTGTTGCTGGCCGCGCTGGCCTTGCTGCTGGCACGACCTGCATTGACCGGACCTGCGCCAGCCCCCACCGCGTGGACGGTTGTTGCTCCAGGGCTGGACGCGACCGCACTACGCGGCACCGCCGAAGCGGGCAACTGGCATTGGCTGGCGCCCGGCTTCCCGGCCATTGATCAAGTGCCACCTGCATCCACTGTATCCCTGCCCAGCCTGCTGCGCGAACTGGACGCACAGCTGCCCGCCGGCACCGCATTGACCGTGCACGTTCCCGATCCCCTGCCCGGCCTGGATGGCGCCCGCCTGCAGCTGTCGCGCGAGGTGCAGTGGCGCCCGCAGCCGATGCCGGTCACTGCGCAACCGCGTGCCGCAACGGCGCCGCGCCTGCGCGTGTACAGCGATGCTTCGGCCACCGCCCAGCACTGGTTGAATGCACTGCAGCGCGCGTGGGGCGTGCAGGCGCCGCTCGCTCCTCTGGTGGCGGATGCCCTGCCCGAACGCGGCCAGATCGGCGTATGGAGCCGCGGCGGCGCACTGCCGGCGAACTGGCAGGCGTGGCTGCAAGACGGTGGACGTGTCGTGACTGCCGGCAAGCCTGCCGCCGAGGCCAACGTCCTGCTGCGCAACGCCGAGGGCACCCCGCTGCTGTGGCAACAGCGCATCGGCCACGGGGTCCTGCTGTCACTGCCCGGCGACTGGGATGCCACCGGCAACGCTGCGCTGCGCGATCCGCGCCTGCCGCGTGCCCTGCTGCTGGCCCTGCAGCCGCCTCAACCGCCGCGCATCGGCGATGCACGGGATCACGCCCCCCGCCGGGCGGCACTGCCTGCAGCAACGCCGCCGCTGCGCGAGCCCACCCCGTGGCTGCTGCTGGCCATCGTGCTGCTGTTCGCGCTGGAACGCTGGATGGCCAGCAGTGCCCGTCGCAGGGGGCGCGCATGAGTACGCTGCAACATGGCTGGCAGCGCGCGCGTCGTCGAAGCGCCCTCATCATCCTGCTGCTGGGCCTGCCATGGGCGTTGGCCGCAACGGTGCTGGCCCTGCGCCTGGCAGGCTTCGACATCGCCTGCGTGGTCGGCACGATCAGCCTGCTCGCCTGCGCAGCCCTCGCCACCGCGCGTGCCCGCCAGTTGGACCGGCAGTGGTTGCAGCGCCAGCTCAATGGCAGCGGCGCCAGCGAGGACAGCGCCGACCTGTTGTTCGCCGATGCCACCAGGCTCAATCCGCTGCAGCAGCGCCAGCGTGCGCATGTGCTGGCCACGCTGGAACGCGCGATGCCGGAGCTGCGTCCGCGCTGGCCGCGCAGGGCATTGGCCCTGAACTGGATCGCAGGCCTGGCCATCGTTGCGCTGGCATTCGGCTGGCCGCGTTCGAATCCCAGCTCCGCGCCTGCCCGCACGTCGGCGCCTGGCAGCACGGCCGCCTCAGGTCCGCTTCACCTGCAGTCCGCCCGCCTGCGTATCGACGCGCCGGCCTATACCGGGCAGGCCACGCTCACCCAGAACGCACTGGATGCCAAGGTCGCCGCCGACAGCCGGCTGTCGTGGTCATTGCGTTTCGACCGCGCGCCGGACAAGGCATGGCTGCAGTTCCATGATGGCCGCCGGCTGCCGCTGAGCGAACATGATGGCCAATGGCAGGCACAGGACGTGGCGCGCACGCCGGTGCTGTACCGCGTGGTGAGCGAACCGGCCCTGGCCGAAACCCGCCTGCATCGCCTGGACGTGGTCGCCGACCGCGCACCCAGCGTGCGCGTGCTGGCGCCGGCCGCCAGCCTGGTGCTGGGCACGCCCGGGCAACGGCAATGGGCGCTGCGCTTCGAGGCCAGCGATGACTACGGCGTAGCCACGCAGGCAACGCTGTCGATCACCGCCACACAGGGCAGCGGCGAGAACATCACCTTCGTTCGCCGCAGCGTCGGCCTCACCGGCAGTGGCGAGGCGACTGCCCGGCGATTCGCGCACACCCTCGACCTGGCCGCGCTGGGCGCACAGCCGGGCAACGATGTGATCGCCCAGCTGGAAGTACGCGACAACCACACGCCCGCGCCGCAGACCGGGCGCAGCAGCAGCGTGATCCTGCGACTGCCCAGCGCCGAGGTTGCACTCGGTGCCGAACTGGAAGGCCGCATCAAGAAGGCCCTGCCCGCTTACTTCCGCAGCCAACGGCAGATCATCATCGATGCCGAAGCGCTGATCCGGCAGCGACGCAGCCTTGCCGCCGAGGACGTCGTGAAGCGCAGCGATGCGATCGGCGTCGACCAGCGCATCCTGCGCCTGCGCTATGGCCAGTTCCTGGGCGAGGAGAGCGAGGGCGCACCCAAGCCACCGCCGACCAGCGACCTTCCCACCAGCGATGCACCGGCTGCAGACAGCCACGACGACGATCATGATCACGACCATGGCGCGGAAGCGCACGCGCACGCGCACGACGAGCATGGCCACGATCACGGCGGCAAGGCGGCCAATGCCGATGCGCCACCGGTGTTCGGCAGCGCCACCGATGTGCTCTCCGAATACGGCCACACCCATGACCATGCCGAGGCCGCGACCCTGCTCGACCCGCAGACCCGCGCCACGCTGAAGGCCGCGCTGGACCAGATGTGGTCAGCCGAAGGCGAGCTGCGCCAGGGCCGGCCGGAGCAGGCGTTGCCGTTTGCCTACAAGGCGCTGGCTTTCATCAAGCAGGTGCAGCAGGCCGAACGCATCTACCTGGCCCGGGTCGGGCCGGAGCTGCCACCGATCGATGAAGGCCGCCGGCTGGGCGGCGACCGCGCCGGACTGGCCAGTCGTGAACTGCCGCTGGCCGCACGCACGCCGCCCGATCCAGCCATCGTCGAAGCCTGGCAGCGCCTCGGCGATGACACGGCAACGCCCGATCTCGATGCACTCGCCAGCTGGCAGCAGCGCAATGCCGCCTACCTGCCCGACGCACTCGATCTGGCTGCCGCCATCGAGCAGCTACGCATCGAGCCCGGTTGCCGCGACTGCCGCCAGCGCCTGCGCGCGCAGCTGTGGCGGGCGCTGCAGCGACCACTGCCGCAGGCAATGCGGCGCAACGGCGCCGATGCGATGGGGCAGCGGTACCTTGACGCGCTGGAGGCGCAGCCATGAACGCCTCCGCTGTGAACCCGTGGATTGCGCTGGCACTCGCCTTGATCGTGGTCATCGCCAGCGTGCGCCAGCTGCGTGGCAATGCCACGCGCCGTGGCCACCAGTGGATCGTGATCGGACTGCAGCTGATCGCTGCCGCGCTGCTGTACTTCTGCCTGGCCCCCCCCACCCGCCAGCAGCCCGCAGTCGGCCTGGTCGTGCTGGGAATCGATGCCGGCAAAGCCGGCGCGCTGCCGGCCAGCGCAGGCCCGCTGCTGCTGTTGCCGGAAGCTACCGATGTGCCCGGCGGCCTGCGCGTGCCGGACCTGGCCACAGCGCTGCGCCAGCACCCCGCCTCCACGCTGACGCTGGTGGGTGCCGGCCTGGTCGCGCGTGACCGCGACGCGGTACTGCCACGCGACGTGCGTTGGCAGCCGGCAGTACCGCGGCGCGGTTGGGTCGCCATGCAGCCCCCCGCCGACGCTGCGCCCGGCGCGCGCTTCGACGTGCATGCACAGGCGCGCGGTGTCGCCAGGGCCAGGGCGGAACTGCTCGATCCCGCCGGCAGCGTGGTGGATCGCGTGGACGTTGCCGAGGACGGCCACGTGCAGCTCAGTGGCATCACGCGTGCCGAAGGCCGCAGCGTGTTCCAGCTGCGCCTGCTCGATGCCGAGGGTCACGTGGTGGACAGCGCGCCGGTACCGCAGCAGACCCTGCCGGCGGCACCACTGCGCCTGCTGGTGCGTGCCAGTGCGCCGGGCCCGGAGCTGAAGTACCTGCGCCGCTGGGCCACCGATACCGGCATCCGCGTGCAGGTGCAGGCCGATACCGGGGCGGGCGTCAGCCTTGGAGATGGCGTGGTCGCCCTGGATGCAGCATCACTCGCGCGCAGCGACCTGCTGCTGCTGGACGAGCGCAGCCTGGCCGCATTGAGTGCTGGCCAGCTCACCGCCGTGCGACAGGCGATGCGCGACGGGCTCGGCGTTCTGGTGCGTAGTGCAGGCGCACCTGCAGCCAGCGCTCGCCAGCGCCTGCGCGACCTGGGTCTGCCGGTGCAAGGCGATGGCAGCAGCCACGCCCTCGAACTTCCCGGCGACGGCGACAGCGCGGTCCTCGCCGCACGACGTGGCCCGCTCGCCGCGGGTACGCTGCCGACCGGCTACGGTGAAGAGGCCGACCGCAGCTCGCACGATGCTCCCCTGCCTGCGCTGGAAGCACTCGCGCTACAGGCACCGGGCAGCAACGCCCTGCTGCAGGATGCCACGGGCAAGGCTGTCGGCGGCTGGCGCGCTACCGGCAAGGGCCGCATCGGCCTGCTGCCAATCACCGACAGCTGGCGCTGGGTGCTGGCCGGGCGCGATGACCGCCACGGTGAACTCTGGAGCGGCGTGGTTGCCACGCTGGCGCGAGCACAGGGCAGCGGCGATGCGCTGTGGTCGCCGCAGCCGATCACCTGGGCGGGCGAACGGCAGGCGCTGTGCGGCGTGCAGGCGCCACTGCGGGTCTTCAACGCACGCGGCGAAAGTGTGCCCCTGATCGTCGACGGCGCGACATCGCCCCTGCGCTGCGCCGGCTGGTGGCCGCGCGAGGCGGGCTGGCAGCGCCTGCAACACGGCGACATCACGATCTGGCGCTATGTGTTCGACCCGAAGGACGCACCTGCACTGCATCGGCAGGCGATGATCGATGCGACCACGCATGCACTGGTATCCAGCACGCCGGCAAACACGTCGGTGATGAAGCCCGTGCCGGGCTCGCGCTGGCCATGGTGGCTGGCGTTCGTGCTCTGTGCATCGCTGCTGTGGTGGCTGGAGCGGCGGCGCTGAGCCCACCGATCGGATCGCAAACAGCATCCACGCATGGCGTGGATCTACTGACTGCACCGGGTCGGATCCCTTTCGTCCACGAAAGGGCTCTGACCCCATCCGTCATGCGCCCTTCAACGCTTGCCAGCGCGCCGGTACACGCCATTGAAGCGCACGTTCATGCCGCCGCACTCGCTGTTGTCAGCCACGACCAGTACCTCACCCAGCGAGTGCACCCGCACCTTGCAGGTGTCTTCAACGAATTCCACATCGGCGCCGCGCGGCGTCGCGCGCGCTTCCACCTGGCCCAGGTTCGGCCCATACGGGCGCTGTTCCGGCGTCGGGTTGGCAGAGGGCCAGTAGGCATCGCCTTCCACGTGCAGCTGCCCACCCTGCACCGAAATCTGCAGACCGTTATCGCCATCCTTCCAGTGGCCCGTCCAGTCCTGCAGCATTGGCACGGCCACCGGCAACGGCTGCAGCTTGCTGCGGTCGACCCAGCCGGCGCTGCCGCCCACCTTGTTCGGGAAGAACGCGCAGCGGTAGCGGCCCAGGTCGCGACCGGTCACCACCGTATCGCCGGTGACCACGTAGCTACGCTGGCGGCAGGCTGGCTCGCCTTTTTCCGGGCAGCCGTCCATGTCGCCGAGCAGGTACAGGCGCGGCGCATCGACCACGCGTGCCAGCGCGAACCGGCTCTGTTCAGAGGGGAACGCGCCGTTGCGGCAGGCGCCATCACCAGCAATGCCGGCAGCGAAGGCAGACGCCGGCAGCGATGCAGCCAGCAGGCAGAACGAACGCAGAGACATGGCGGCGCTACCGATGGAGGGACCGGCAGGATATACCGGCCTACTTCACCGGCGGTGCGGCGCAGCCTTGCTGCTCCTGGCAGAACTGCAACGCGCGCCGCTGCTGCTCAGCGCTCAGCTCCGGCGGTGGCCGGGCAATGGCGGACTGGATCTGGTCGGGGCCGCCGGTGAGCTTGTTCAGGCCCCGGCCCGCCGCCAGCACGCCCTTGACCACGCCCATCATGATGTAGCCGCCGCCCATGCTGACCTGCTCTGGCGACGGTGGCTCGCTCCAGTCGCGGCTGAAGCGGTTGTCGCCGAACTTCACCGGGTTCTTGAAGCGGTACAGGTCCAGCGGCTCGTCATCGGGCTTGAGCGCACGCACTTCGCCGAGGGTGGTGACGTTGTCCTGCGGCAAGGTGGTGGAGATCGGTGCGGTGGTTGCAGCCGGCGCATCTGCAGGGAGAGCGGGCGCTGGATCGGGCGCCGCTATCGGCGTGGCCTGCTGTGCCTGCGCGATGCCGGCCAGCAACAGGCCGGCCAGGAGTGCTCCCTGCGTTCCACGTCGTGCCACAGCCATCCACCCTGTTGGTTGCGTCCAGCGCTCAAGGATACGGATGCCGGCTTCAGATTTCGTTGCTGCACCGGTGGCTGTTCAGCCAGGGGAGATCCGGCACTGCCGCCGCCACCGCAATGAACAGTTCACTCCGTCCGATGCCGAAGTCTCACATCCTGAGACGTGGATGTGGTGCCATGTGACCCCTCGCAATCCGTCCCGGCTCCACTTTCCATGGCTTACGAACTCGCCAAGCGCACCGCCGATGCCGAGCAGAAGCTCGCCACCCGCGATGGCCTGCCCGCCCGCGACGGCGCCCTGCTCAGCGCGCGCCTGCAGCGCCGCTACCAGGACCGCATCACCGGCAGCTTCACCATTCCCGGTCGCGAGGGCCGCTACGCACCCATTCCCGATGCGGTACCGCCTGCCCTGGCCGCGGCCCTGAAGGCACGTGGCATCGAGCAGCTCTACAGCCACCAGGCCGAGGCCTGGGAGGCCAGCCAGCGTGGCGAGCACGTGGCCATCGTCACCCCCACCGCCAGCGGCAAGTCGCTGTGCTACACCCTGCCGGTGGTCAGCGCGGCGATGCAGGACAACGCCAAGGCGCTGTACCTGTTCCCGACCAAGGCGCTGGCCCAGGACCAGGTGGCCGAGCTGCTGGAACTCAACCGTGCCGGCGACCTGGGCGTAAAGGCCTTCACCTTCGACGGCGACACCCCCGGCGATGCGCGGCAGGCGATCCGCCTGCATGGCGACATCGTGGTGTCCAACCCGGACATGCTGCACCAGGCGATCCTGCCGCATCACACCAAGTGGGCGCAGTTCTTCGAGAACCTGCGCTACATCGTCATCGACGAAGTGCATACCTACCGCGGCGTGTTCGGCAGCCACGTCACCAACGTGCTGCGCCGGCTCAAGCGCATCTGCGCGTTCTACGGCGTGCAACCGCAGTTCATCCTGTGCTCGGCCACCATCGGCAATCCGCAGGCGCATGCCGAGGCGTTGATCGAGGCACCGGTGACCGCCATCACCGAATCCGGCGCGCCCAGCGGACCGAAACAGGTGCTGCTGTGGAACCCACCGGTGATCAACCCGGACCTGGGCCTGCGCGCGTCGGCGCGCTCGCAGAGCAACCGCATCGCGCGCATCGCGATCAAGTCCGGGCTGAAGACCCTGGTGTTCGCGCAGACCCGGTTGATGGTCGAGGTGCTGACCAAGTACTTGAAGGACATCTTCGACCACGACCCGCGCAAGCCGCCCCGCATCCGTGCCTACCGTGGTGGTTACCTGCCCACCGAGCGCCGCGAGACCGAGCGTGCGATGCGTGCCGGCACCATCGACGGCATCGTCAGCACCTCGGCGCTGGAACTGGGCGTGGATATCGGCAGCCTGGACGTGGTCATCCTCAACGGCTACCCCGGCAGCGTGGCCGCCACCTGGCAGCGCTTCGGCCGTGCCGGCCGCCGCCAGCAGCCGGCCCTGGGGGTGATGGTGGCCAGTTCGCAGCCGCTGGACCAGTACGTGGTGCGGCACCCGGATTTCTTTGCCGAGGCCTCGCCCGAACATGCACGCATCGCACCGGACCAGCCGCTGATCCTGTTCGACCACATCCGCTGCGCGGCCTTCGAGCTGCCGTTCCGGGTCGGCGATGGCTTCGGCCCGATCGACCCGGAAGTATTCCTGGAAGCGCTGGCCGAAACCGAAGTGATCCACCGCGAAGGCGAGCGCTGGGAATGGATCGCCGACAGCTACCCGGCCAACGCGGTCAGCCTGCGTGCCGTGGCCGATGGCAACTTCGTGGTGGTCGACCGCAGCGATGGCCGCCAGCAGATCATCGCCGAGGTCGACTATTCCGCCGCCGCGCTGACCCTGTACGAGGGTGCGATCCACATGGTGCAGTCCACCCCGTACCAGGTGGAAACGCTCGATTGGGACGGCCGCAAGGCCTACGTCACCCGCACCCACGTGGACTACTACACCGACAGCATCGACTTCACCAAGCTCAAGGTGCTGGACCGTTTCGATGGTGGCGTGGCCGGCCGGGGCGATTCGCACCATGGCGAAGTGCACGTGGTGCGGCGCGTGGCCGGCTACAAGAAGATCCGCTACTACACCCACGAGAACATCGGCTACGGGCCGGTGAACCTGCCCGACCAGGAACTGCACACCACGGCGGTGTGGTGGCAGCTGCCGCAGGCGCTGCTGCTGCGCGCCTTCGCCAGCAAGCAGGATGCGCTGGATGGTTTCCTCGGCGCGGCCTACGCGCTGCACATCGTCGCCACCGTGGCGGTGATGGCCGATGCGCGCGACCTGCAGAAGTCAGTCGGCAACGGCGATGGTTCCTGGTTCGCGATTGCCGACCAGAGCGGGCGTGGCCAGCTGCGCGGCAGCGAGGGTGACCCCGGCGTGGTGGAGCTGCTGCAGGAGTTCGTGCCGACCGTCTATCTGTACGACAACTTCCCCGGCGGCGTCGGCCTCAGCGAGCCGTTGTGGCAGCGCCAGGCCGAGCTGGTGCAGCGCGCGCGCGAACTGGTGCAGCGCTGCGACTGCAAGGCCGGTTGCCCGGCCTGTGTCGGCCCGGTGCTGGCCGCACAGGAAGAGGATGAGACCTCTCCGCGCGCGCTGGCGCTGCGCGTGCTCGACCTGTTCGATGCCGAGGCCTGCCAGCACGTACCCGACGTGGTGGTGGCCGCGCGCGACCCGATGGAGCTGCTGGCCCCGTGAGCCTGAGCCTGGATAAGCTGCGCCTGCTGCGGAAGCAGGCCGGCGACCCGAAAGCAGTTGCGCCGGCGGCACCGGAGCCGCCGGCCGCAGCGCCCGCCCCGGTAGCCGCCAACGATGCACAGCAGCCACCAGCGGAGCGATCGGTGTTCGCCTGGGTCGAACAGGAAATCCGCCACAAGCCGACCGGCGCTGCCGCGCCTGTGGCGGCCCCCGCACCGTTGCGTCGACCGGAAGTGGGCAGCCTGCACCGCCTGCTCGGCCTGCGCTCGCGGGGTGGAGCCGCACCGGCACGCGCCAGTGCGCAGGATCGCCAGCTTCCCGGTGAGGAAATCGCACCGGGCCTGTTCCTGATCGAATCGCTGCTGCCGCAGCCGATTCCCGCAGAACCGCTTTCCCTGGCTTTCGCCAAGCGCGAGCACGTCGCCGCGCGCGACCTGCTGTTCTTCGATACCGAGACCACCGGCCTGGCCGGCGGCACCGGCACCCGTGCCTTCATGATCGGTGCCGCCGACTGGCATGTGTGCCCGCAACGCGGCGAGGGCCTGCGCATCCGCCAGTTGCTGATGTCGACGATGGCCGCCGAGGACGCGATGCTCGCCACCTTCGCCCGCTGGCTGCAGCCGTCCACCGTGTTCTGCAGCTACAACGGCCGCAGCTACGATGCGCCACTACTGAAGGCACGCTACCGGCTGGCCCGCCAGCGTTGCCCGATCAGCGCGCTGGATCACGTCGACCTGCTCTATCCGACCCGCCGTCGCTATCGCGGCACGTGGGAGAACTGCAAGCTGTCCACCATCGAACGCCAGCTGCTGCGCGTGGTGCGCGAGGACGACCTGCCTGGCTCCGAAGCCCCGGGCGCCTGGCTGCGCTTCCTGCGCGGAGGCGACGCGGTGAACCTGCGCCGGGTGGCCGACCACAACCACCAGGACGTGGTGACCCTGGCCCTGCTGCTGCAGCGGCTGGTACGGGAAGAACAACGCGAACGCGAAACCCTGGCGCTGGTCGGGCAGTAGGCGTTGACGCGGCCTGACGGTGGCAGCGGTGACACTGCCGCCACCATCCATGCCTGGAGCCCGACGATGCGCCTCAATCCCCTTGCCCTGCTCGCCATCCTGCCGCTGGCCGCCTGCAGCCACGCCGGCAGCAGCGCCACCCACGATGCCGCGCCAGCACCCGTGGCCGACGCCACGCACGAATGCAGGCCGGAGGCGCTGGAAGCCTTCACCGGCAAGACCGCCGACGAGGCCACGATCAAGAAGCTGGTGGCCGACAGCGGCGCCCGCAACGCGCGCGTGGTCAAGCCGGGCATGGCGGTAACCATGGACTTCCGCCAGGACCGCGTGACCGTGCAGGTGGATGCACAGAACCGGATCGAGCGCGCCAGCTGCGGCTGATGTTCCCAGGGTAGTG
>NZ_JAWIRX010000033.1:0-22293 GCF_036319965.1 Stenotrophomonas sp. SMYL41 | reverse complement strand
ACCAACGGTCGGCACCCACACCATCAATGCAGTAGCTCCGCCGCTACTTCAGGCCTCGTAGGCGGACTCGCCGTGCGAAGTCACATCCAGACCAGTACGCTCTGCTTCCTCGGTGACGCGCAGGCCGACCACGCTGCGCACCACCAGCAGGATCAGCGTGGTCACCACCGCCGACCAGACCACGGTCAGGCCGACGCTGACCAGCTGCACCCAGACCTGATGGGCGATATCCAGATCGGGCTTGGTACCGCCCAGCGACTGTGCGCTGAACACACCGGTGAGAATCGCGCCGACGATGCCGCCGACACCATGCACACCGAACACGTCGGCGGTGTCGTCCACCTTCAGCATGCGCTTGAGGCCCGTCACGCCCCACACGCAGACCACGCCGGCGACGAAGCCGATGATGATCGCGCCAAGCGGGCCGACAGTTCCGCAGGCCGGGGTGATGCCAACCAGGCCGGCCACCGCACCCGAGGCCGCGCCAAGTGCCGACGGCTTGCCCTTGCCAATGGCTTCCACCAGCGTCCAGCCCAGCACGGCAGCGGCGGTGGCCAGCACGGTGTTGAGGAAGGCCAGCGAGGCCACGGTATCAGCGGCAGCGGCGGAACCGGCATTGAAGCCGAACCAGCCCACCCACAGCAGCATGGCGCCGATGTAGGTAAACGGCACGTTGTGCGGCTTCAGCGCGGTCTGGCCATAGCCCAGGCGCTTGCCGACGAACCACGCGCCGACCAGGCCGGCCACGCCCGCATTGATGTGGACCACGGTGCCACCGGCGAAGTCGATCGCGCCCAGTTCACCCAGGTAGCCGCCGCCCCAGACGATGTGTGCCATCGGGATGTAGCTGAGGGTGAACCACAGCGCCGAAAACAGCAGCACCGCGCGGAACTTGATGCGCTCGGCGAATGCGCCGACGATCAGCGCGGTGGTGATGCCGGCGAAGGTCGACTGGAAGGCGACGAACAGGTAATCCGGCAGGCCCTTGATCGGCGTGTTGCCCACCGACTCCGGCGTGAAACCCTTGAGGAAGGCGAATTCGGTGAACGAACCGAAGAACGGATTGCCGGCGCTGAACACCGCGCTGTAGCCATAGGCCACCCACAGCAGCAGCACCAGCGAGAACACCACCAGGATCTGGCTGAGCACTGACAGCACGTTCTTCGAACGCACCAGGCCGCCATAGAACAGGGCCAGGCCCGGCACGACCATCAACAGCACCAGCAGGGTGGAGGTGAGCATCCAGGCGACGTCGCCACGATCATAGGCGGCGGCTTCGGCCACGGCCGGCGCAGCAGCTGCCGCTGCAGGATCCTGCAGCGGTTCAACCGCAACGCTTTCGCTGGGCAGCGGCGAGATCTGGGCCTGGGCGTGGGCACTGCCCGGCCAGGCGCCGGCGGCCAGCGCGCTGAGCAGCATCAACAGGCACACCAGATGGAACCGGGCTTGCCACCCGGTGAGAAGGCGCATCTTCATGGGGGAGTCTCCGGAAGGGGGTTACAGGGCGTCGGCACCGATTTCGCCGGTGCGGATGCGGATGACCTGTTCGACGGCGGTGACGAAGATCTTGCCGTCACCGATCTTGCCGGTGCCTGCCGACGACTGGATCGCTTCGATCACCGCGTCGGCACGCTCGTCGGTGACCACGGTTTCGATCTTGATCTTGGGCAGGAAATCGACGACGTACTCGGCGCCGCGATACAGCTCGGTGTGGCCCTTCTGGCGACCGAAACCTTTCACTTCGGTCACGGTGATGCCCGACACGCCTGCGTCGGACAGGGCCTCGCGGACCTCGTCGAGCTTGAACGGCCGGATGATGGCGGAGATCAGTTTCATGCGCATGTCCCGAGGGTGGATGGGGCCAGCGCGCCAGCGCGCGTTGGCATCAGGCAACCACCGGCCATCGGGGTGATGACCGTGGCTGTTGCACCGGACACGTACTGGGCCGGGACGGCCGTGCCTCTCTCCTTGCACGACCGACGCGGGAGGGAGGGCGGCCCTGGTCGCGTATCCGGTCTCTCTCTTGCCCCTGGATCAGGGGTCAGAGCCCGTCCGTAAACGAACGGGATCCGACCCCGATCTGACCGCGGCTCCCCAGCCGCGAAAACGGGCGCGATGGCGGCGGGTGGGAGGGGGAAGCCCACCGCCATCGCCCCCGGTCAGCTGGCGTAGTACAGCTGGTATTCCAGCGGGTGGGTGGCCGCGCGGAACTTGGTCACTTCCTGCATCTTCAGCGCGATGTAGCCGTCGATGAAGTCATCGCTCATCACGCCACCGGCCTTCAGGAACTCGCGGTCCTTGTCCAGCGCTTCCAGCGCCTGGTCCAGCGAGGAGCAGACCTGCGGGATCAGCTTCTCTTCTTCCGGCGGCAGGTCGTACAGGTCCTTGTCGCTCGGTGCGCCCGGGTCGATCTGGTTCTTGATGCCGTCCAGGCCGGCCATCATCAGCGCAGTGAAGGTGAGGTAGCCGGACTGGATCGGGTCCGGGAAGCGCATTTCGATGCGGCGCGCCTTCGGGTTGGAGACCCACGGAATGCGGCACGATGCCGAACGGTTGCGGGCCGAATAGGCCAGCATCACCGGCGCTTCGAAGCCCGGCACGAGGCGCTTGTAGCTGTTGGTGCCGGAATTGGCGAAGGCATTGATGGCCTTGGCGTGCTTGAAGATGCCGCCGATGTACCACAGCGCCAGCTGGCTCAGGCCACCGTAGCCGTCACCGGAGAACAGGTTGGTGCCGCCCTTGGACAGCGACTGGTGCACGTGCATGCCGCTGCCGTTGTCGCCGACGATCGGCTTGGGCATGAAGGTGACGGTCTTGCCGTTACGGTGCGCGACGTTCTTGATCACGTACTTCATGCGCAGCAGTTCGTCGGCCTTCTGCACCAGGGTGCTGAACTTGGTGCCGATCTCGCACTGGCCGGCAGTGGCCACTTCGTGGTGCTGCACTTCCACCTCGATGCCGACCTGTTCCAGGGTCTTGCACATCTCGGCACGCAGGTCGTGCAGGGTGTCGGTCGGCGGCACCGGGAAGTAGCCGCCCTTCACGCCCGGACGGTAGCCGCTGTTGGCGCCATCGTACTTGGCGCCGCTGTTCCACGCCGCTTCTTCCGAGTCGACCTGGAAGAAGGTGTGGCCCATTTCATTGGCGAAGCGGACCGAGTCGAAGATGAAGAATTCCGGCTCCGGGCCGAAGAACGCGGTTTCGGCGATGCCGGAGGACTTCAGGTAGGCCTCGGCGCGCTTGGCGATGCCGCGCGGGCAACGGCCATACGGCTGCATGGTGGCCGGATCGAGGATGTCGCAGCTGATCACGATGGTCGGATCGGCGTAGAACGGGTCGACGTAGGCGCTGGCGGTATCCGGCAGCAGCACCATGTCCGACTCGGCGATGCCCTTCCAGCCGGCGATCGAGCTGCCATCGAACATCTTGCCTTCTTCGAACAGCGACGGCTCGACGATGCTGACCGGGAAGGTCACGTGCTGCTCGACACCACGCATGTCGACGAAACGCAGGTCGACGAACTCGATCTGGTTGTCCTTGATCAGCTTCTCAACGTTTTCCACGGACATCGGTACGACCTCGGATGGGGATGAATGCCTGCTGAGGTACAGCAACGACCGTGCCAACTTTTCGCAGGCTGCAAGTCATTGATTTAAAAAAGACCGCTCTCTAGCGGTGCAGAACCGTGCGCACCAAACGGGTGCAGCCGGCAGCAGACGCACCCGTTTGGTGCAGCAGGGATCGTCTATCCTCTCGACCTTCTTTCTTCCTGCCGCGCGCCCGCACCGTCCATGTCCGACCTGCTCTCTGCCCTGCTGCTGGGCATCCTCGAAGGCTTGACCGAATTCCTGCCGATCTCCAGCACGGGCCACCTGCTCATCGCCCAGCACTGGCTGGGAGCCCGTTCGGACTTCTTCAACATCGTCATCCAGGCCGGTGCGATCGTGGCGGTGGTACTGGTGTTCCGCCAGCGCCTGCTGCAGCTGGCCACCGGCTTCAACCAGCGCGCGAACCGCGAGTACGTGTTCAAGCTGGGCGCGGCCTTCCTGGTCACTGCGGTGGTCGGCCTGGTGGTGCGCAAGGCCGGCTGGTCGCTGCCGGAGACGGTCAGCCCGGTGGCCTGGGCATTGATCATCGGCGGCGTCTGGATGCTGCTGGTGGAGGCCTACACCGCGCGCCTGCCCGACCGCGACCAGGTGACCTGGACCGTGGCGATCGGCGTGGGCCTGGCGCAGGTGGTGGCCGGGGTGTTCCCCGGCACCTCGCGCTCGGCCTCGGCGATCTTCCTGGCCATGCTGCTGGGCCTGAGCCGCCGCGCCGCCGCCGCCGAGTTCGTGTTCCTGGTCGGCATTCCCACCATGTTCGCTGCCAGCGCCTACACCTTCCTGGAAATGGCCAAGGCCGGGCAGCTGGGCAGCGAGGACTGGGCCGACGTGGGCGTGGCCTTCCTTGCCGCGGCCATCACCGGCTTCGTCGTAGTGAAGTGGCTGATGGGCTACATCAAGTCGCACAGGTTCACTGCCTTCGCCCTTTACCGCATCGCGCTGGGCGCGGTGCTGCTGCTGTGGTTGCCCTCCGGCAGCTGAACAGCACCGGGGCACGGTAACCCCGTTGCCGGCCCCACCCCGTTTCCCCCACGGTTCCCCAAGGAGAATCACCATGAACCGCAAGCTCACCCTGCTCCTCCCGCTGGCCCTGATGGCCGCCTGCAGCCAGACCCCGGCCCCGGCCGGCACCGGCGGCGACGACGTGGCCCCGGCCGCGGCCAAGGCAGCAGACCAGCAGACGCTGGCGCACCTGGATGCGCAGCGCCTGCAGAGCCAGCACTGGCTGCTGCAGCAGGCCACCGGTGCCGATGGCAAGCGCATCGACGCGCTGTTCGCCCGCGAAGACAAGCCGGTCACCCTGGACTTCGCGGATGGCCGCCTGTCGGTCAGCAACACCTGCAACCGCATGGGCGGCGGCTACACCCTGGCCGACGGCAAGCTGAGCGTGTCTGCGATGGCCTCGACCATGATGGCCTGCACCGACAAGGCGCTGATGGCGCTGGACGAGGCCGTGTCCGGCCGCCTGCAGGGCGAGCTGAAGGCCGAGCAGGATGCCGATGGCAAGCTGACCCTGACCAACGCCAAGGGCGACGTACTGGTGTTCAACCCGGAGCCGACCGCTGAAACCCGCTACGGCGGCGCCGGCGAAACCGTGTTCCTGGAAGTGGCCGCCAAGACACAGAAGTGCTCGCACCCGCTGATCCCGGACTACCAGTGCCTGCAGGTGCGCGAAGTGAAGTTCGACGACAAGGGCCTGAAGCAGGGTGAGCCGGGCAAGTTCGAGAACTTCTACGGCAACATCGAGGGCTACACCCACGAAGACGGCGTGCGCAACGTGGTGCGCGTGAAGCGCTACGAAGTGAAGAACCCGCCGGCCGATGCGCCGTCGCAGGCGTATGTGCTGGACATGGTGGTCGAGTCGGCCATCGAGAAGTGATGTAGAGCCGGCTGTCAGTCGGCTGACGGGTGGAGGGCGGCCGCAAGGCCGCCCTTCTTCGTTGTGCGTCGTCGAGCCGAGCCCATGCTCGGCTGCTCTTCCGGCAGACAGCAGCCGAGCATGCGCTCGGCTACAGAAGCAGGTGGCTCGCTCAGCCCAGCGCCGGGTTCAACGTGTAGGTGCCATGCAGCGCGGCTTCGGCCAGCACGTGGCCGTGCATGACGCGGTAGGCGTCGGCAGCGGTGAAGCGTTCCGGCAGCTGCAGCGACGCTACGTCCAGCGCGAAGACGCGGAAGAAATAGCGGTGCAGGCGCTCGTCGTTGAACGGCGGATACGGGCCGTCATAGCCCAGGTAGTCACCGGCCATGTCCGGATTGCCTGCGAACCAACCGGTGAAGTCGTTCAGGCCCTGGCGGCTGCCGGCCGGGCCGGCCGGTGCGGACTTGCCCTTCACCACGAAGCCGTCGCTGCAGCTGCCTGCGGCGATCTCGTGCACCGAGGCCGGGATATCGGCCATCACCCAGTGCACGAAATCACAGCGCGGCTGGTCGCGCGGCACGCTCATGTCGGTGCGGCCGACTGTCTCCGGCACGGTGGGCACGTCTGGATCGACGCACACCAGCAGGAACGAACGGGTGCCCTCCGGCGCGCCGCTCCAGGCCAGGTGCGGATTGCGGTCCGGTGCGAAGCCCGCGGCATCGCCGGCGGCGAATTCGCGGTCGATCAGTGCACCGTTGGTCAGGCTGTGGCTGCTCAGTTGCATCGGCGTGTCCTCACTCTTCCGGGTAACCCAGGCGCACCGCGATCGGGGTGAGCTTGGCGAAGGCGGCGCTCATCACGTCGCGGTAGTTGCGCCAGTGGCCGGGCGGGAAGCGCGGCGCGCCCAGCTGCGCGGCCGGCGGCATCGGCCGCTCGAACAGGCGGCCCAGCAGTTCGGCCATCGCCTGCGGATCGTTGCCGATCTGGTCGATGCGCAGCAGCACCTGCGGATACAGATCGTCCTCGTGCAGGGCGGCGACCTGGGCCAGCGCGCGTGCCAGCCATTCGCTGGCTTCGGCCAGCGAGGTCATCGCCAGCGGTGCAGCCGCACCGTAGGCCACCCAGTCCAGCAGCATGTCGCGCGGATCACGCAGCACCACCAGCAGGCGGCCCTGCGGCAGCTGCGGGCGCAGCGCCCACAACAGCGCGTTGTCCCACCACAGCAGCCAGTCGATGACCGCGTCGTCCTGCACGCCCCGCGACGGCAGCTGTTCGCGCCAGCGCTGCACCAGCCGCTCCGGGGTCAGCACGCCGGAAGCGAGGTCCTGCAGCGTGTGGTAGTTCTGGAAGGCATCATCGGGTGCATTGGAGGTGTAGCGGTCGCTGCGCAGCACCGGGCTGGCGGCGGCCAGGGCGGTCGCCACGCGCTCCACGCCCGAACCCGGCGCCCCCCACAGGAAGATCGGCGCGGAGGTGGCCTCGCCGTCGATCTCGCCCTTGTCCGGCCAGCTCGGCGGCGCCTTGGCCTGCGGCGGCAGCGGCAGGCGCTGCGAGGCCTGGTCGGCCTGCAGTGCCAGCCAGGTCTGCAGCGCGTCTTCGTGCTGCCCGGCGCGATCCTGGATCTCACCCAGCCAGGTGCGCAGGTCGGCGCGGTGGCCTTCCGGTGCCATGTCGATCAGCGCCTGCACGCGGGCGACCGCGGCGGCCGGATCGCGTTGCAGCAGGCCTTCGACCAGGCGGGTTTCGCCGCTGACGCGGCCCGGTTCGAGGCTGACGATGCGCTCGGCGATCGCTTCGGCCTGGGCGTGTTCGCCGACCATGTCGTGCAGGCGCAGGCGCGCTTCCAGCGCCGGCAGGTGGCCCGGCATCGCGTCCATCCAGCGCTCGACCGTGGCGGCGGCGGTGGCACTGCCGACCTCTTCCACCGCCAGGCGTGCCAGCCACAGGTCATGCAGCTGCGGGTGCTGCTCCAGGGCGGCATCCAGGCGGGCGCGGGCCTCGTCTTCGCGGCCCAGGCGCTGCCAGGACATCAGCAGCAGCTGCAGCACGTCGCGGTCGTCAGGCAGCGACTCCAGCAACGGCAGCAGGTGCTCCAGCGCCTGCAGCGGCTGGCCGCTGCGCAGTGCCAGTTCGCCGGCCAGGCGGCGCATCGACGGCGTATCCAGGCCCTGCTGCTGCAGCGCGAGCTGCATCGCTTCGGCGGCAGCGTCCAGGTTGCCCTGGCGCATGGCCAGCTGCACCACCAGGCCATGCAACGAGGCAAGGGTGGGGTTCAGTTCCAGCACGCGGCGGAACGCCTGCTCGGCGAAGGCCAGCATGTTCTTGCCCAGGTAGGCGAAGCCCAGTGCGTAGAGCACGCGAATGTCGTTGGGCTGGGCCTGGTTGGCGGCCGACAGCAGCGTCAGCGCGCGATCGGGATCATCGCGGCGCAGCGCGATCATGCCGTCGATGGTCAGCAGTTCCGGGTGGTCCGGTTCGACACGCGAGGCCAGGGTGGACAGGCGCTGCGCTTCATCGAAATCATTGCGGCCGATCGCCAGGTGGGCCTGCATCAGGTAGGCGGCGAATGCGTTCGGGTCCAGCCCGGTGGTGCGCGTCAGTGCTTCGCCGGCGCCGTCGAACTGGCGCAGGGCCAGCAGCAGGCCGGCGTGCTGCAGGTGCAGCTGGGCATTGTCCGGGGCCAGCTGCAGCGCCTGCTGCAGGGCCTGCATCGCGTCCTCGGCGTTGCCCTGCTGCTGCAGCGCAAGCGCCAGCCAGCGGTGGGCCTCGGCCTGGCCGGGTTCATCACGGGTCCACGCCTGGGCCAGCTGCACGGCCTGGTCGGCCTCGTTCTGGCGCAACGCTTGGATGATCTGGTCTTGCATGGCGGTCCGGTTCAAGGGCAAACCCGCATTGTAGCGGCCTGCGCGCCCGTGCCGGTTCAGCCTTGCAGCACGCGCTGCAGGCGCTGCGCCACCCAGCGCTCGGAGAAGCCGTCGCCGCGCCAGTTTTCCAGGAAGCCGCAGTGGCCACCCCAGCAGGCGGTTTCCAGGTGCGCCTGGCGCGGCAGCTGCCAGTCGCTGAAGGTCGCATAGGGAATCACCGGGTCGTCCTGCGCCATCAGGATGTCGGCCGGCACCTGCAGCGTGGACAGGCGATCGCCGGCAATCGAGTAGCCATCGAAATAGGCCTGCAACGAGCCGAAGCTGGTGTGGCGCTCGACCAGCCAGGCGGTCAACGCGCGGATGTCCAGCTTCAGCACGCGGTCGTCGCAGTCGCTCAGCTCAGGGAACAGGTCGCGCTTGCGCCGCAGCGAACCGGCCCACTTGCGGCGGAAGTACCAGTCGTACATCGCCGGGCCGTTCTCGATGCTTTCCATGGTCAGTGCCGGGTCCAGCACCGGGCATACCGAGGCCACGCGCAGCAGCGGCACGCCGGCGGCCGGCGCGCGCAGGGCCAGGCGCAGCACGAAGTTGCCGCCCAGCGAATAACCCGCCGCCACCAGCGGCAGCTGCGGCCAGCGCTGGGCGATATCGCCGGCGGCATGCACCACTTCGTCGATCAGGTTGGAGTGGAAGATGCCGGGGTTGAGATGATGGGTATTGCCGTGGTCGCGGAAATTCAGCCGCACCACGTCGAAGCCCTGTTCGAGCATGCGCGCGGCCGCCATGCGCATGTAGCTGGATTCGGCGCTGCCTTCCCAGCCGTGCAGCAGCAGGGCCATGCCCTTGGGTTCGCGGCCTTCGACGTGGCTGTGCCAGCCCTGCAGGCGCACGCCATCGCCACCGTCGAGGATCAGTTCTTCGCTGATCGCGCCGGTCGCGGCCAGCAGCAGCAGGCCGCGCTGCAGGCGCATGCGGCTGGAGCTGAGCATCGATTGCAGGTGCGGATTGCGCAGCCAGCGCGGCGGCTGGTAGTCAGCCGCATGCAGCGTCGGCGTGCCGGCGTCCAGGACGGGTGGCGGGATCAGGGCCACCGCAGCCTCACTGCGTGCTCATGGCCGCCACGATGCGCGCGCGCGAAGTCTCCGCGATGCGCCGACGGCCCTCCAGATCCTGCGCACCGATCGGTGCCAGGAAGTGCACTTCCGCACGCCGCGCCGGCTCACCGAGCAGGCGCAGGAAATTGGCGAAGAAACTCTCGCCGGGGCCGAACGCGACAATGGTCTGCGCATCGCCCTTGGCGCCGTAAACCAGTGCCACCGGCTGCACCGGCACGCCGGTTTCAACTGCGGCCTGGAAGATGCGGGCATGGAACGGACCGACTTCGTGGCCGCCGCGGGTGCGCCCTTCGGGGAACACGCCCACCGCCTTGCCTTCACGCAGGCGATCGGACATCACCTGCATCACGCCACCGAGCGATTCGGTATTGCCGCGCTGGTGGAAGATGGTCTGGCCACGCGCGGCGAGCCAGCCGACCAGCGGCCAGCTGGCGATCTCGCGCTTGGCGACGAAGCCCATCATGCGCTGGCTGTGCAGGATGCAGATGTCGACCCAGCTGACGTGGTTGGCGACGAACAGCACGGCACCGGGCAACGGCGTGCCGATCTGCACCAGGCGGAAGCCGAAGATCCACATCAACCCACCCTGCCACCAGTTCACCACTTTGGCACCGAAGGTCGCTTCGCCCACGCGCAGTTCGCCCCACGGCCGAAGCATGCCGATCAGGATGAGCGGCAGGAACACGACGATGTGGACCAACAGCAGCGGTACGCGGTACAGGTAACGGCACACACGCGCCACGCCGCCGCGGGGGGCCGGAGTGGGGGAAGTCATCCGCGCACGATACCGGAGGGCCGTCATCGCTGCCAGCCGATTTAGGCCATAACTGCCATTGACCGGGGCAATCGGCAGGGAACGCTGGGTTCCGCTGCCGTCACCGGCCGTCCGGGGCTCAGCCGTGGCCGGCCGCCACCACCGACAGGGTCAGCCGCGAGATGCACACCAGCCGGCCCTGCTCATCCTCGATGCGGATCTCCCACAGCTGGGTGCTGCGGCCGACGTGCAGCGCGCGCGCGGTGCCGGTGACCGTGCCCGAGCGCACGGCGCGCACATGGTTGGCGTTGATTTCCAGGCCCACGCAGATCTGCTTGGCCGCATCCACGCACAGGTTGCCGGCGCTGCTGCCCAGGGTCTCGGCCAGCACCACCGACGCGCCGCCGTGCAGGATGCCGTAGGGCTGGCGGGTGCGCTCGTCCACCGGCATGGTGGCCTGCAGCCAGTCGTCACCGGCCGCGCTGAAGACAATGCCCAACGACGCGATCGCGGTGTTGCGGCTGAGCGTGTTGAGCTGCTCGAGGGAAACGGCTTCGCGGAACACCTGGGTCATGCGGGCACCTTCAGAGGATGGGAACGAGGCCGGCGCCGAATGCGGTCAGCATGCGGACCAGCAGCCACTTCGGGCCGACATTGACCTCGGGGAAGTCGCCCACGGCGACATAGCAGCGGTGGAAGCCCGGGTCCTGTCGCGGCAATGGCTGCGGGCAGTCCGGGCCGGGCTTGAATTCGTAGTCGGTGGCATAGCGCCACGGCCAGAAGTCGAGGATCGGCAGTGCTTCGGAGGCTTTGCCGACGCTGTAGTTGAGCCCGGAAAGCACCGGCGGCTTGGCCCGCGGCGCCACCGTCCACGAGTTCTGCGGATGGATATCGCGCAGGATGCTCTCGGCCAGCTGCTCGGCGAAGGCCGGGTCATCGATGATCACCGCGCCTTCGGTGTTGTAGTTCTCGCTGCGCGGATCGAAGTTGTGGGTGCCGACCACGCCGATGCGGCGATCGACCACCAGCGACTTGGCGTGCAGGCCCATACGGGCGCCCTTGCGGGTGACCGGCAACGGCTTGTTGACCGCCTTGCTGCCCAGGAACGACGGTCGTGTCTCGGTGCGCAGCAGGCGCGTTTCCACCTCGCTGCCGGCCGCGCGGCGGCGCTCGCGCGCGTTCTGGTAGGCGCTGCCGGTGCGCGGATGATTCACCGGGCCCTGCTTGCCGGTCGGCGCAGGGCGCTCATCGCGGCTGTCGCCGGCATTGCTGCCTGCAGCGCTGCCGCCGATCAACGGATTGCGCCCGCTGTCATCCTCGCCTTCGGGCGCAGCGATCGGGTCGGGCAGCAGGTTGCGGTAATCGACCGGTGCATCCAGCGGGAACGGCTTGTATTCGAAGATGTTGAAGCCCAGTTCGCGCATGTTGCGCCGCTTGTACTTGTACGACAGCGCATAGACGATCGGGTTGTCGGTGGCCGCCAGGCTGTTGCTGGATACCACCACGCGCGGCGGCTGCGGGCGCTCGCGCAGTGCTCGGAACAGCTTCTGCGCCGGCTTGGACAGCACCAGGTACGGGGTCTGCAGGATCACTTCCTTCTGCGCGCCGGCGATCAGCGCATCCAGCTGCGGCTCGGTCACGTGCTGGCCTGCCAGCGGCGCATCGGCCTTCTCGCGCCGGTGCTTGCGCGGCAGGTCGGCCACATAGCGCACCGAGGCCACCGGCAACGCGGTATCGACGAAGGAACGGCTGACGAAGTCCATGTCGTTGGCTTCGGCACTGACCCGCTGCACCCGCTCGGGGCGGCGGAAGCTGGCCGGCGGCAGGGTCGGCACGCCCTCGCGCAGCAGGGTGCGGCCGACATCGTTCAGGCGCTCGGCCGGCACGCTGCGCTTGGCGCGCCAGAAGGCATCGAAGTTGGCGGCCATCGCCCGCGCCTCCGGGCCGGCGATCAGCACGTCGCGGTCGCGGAAGTTGTACTCGCGATCCCAGTCGTAATAGTCATCCTGGTAGTTGCGGCCGCCGACCACGCCGATCGCATCGTCGATCACCAGCAGCTTGTTGTGCATGCGCTGGTTGAAGCGGCGGAAGCAGCACAGCACGCTGCCGGCATAGTCGAAGTAGTTCAGCCGGGCCTTGCCGAAGGTCGGGTTGTAGACCCGCAGCTGGAAGTTCTGGTGCGCGCCGGACAGCGCGCCGAGGATCTGCAGGTCGGAGATCGCCGAGAGCTGGTCGATCAACACCCGCACCTTCACCCCGCGCCGCGAGGCGGCCAGCAGCTCGTCGATGACCAGCCGCGCACTGTCGTCCTTGTCGAAGATGTAAGTCTGCAGATCGATGCTGCGGGTCGCGCTGCGCAGCAGGTTCAGGCGCGCCACCAGGGCGCCCTCGCCCTCGTCGAGCAGGGTGGCGTAGTGGCGCGGCTGTTCCGGGGTGGATTCGGTGAACGCCCGCCCGGCCAGCGCACGCAGGGGAGAGTCCTGCGCACAGCGATCGGCACGCTGGCAGTCGACGTCGGTCGAGCGCGCCTGCACGGCGATTGCTTCGGCGCGATCGCGCTCGGCATGCGAGAGCGATGCACAACCGCTGCCCAGCAACACGGTTGCCAGCGCCAGTACACGCAGCAGGAGGTTCACGGTTTCGGCGCCTCGCTCAGGCGCGCACGCAATACGAAAGTCACTCGGTCACTCAAGGCAAGCTGCCAGCTGTCCATTCCATACCGGCCTCGCTGAACGGTACCGCGGCTGACGACATCGCAATCATAGCCGGGTCGGTCGCACTCCGCTTTCTCGACCCGCAGCGACTCGGGGTGGCTGACGCCGCGCAGGGTCAGCCGGCCATTGATGTCGCCGCCCTGTTCCACGGTCTCCGGCCAGTACGGCAGCGAGTCGAACTCGACCACCGGATGGCGCCCGGCATCGAAGAACTCCTCGCCACGCATCCAGCCGGTATAGCGCGCCTTGCCGGGGATCTCCACCGAGCGGGTGAACATCTTCAGGTGCACCTGGTGGCGGCCATCGGACAGGAGCTCGATACGCCCCTCGAAGTGCGGGAACACGCCTTCGATGCGCTGGCCGAAGCGGGTGCGCACCTCGAAGCCGATCCGCGAGCGCTGGGTATCCAGGCGGAGTACCCGTGGCGCCTCGGCGGACACGGGCGGCAACGGGGTCGGTGGGGGCGCCGCGGCCCAGGCCGGGCCGAGCGCCAGCAACGCGGGCAGCAGGAAGCGGCTGCGCCGCGCCAGGCTCATCGGATCACGGCCACCAGAACGCGTTCAGGCTGGCCACGCCCGGTTCGATCGAGGACTCGCGCGGGAAGCCAAGGACGGCCACGCCGCCCGGCGGCATGCCACGGTAGTCACTGCTGGTGCCGTCGGTCATCAGGGCCACCAGCTGCTCCAGGCCCGGGTTGTGGCCGACGATCAACACCCGGTCCAGGTCACGGCGCTCGTCCACCAGCGCCGCCAGGGTGCCTGGGGTAGCCTCATAGATACGGTCTTCCAGGCGCTTTTCGACATAGCCGATGGCCGTCATCACCGCTTCCAGGGTCTCGCGGGTGCGTCGCGACGGCGAGCACAGCACGCAGTCGGGCAGCAGGTTGTTTTCCTTCAACCACTTGCCGGCCGCTTCGGCCTCGGCGAGCCCTACCGGCGACAGCGGCCGGTCGAGGTCGGCCTGGCCGGAAACGGCGGGTTCGGCATGGGCATGGCGCAGCAGGATCAATTCACGCATCGCGGGTTTCCATGAAAAGAGGGTGGAGACGTGCAGCGTTACAGCTTCAACCAGGACAGCAGCGGCTCCCAGTCGGCCTGGTGCTCGCGCACCTGGGCCGAGCGGTAGTCGAACAGGCTGCGGCCCAGGCCGGTCATGACCACGTAGCTCTGGCTGTCACGCAGCTGCGCGACCACCGGGTACGGCCACTCGCCCAGCATCTGCAGCGCCTGCTGCGAGGTCTGGGTCCAGGGTTTGGTGCGGTTGAGGACCAGCCCCACCGGCAGCTTGCGGCTGTGCACGCGCGGGTTCTGGGCCAGGCTGTTGAGGAAGCCGACGATGGCTTCGATATCCAGCGCCGAGGGCAGCACCGGCACCACCACGGCGTCGGCCGCGTCCAGGAAATGGGGGATATCGTCGGCCAGTGCCCCGGCCGGTGCATCGATGATGACGGTATCGGTACCGTCGGGCAGCTTCTGCGCCCACTGCTTCTTCCGGTACACATCGATGGGGAGCACCGCGCTTTCCAGCCCGGCACGCCGTTGTGCCCAGCGGGTGCTGGAGCCCTGCGGGTCGGCATCGGCGATCACCGTGGCCTTGCCCTGCAATGCCGCGTACGCGGCCAGGTGGGTGGCGACGGTGGTCTTGCCCACCCCGCCCTTGGAACCGGCCACCAGGATCGTCTTCATGCCAGCCTCGCTTCCGGGTACGTGCCCCGAGCGTACACCGGCGGTGGTGACGGGAGGTAGCGCCGTGCTGAACCAGTGGCCGTCGCCTTTGCTATCGTGGCGCCCCCGAAGGATCGAACCGGCATGAGCGAACTGCAGGACCTGAGCGCACTGATCCGCGCCAATACCCCCCTGATCGTGATCGAGACCCAGGATGAGGGCCGCATCGTCGAGCTGTTCCGGCAGACGCTGATGCACGTGTGGCGGGCCCTGCACCGCTGGTCCATCACCGAGGGCCTGCGTCGCATCGACCTGGACCGCGAAGACCCGCCGGTCGGCCCGCCCGACGCCAGCGCGGCCCTGCAGATGATTCGCCAGGCCGACCAGCGGGGTGTCTACCTGCTGCTCGATTTCCACCCCTACCTGGGCTATGCCAGCCACCAGCGCGCGCTGCGCGACCTGATCCAGCGCCGCCACAGCGAGCCGCACGTGCTGGTGCTGATCGGCGCCAAGGTCGAGCTGCCGGCCGAGCTGGAAGCGCTGGCGGTGCGCTTCAACCCGCGCCTGCCCGATGCCAATGCCCTGCTGAAGATGCTGCGCGAGGAGGCCGACGCCTATGCGCGCGAACACGGCGGCCGCCGCGTCGAGGTCGACAGCGAGGCAGTGAAGAAGATCCTGAAGAACCTGCAGGGCTTGAGCCTGGTCGACGCCCGCCGCATCGCCCGCCAGCTGATCTACGCCGACGGCGCGCTGCGCGACGACGACCTGCCGCAGCTGGCACGGCTGAAGTTCGAGCTGCTCAACCGCAGTGGCCACCTGTTCTTCGAGCATGACAGCGCGCGCTTCGGCGACGTGGCCGGTGCCAACCGGCTCAAGCGCTGGATAAGCCAGCGCCGGGTGGCGTTCATCGCCGGCTCGGCACCGGCCGGGCTGGACCCGCCGCGCGGCATGCTGCTGCTGGGCGTGCAGGGCTGCGGCAAATCGATGCTGGCCAAGGCCACCGCCGCCGGCTTCGGCGTACCGCTGCTGCGCCTGGACGTCGGTGCGCTGTACAACAAGTACCACGGCGAGACCGAGGCCAACCTGCGCCAGGCGCTGGCCTCGGCCGAGCAGCTGGCGCCCTGCGTGTTGTGGATGGACGAGATCGAGAAGGGCCTGGCCAGCGGTGGCGAGGACGGTGGCGTATCGCGCCGCGTGCTCGGCTACCTGCTGACCTGGATGGCCGAGCGCAAGGCGCCGGTCTTCATCGTCGCCACCGCCAACCAGGTGCACGAGCTGCCCGCCGAGCTGCTGCGCAAGGGCCGTTTCGACGAGATCTTCTTCGTCGACCTGCCCACGCCCGAAGTGCGCGTGGAACTGCTGCGGCTGCACCTGGGGCGACGCCAGCTCAATGGTGACGACTTCGCGCTGCCGGCGCTGGCGGCGGCAGCCAACGGCTTCTCCGGCGCCGAGATCGAGCAGGCCATCGTGGCCGGGCTGTATGCGGCGCACGCCGAAGGCCGGCCGCTGGATACCGAGCTGCTGATGAACGAGATCCGTGCCACGCGGCCGCTGTCGGTGCTGATGGCCGAGCAGGTGGAGGCACTGCGGGCATGGGCGTCGGGGCGCACGGTTTCCGCGGACGATTGAGGTTCCCGCGAACGGCACAGCCCCTCGTGGCTGGTCGCTCAACGCAGATGCTGGGTAGGGCCGGGCGGGTAGGCTGCGCAGGGGACGCTGCAAGTACGTCCCTGTAAGCTCGATCGCCGCATCCATGCGGCTCACGCCCCTGCGCAGCCTACCCGCCCGGCCTCTGACAATTCCCGGGGCGTCCAGCCACGGAAATGAAAAAAAGAAGAGCAAAGGCAAGAGCAAAAGCCGCTTGGCTGGTCGCTCTTTGTAGAGCCGAGCCCACGCTCGGCTGCATTTCGATCAGATATCGAATAGTTGATTCCGATGCGGATGCATCCACGCATGGCGTGGATCTACCGTGTCGACCAAGGTCGACACCTACCAACAGCAACAGGGAACCGTCAGAGGCGGGGCGGTATGGGCAGGCAGGACCGTTGGCGCCATGGATGGCGCCATCGAGCCCCCATGGGTGAGGGCGCTTTGCCTGCGAGGCATGCCTCGCAAGCGCCCGAACGCCCAGCCGCCAGCGGCTGGGCCGGACCCCGGAGGGGGGTTCACGGCGTCCCCGTAAACCCACAGTGCCCCGCCATCCCACAGGAAGCCCGCTGTTGCTTCGGCTGCTGCAGTTGCTCCAGCCGTTGCCTCTGCGGGTGCCGGGTGCAACCCGGCCGAACCCCTTCCCTCAGGGCCAGGCCGGCGGGGCGGCCGCCCAGGCCTGCTGCACTTCCGCCAGCGAAGCGCGCTCGTCGTCACGCCACAACGGCAACAGTTCCGCATAACGGCTGCTGTCGCTCCACTGCGTCGGCTCGGTACGCACCGCTGCGGCATACCACTGCACCGCCTCCTGCTTCTGCCCCGCCCGCCACAGCGCCAGCGCATAGGTGGGTGGCAGCCAGCCCGGCTTGCTCAGCGAACCACCGGCGGCGGCCTGCCATTGCTCCAGGGCCGCCTCGGCCTGGCCCTGCCGCAGCAGGTCCCAGCCGTAATTCCAGCGCACGCCACGGCCCAGGCTGCCCTGCACCGGCGCATCCTTCAGTGCTTCGCGATACAGCTGTTCACCCAGCTCGGTGCGGCCCTGCGCAATGGCCACCGACGCCAGCTGCACGGTGGCCTCCACGGTGCGCCGGCCGCGCTCGCGCTGCTTGAGCAGCTGCGCCACCAGTTCATCCCCGTCGGACTGGACCACGACCATCGGCACGGCGGCCGCATCGCTGTCGAAGTAGAACTCCTGTGGTGCCGGCACCGCCGGCGCGGCCCACACCGGGGCCGTTCCCGAGACCAGCAACATGCTGCCCAGGATCTTTCCTGCAACTGACATCCCTTCTCCCCAGGCCGCAACCGCAGCCTCCCTCTCTCTCCCCGATCCTAACCCCAGCATGGCCGCCTGCGCGAGTGCCGGGGCGGAAGGGCCCCACTGCTACAATTCGCGCCTTTCCCGCCGCGTGCCCGCACGCGGCCGGTGCCAGCCGATCCTGACCGGGCCAGCCATGACCAGTACCGCGCAACTCACTTCGCCCTCTTCCGCCGACCTGATCGACCGTGGCTACACGCTCGACCACAAGTACACCCGCAACGAGGGGCGGATCTATCTGAGTGGCGTGCAGGCGCTGGTGAAGCTGCCACTGATGCAGCGGCTGCGCGATGCACAGGAAGGCATCGACAGCGCCGGTTTTGTCAGTGGCTACCGTGGCAGCCCGCTGGGCGGCTTCGATCTGGAACTGTGGCGCGCACGCAAGCACCTGGACGCGGCCAAGGTGAAGTTCACCCCCGGCCTGAACGAGGACCTGGGCGCCACCATGGTGTGGGGCACCCAGCAGACCAACCTGTTCCCCGGCGCCAACGTGCAGGGCGTGTTCGGCATGTGGTACGGCAAGGGCCCGGGCGTGGACCGCTGCGGCGACGTGTTCAAGCACGCCAATGCCGCCGGCACCTCGCGCTACGGCGGCGTGCTGGCCCTGGCCGCCGATGACCATGCCTGCCGCAGTTCAACCCTGCCGCACGGCAGCGAGGACGAGTTCGTCAGCGCGATGATGCCGGTGCTGAATCCAGCCGGCGTGCAGGACATCCTGGACATGGGCCTGCTGGGCTGGGCAATGAGCCGTTATACCGGCCGCTGGGTTGGTTTCAAGACGATCGCCGAGACGGTCGAATCGTCGGCCTCGGTCGAGGTCGATCCGATGGCGCGCCGCATCGTGCTGCCCGAAGACTTCGAGATGCCGGCAGGTGGCCTCAACATCCGCTGGCCGGACCCGCCGCTGGACCAGGAGATGCGCCTGCACCGCTATGCGGTGAAGGCCGCACAGGCATTCGCCCGCGCCAACGGCATCGACAAGGTGGTGATGGACGCGCCGCGCGCGCGGCTGGGCATCGTCACCACCGGCAAGAGCTACCTGGACGTGCTGCAGGCGTTGGAATACCTGGGCCTGGACGAAGCCGCCTGCGCCGACATCGGCATCCGCGTGTACAAGGTCGGCATGACCTGGCCGCTGGAGCCGCAGGGCATCGCGCGCTTCGCGCAGGGCCTGGAAGACATCATCGTGGTGGAGGAGAAGCGTGCCTTCATCGAGCGCCAGATGAAGGAGCAGTTCTTCAACTGGCCGGCCAGCTGGGGCCAGCGCCCGTCGATCGTCGGCAAGTACGACGAGAGCGGTGAGTGGATCCTGCCGTCCACCGGTGAACTGACTCCGGCCACCATCGCCGGCGTGATCGGTCGCCGCATCCAGAAGTTCTTCAACAACGAATCGATCGAGCAGCGCCTGCAGTGGATGCAGGAAAAGGAAGCCGAGCTTGCGTTGCCGCGCGCCAGCTTCCCGCGCGTGCCGCACTACTGCTCGGGCTGCCCGCACAACACGTCCACCAACGTGCCGGAAGGCTCGCGTGCGCTGGCCGGCATCGGTTGCCATTACATGGTGACCTGGATGGACCGCAGCACCGACACCTTCACCCACATGGGCGGCGAAGGGGTGACCTGGGCCGGGCAGGCGCCGTTCACCGATACCCCGCACGTGTTCCAGAACCTCGGCGACGGCACCTACTTCCACAGCGGTTCGCTGGCGATCCGCCAGGCGGTCGCCGCCGGCGTCAACATCACCTACAAGATCCTCTACAACGATGCGGTGGCGATGACCGGCGGCCAGCCGGTGGACGGCCCGTTGAGCGTGCCGGACATCGCCAGGCAGATGCGCGCCGAAGGCATCCACACCATCGTGGTGCTGTCGGACAACATCGGCAAGTGGACCGGCCAGCGCGAGCACTTCCCCAGCGATGTCGAGTTCCACGACCGCAGCGAACTGGACGAAGTGCAGAAGCGCCTGCGCGAAGTGAAGGGTGTTTCAATCCTGATCTACGAACAGACCTGCGCCACCGAGAAGCGCCGCCGCCGCAAGCGCGGCAAGCTGGAAGACCCGCAGAAGCGGGTGCTGATCAACTCGCTGGTCTGCGAAGGCTGCGGCGACTGCGGCAAGAAGAGCTTCTGCGTTTCGGTGCTGCCGAAGGAAACCGAGTTCGGGCGCAAGCGCGAGATCGACCAGTCCAACTGCAACAAGGACTATTCGTGCGTGAACGGCTTCTGCCCGAGCTTCGTCACCGTGCACGGCGGCCAGCCACGCAAGGGCAGCAAGCGCGATGCCTCCACCCTGCTGGACAACCTGCCGGCACCGGCCATCCGCGGCAGCCTGGAGCAGCCCTGGAACATCCTGATCACCGGCGTCGGCGGTACCGGCGTGGTGACCATCGGTGCGCTGCTGGGCATGGCCGGCCACCTGGAAGGCAAGGGTGCGACCGTGCTCGACCAGACCGGCCTGGCGCAGAAGGGCGGTGCGGTGACCACGCACATCCGCATTGCGCGCCGCCCGGACGACATCCACGCCGTGCGTATCGCCGCCGGCGAAGCCGACCTGGTGCTGGGCTGCGACATGGTGGTGGTGAACGATTACTGGGCGCTGTCGAAGGTGCGCGCCGGCCGTTCGCAGGTGGTGCTGAACACCTATGAAGCGATGCCGGGCACTTTCACAACCCGCCCGGACATGCAGTTCCCCGCCGCCGATATCGTTGCCGGTGTGCGCGTGGCGCTGGGTGGCCAGGAGCCGCTGCTGCTCGATGCCACCCAGCTGGCCACCGCTCTGCTGGGCGATGCGATCGCCGCCAACCTGTTCATCCTCGGCTACGCCTGGCAGCAGGGCCTGGTGCCGCTGTCGTTCGATTCACTGATGCGCGCCATCGAACTCAACGGCGCTGCGGTGGCGATGAACCAGCAGGCCTTTGCCTGGGGCCGCCTGGCTGTGGTCGATCCGCAAGCCGTGCAGCAGGCCGCCGGCCTGGTACACAACCGCCACACCGATACCGAATCCACCCCGGGCCCGCTGCATCCGCTGCCGCCAGGCGAGTGGGAAGGCAACGAATGGGGCGCCACCGCGGCACCGCGCAACACCGGCGACGAACGCGAACTGCGCGGCCTGCCCTCGCACGGTGGCGACGTGGCATTCCTGCCGCTGGACGATGCCCGCCTGTCGCGTTCGCTGGATGAGATGATCGAGCGCCGCGCCGCGTTCCTGGTCGAGTACCAGGATGCTGCCTATGCCAACCGCTACCGCAGCCTGGTCGAGCGCGTGCGCGCCGCCGAAGCCGACCGCATCGGCGGTTCCACCGCACTGACCGAGACCGTGGCCCGCTACCTGTTCAAGCTGATGGCCTACAAGGACGAGTACGAAGTGGCCCGCCTGTACACCAGCGGCGACTTCCAGCGCCGCCTGCAGCAGCAGTTCGAGGGCGATTACCAGCTGCGCTTCCACCTGGCGCCGCCGCTGTTCGCCAAGAAGGACGAGCAGGGCCGGCTGCTGAAGAAGGAGTACGGCCCGTGGATGTTCAAGGCCTTCGGCCTGCTGGCCAGGCTGAAGTTCCTGCGTGGCGGTCGCTTCGACGTGTTCGGCCGCACCGGGGAACGCCGCATGGAGCGCAAGCTGATCGGCGATTACGAGGCCACCGTGCAGCTGCTGCTGGACGGCCTGGATGACGACCGCTTGGCGCTGGCGGTGGAAATCGCCAGCGTTCCCGAGCACATCCGCGGCTTCGGCCACGTCAAGGAAGCGCATGTCGAGCAGGCCAAGGTGCGTGAAGCCGCCCTGCTTGCGCAGTGGCGCAACCCGAAGGCGCTGCACATCGTGCAGGTGGCTTGAAGGGAATGCCGGCGGTTCACCCCAGCCGCCAGAGCAGCAGGCGGTTGTTGGCCGGCATCGCCACATCGCCCAGGCGGGTGAACCCGTGGTCGGCGGCCAGCGCCTGCACCGCTTCGCTATCGCGGATGCCGCTGCGCGGGTCGCGCGCCTTCAGCCAGGCATCGAACTGCGCGTTGCTTTCGCTGGTGTAGCGGCCGCCGTAGTTGAACGGGCCGTACGCCGCCAGCAGCGCGCCGCGACGCAGCACCGATGGCAGCGCGGCGAACAGCACCTGCACGTGCTCCCAGCTCATGATGTGCAGTGTGTTGGCGCTGAATGCGGCGTCGAACATGCTGCCCTGCGGCAGGCTCAGACCGGGCGCCGGTGGAAGTTCCACCTGCAGCGCCACCGGCGGCAGCAGGTTCAGCAGCGCGGCCCCGGCGCGCCAGGCCTCGATGCCGGGCAGATGGTCCGGATGGTCGCTGGGCTGCCAGCGCAGCCACGGCCAGCGCTCGGCGAAGAAGGCCGCGTGCTGTCCGGTGCCGCTGCCGATTTCCAGCACCCGGTGACGGTCGCCCATCCACGGGTCGAGTGCGGTGGCGATCGGTTCGCGGTTGCGCTCGCAGGCTTCTGAATACGGCTTGCTCGACATCAGGACGGTGTCCAGGCGGGGTCGGCCCCATTGTGCACGAGGGGGTGTTGCCCGGCAGGGCTGCGCCCTGCACCCGCCGAAGCAACCGCAAAGGCCGAAGCAACGTCAAAAGCTGGCTTCCTGGGGGATGGCGGGATGGATCCGATTGCGGGGGACGCCGTGAATCCGTCCATGGAGGCTCGGTCGCGCCATCCATGGCGCTCACGCCCCCGCAACCGGACCCACCCCGCCTTCGACAGTTTCCAGCGATCTGTTGGAACGGCATTGGGGTCAGATCCGTTTTCCGCAGGAAAACGGATCTGA
>NZ_JAWIRX010000032.1:0-26842 GCF_036319965.1 Stenotrophomonas sp. SMYL41 | reverse complement strand
GGTCCGGTTGCGGGGGCGTGAGCCGCATGGATGCGGCGACCGAGCTTACATGGACGTACTTGCAGCGCCCCCCTCAACCGGACCCACCCCGCCTACCCACGGTATGCACGCTGTTGCTGTTGCTGTTGCTGTTGCTTTGGCCTCGGCAGGTGCAGGGCTGCAAGCCCTGCCGCCCCCTCAACGCCTGGGCGCGAGCTGCTCGAGCATTTCCCAGGATTTCAGGCCGCGCGGCCCCAGGTGATGGGCCAGCACCCGCCGCATCGGCAGGCGCAGGCTGGCCAGGTCGGCGGCATCCGGCTCTTCATCTGCCGCCAACGCCAGCAGCGCCGAGCCAGTGGCCGCTGCCCGGCGCTCCCCGCCGCGCTCGCTCAGCAGGCGCTGCGCGCCCTCCTGCGGATCCAGTTCGTAGCGCGCCGCCGGGTCGATCGGCTGGCCATCGCTGGCACTGTCCAGCTCGAAACCCAGGCCCAGCGAAGACAGCAGCTCGCGTTCGAAACGGCGCAGGGTCCAGGCCAGACCGGCGCCCACCGCCAGCCGTGCGCGCGCCTCGCCGTAGGCCAGGTACAGTTCCGGCAACGGGTCCTGGCGCGGGGCCAGGCGCAGGGTCAGTTCACTCAGGTAGAAGCCGGCCAGCATCGCCTGGCCGACCAGGCGCGGCGCGGCATCCAGCGCCTCGGCACCACGCAGCTGGGCCAGTTCACCGCGCTGCTGGGCACTGAAGCGGATCCACTGCAACGGCTGGAGGGCGGCACGCAGCACCTGGCCCTTGGCAGTGGACACGCCACGCGCCAGCAAGCCAATGCGGCCATGCTGCGCGCTCAACACTTCGACCAGCAGGCTGGTCTCGCGGTAGGCCCGTGCATGCAGCACGAAGCCGGTGTCGTCCTCGATCATCATCGAAGCGACCGTCGCGGCTTATTCGTAGCCGAAGGCCTTCAGCGCGGCCTCGTCGTCGGACCAGCCTTCACGCACGCGCACCCAGGTTTCCAGGAACACCTTGGCCCCGAACAGACGCTCCATCTGCAGGCGGGACTTGGCGCCGATCTCCTTCAGGCGAGCGCCGCCCTTGCCGATCACGATGGCCTTCTGGCCCTCGCGCTCGACCCAGATCACCGCGCCGATGCGCAGCAGGTTGCCGTCCTCGGTGAAGCGCTCGATCTCGACGGTTGTGGCGTACGGCAGTTCCTCGCCGAGCTGTCGCATCAGCTGCTCGCGCACCAGTTCACCGGCCAGGAAACGCTGGCTGCGGTCGGTGATCTCGTCCTCGCCGAACATCGGCGGGGCTTCCGGCAAAAGCGTCAGCACGTCGCGCACCAGTGCTTCCAGGCCGTTGCGCTTCTGCGCGGAGATCGGATGCACGGCGGCGAAATCGCGACCTTCGGTCACCTGCTGAAGGAACGGCAGCAGCGCGCCCTTTTCCTTCAGGCGATCGATCTTGTTGACCACCAGAACGACCGGAATACCGGCGTCGCGCAGCACGTTGAAGGCCAGGCTGTCTTCTTCATCCCAGCGGCCGGCTTCGATCACCAGCAGGCCAGCATCAACGCCTTCCAGCGAGCCACGCGCGGCGCGGTTCATTACCCGGTTCATTGCCCGCTTCTGCACTTTGTGCAGGCCGGGGGTGTCGACCAGCACCAGCTGGCCTTCCGGATAGGTGGCGATGCCCAGCAGGCGATGACGGGTGGTCTGCGGACGATTGGAGACGATGCTGACCTTGGCACCGACCAGGGCATTGGTCAGGGTCGACTTGCCCACGTTCGGGCGGCCGATGACGGCCACGCTGCCGCAATGATGGGGAGTTTGTTCGCTCACTTGGAATCCAGTTGTTCTAGGACGGCCGCAGCCGCCTGTTGTTCGGCAAGCCGCCGCGAGGGGCCTTCGCCCTCGGTGCTGGCGGCCGGGTCAGCTACGATGCAGCGTACCCGGAAATGTTTGGCGTGGTCGTCACCGGATTCTGACACCAGTTCGTACTGCGGCAACGCCTTCTGACGGGCCTGCAGCCACTCCTGCAGGCGGGTCTTGGGATCCTTCTCGGGCCGGCCGGAGGCCGGCAGTGCCTCGATCGAAGCGCTGAACCAGGGCAGTACCACCGCCCGGCAGGCCTCGAAGCCGGCGTCCAGGTAGATCGCGGCCACCACGGCTTCCACCGCGTCGGCCAGGATCGAATCACGACGATGTCCGCCGGACTTCATTTCGCCCGGGCCCAGGATCAGCCGCTCACCCAGTTCCAGGGTACGTCCAATCACCGCCAGCGCGCCCTCACGCACCAGCTCGGCGCGGGCACGGGTCATCGCGCCTTCGTCAGCCTTGGGCCAGCGTCGGTACAACGCCTCGGCCGCCATCATGTTGACGATGCTGTCGCCCAGGAATTCCAGGCGCTCGTTGTGTGGCGCACCGGCACTGCGATGGGTCAGCGCCTGCTTCAGCAGCGCCGGGTCGTGGAAGGGATGACCGATCAGGTCACCACGTTGGAAAGGTTTATTCGGCACCGCTTCGGGTCAGGTCCTGGGATGAATCGAATTTGCCAACCACATCCAGGTTGCCGACCAGCGGACGGCGCACTTCGTAGTTGACCTTGAGGGTCCAGCCATTGTCGCGACGGTCGAACTTCACGTTGGCCGGCTTCACGTTTTCCGAGTAGTTGATGTACAGGCGCTTGAAGAACAGATCCTGGATCCGGGCCGGCTCCATGCTGCCCACCCCGGGCTCCTTGGCCAGGCTCTTCATCGCCGAGCGCACCGCGTAATACTCCTGGTACATCGGGAACAGCTTCATGCCGATGTAAAGGAAGAAACCGACCACGATCAGGACCGCCAGGAACGAGGTCAGGGTCATGCCACGCTGCGTGTTCATCGTCTTCATTGCGTTCTCCCCAGATACGCGTTGGATGTGAAAATACTCGGTTGATGCCTGATCAGTTGATGCTCGAGCCGATCCGCGACGGCTCGAAGCCATCCTTGCAGAACCAGCCCTGGCAGTTCAGCCAGATCAGGAAGGCCTTGCCTCGCAGGTTTTCTTCCGGCAGCAGCCCCCAGAAACGGCCATCGTCGCTGTTGTCACGGTTGTCGCCCATCACCAGGTACCTGCCGGCCGGCACGGTCCACTGGCCCTGGCCGCGCGGATAGTCGGTCTCCAGCACGGTGTGGGTACGACCGGGAAGGTGCTCGACCAGCAGGTTGGCGCCCTCGCCCTGGCCCTTGTGGCCGGCATAGATGCCCTTGTTGTCGTACTTCAGCGGCTCGCCGTTGAGGATCACGCCGTCGCTTTCGAAGACCACGGTGTCACCTGGCACGCCGATCACGCGCTTGATGAAGTTCTCGCCCTTGGCCGGGTCGTTGTCGCTGTGGCCGGGGAAGTGGAACACCACCACGTCGCCGCGCGACGGCTCGCCGAACGGCACGATCTTGGTGTTGCTGATCGGCAGGCGCAGGCCGTAGGAGAACTTGTTGACCAGGATGAAATCGCCGATCAGCAGGTTCGGCATCATCGAGCTGGACGGGATCTTGTACGGCTCGGCGATGAAACTGCGCACGACCAGCACGATCGCCAGCACCGGGAAGAACGCGCGCGAGTAATCCACCAGCACCGGCTCGGAATCGAGCAGGCCCGCGCGCTGGGCGCGACGCTTGGCGAGATACAGCTTGTCCGCGAGCAGGATCAGGCCCGAGGCCAGGGTCAGCACGACCAGGAGGATCTCAAACAGTTTCATTCAGGGTCCTTTGCAACGTCACCAGACGACCGGCCCAGCAGGGCCGGTGCGGGCTTACTTGTTGTCCATCTGCAGCACGGCCAGGAACGCTTCCTGCGGAATCTCCACGCGGCCGACCTGCTTCATGCGCTTCTTGCCTTCCTTCTGCTTTTCCAGAAGCTTCTTCTTGCGCGAAACGTCGCCACCATAGCACTTGGCCAGCACGTTCTTGCGCATCGCCTTGACCGTGGTACGGGCGATGATCTGCGAGCCGACCGCGGCCTGGATGGCCACGTCGAACATCTGGCGCGGGATCAGGTCCTTCATCTTCTCGCACAGCTCGCGGCCGCGGCGATCGGCATGGCTGCGGTGCACGATCAGCGACAGCGCATCGACCTTGTCGCCGTTGATCAGCACGTCCACGCGCACGAACGGGCCCGCGTCGAAGCGCACGAAGTGATAGTCCAGCGAGGCATAGCCACGGCTGACCGACTTCAGCTTGTCGAAGAAGTCCAGGACCACCTCGGCCATCGGCAGCTCATAACTGATCTGCACCTGGCTGCCCAGGTAGTTGATGCCGATCTGGCTGCCGCGCTTTTCCTCGCACAGCTTGATGATGTTGCCGATGTACTCCTCGGGGGTGAGCACGTTGGCACGGATGATCGGCTCACGGATCTCTTCGACCTGGTTCACCGGCGGCAGCTTGGCCGGGTTGTCCATGTTGATGATCGAGCCATCGGTCTTCAGGACCTCATACACCACCGTCGGCGCGGTGCTGATCAGGTCAAGGTTGTATTCGCGCTCCAGGCGTTCCTGCACGATTTCCATGTGCAACATGCCGAGGAAGCCGCAGCGGAAGCCGAAGCCCATCGCCTCGGAGCTCTCCGGCTCGAAACGCAGCGCGGCATCGTTCAGGCGCAGCTTGTCCAGCGCTTCGCGCAGGTCCGGGTAGTCCTCGGCATCGACCGGGAACAGGCCGGCGAACACGCGCGGCTGCATTTCCTGGAAGCCCGGCAGCGGCTTCGGCGCCGGGTCGCCAGCCAGGGTCAGGGTGTCGCCGACCGGGGCGCCGTGCACGTCCTTGATGCTGGCGGTCACCCAACCCACTTCACCGGCCTTCAACGCCGGCAGCACCTTGCGCTTCGGGGTGAACACGCCGACGTTGTCGACCTGGTGATTGCGGCCGGTCGACATCACCTGCAGCTTGTCGCCGGCCTTGATCTCGCCCTGCATCACGCGCACCAGCGAGACCACGCCCAGGTAGTTGTCGAACCAGGAATCGATGATCAGCGCCTGCAGCTTCTCGGTATCGCGCGGCGTCGGCGGCGGGATGCGGTGCACGATCGCTTCCAGCACGTCCTGCACGTTCAGGCCGGTCTTGGCGCTGACCGGCACGGCGTCGGAGGCGTCGATGCCGATCACGGCCTCGATCTCGGCCTTGGCACGCTCGATGTCGGCGGTGGGCAGGTCGATCTTGTTGATCACCGGCACCACTTCCAGGCCCTGCTCCACGGCGGTGTAACAGTTGGCCACCGACTGCGCTTCCACGCCCTGGGCGGCATCGACCACCAGCAGCGCACCTTCGCAGGCGGCCAGCGAACGGCTGACTTCATAGGAGAAGTCGACGTGGCCGGGCGTGTCGATGAAGTTCAGGTGGTAGGTCTGCCCGTCCTTGGCCAGGTACGGCAGCGACACCGACTGCGCCTTGATCGTGATGCCACGCTCGCGCTCGATCGGATTGGAATCGAGCACCTGCGCTTCCATCTCGCGGGCCTGCAGGCCACCGCAGAGCTGGATGATGCGGTCGGCCAACGTGGACTTGCCGTGGTCGACATGGGCGATGATGGAGAAGTTGCGGATGTTCCGCATCGAATCAGAAGACATAGGTGGCGGCGGCGCGCGGCGTCGTCAGGGTAACGGTCGATTATCGCACGCCCAGCGCCCGGCCGCGAAAACCGGCTGCCGGACACCCGCCCGGAACGACCGAAGCCCCGCCGGGGCGGGGCTTCGGGGAGAAACGCAGGGGGCCGCCGGAGCGGCCCCGGCAGGCCTTACTGGCCGGCCTTGACCGCCACGAAGGCGCTGTTGCCATTGGCCGTGCGGACCAGCAGCATCACCACGTCGCCCTTCTTGAAGCTGGACAGCGCCCGGTTCAGGGCATCCACGCTGCCGACCGCAACGCGGCCGACCTGCAGGATCACCATGCCCGGCGACAGGCCGGCATCCCGCGCTGCCTGGCCCTTGACCCCGGTGATGCGCACGCCTTCGTTGCCGTTGAGCCCGAACTGCTTGCGCTGGGCCGCATTCAGATCGCTGACGTCCAGCCCCAGCAGGGCATTGGCGCCGGTCTGCGGAGCCGCCTCTGCATTGCCGGTCGCCGGCCCGCGGGCACTGGCCTGCCCGTCTTCGCTCAGCGCGGTCAGCGTGGCACTGAGCTCATGCGGCTTGCCGTCGCGGTACACCACCAGGTTCACCTTGCTGCCCGGCGCCATCGCACCGATCAGCGGCGGCAGGTCGGACCAGCTGTTGACCGCGCTGCCGTTGACCGAGCGGATGACATCGCCCACCTGCACACCGGCCTTGGCGGCTGCACTGCCGGCCACGATCTGGTTGACCAGGGCGCCACGGCTGTCCGGCAGGCCCAGGCCCTGCGCCTTCAGCGAATCGATCGGCTCGACCACCGCGCCGAGCTGGCCTCGGGTGACCTTGCCGCTCTTCTTGATCTGCTCGACCGCACTCATCGCCAGGTCGATCGGGATCGCGAAGCTGATGCCCATGTAGCCGCCGGAGGCGGAGAAGATCTGCGAGTTGATGCCGACCACTTCGCCGCGGGTATTGAGCAGCGGTCCACCGGAATTGCCCTGGTTGATCGCCACGTCGGTCTGGATGAACGGCACGTAGCGCTGATCGGCACCGCCGGTGCTGCGGCCCAGCGCGCTGACGATACCGGCCGTGACCGAGTGGTCGAGGCCGAACGGCGAACCGATCGCGACAACCCACTGGCCCGGCTTCAGGGTGTTGGAGTCGCCCACGCGCACGGTCGGCAGGTTCTTGCCGTCGATCTTCAGCAGGGCCACGTCGTACTGCTGGTCACTGCCCACCACCTTGGCGGTGAACTCGCGGCTGTCGCCCAGCTTGACCTTCACCTCACTGGCGTCGGCCACCACGTGGTAGTTGGTCAGCACATAGCCATCGGGGGAAATGATGAAGCCCGAGCCCATGCCGCGGCCCTTGATGCTGGGGCCACCGTCCGGGCCGCCAGGGCCCTGCCCCGGCATCGGGAAATCCGGTCCGAAGAAGCGGCGGAAGAACTCCGGCATGTCATCGTCACCGCCCATCGGGCCCCGCGAGGCCTGACGGTTGTTGCGGACGATGGTGGTGTCGACGTTGACCACGCCCGGGCCGACCTGTTCGACCAGGTTGGTGAAGTCGGGCAGGCCGCTGACCAGCGGCTGTGCGGGTACCCGCGGCGCTGCGGCCGGCGCTGGCTGGGGCTGGGCGGCAGGCGCCGGCGCCTGGGCACAGGCCATCAGGGGAAGGGTCAGGGCCAGCAGGCCAATGGCCTGCGTGCGGAGTCGGGGAGTCATCGGACGGCAACCTCCGGGTCGGATGGAAAAAGGAATACGGGCCCCGCCGACGGCGGGGCGTGAAGGCGCCCGGCTCAGTCGCGCGGGCGCGGCGGCACCGGCAGGTCGTCCTGCAGGCGCGGCTCGAATGGGTAGAACGCCGCACCACCGGCGTGAGCCGGGAAGCTGGCATTGAGCGCGCCACCGGCGGCGGGCGCCAGGCTGGAGCGCGGCCACGGCCGGGCCTGCAACCCACCGACCTCACCGAACGGCAGGTTGCGGTTGGCGCTGGCGGGCACGGTCGGAGTCAACGGTGCCTGCGCGGAAGCCACGGCGCGCAGCGGCACATCGTCACGCTGGGCGGCACGCGCAGCCTGCTGGCTGCGGGTGGCACTGGCGCGGCGGGCGTCCTGGCGGCGGCTGGCGGCAGCCATCGCCACGGCCGGCGCAGCCGCAACGGCCACTGCCGCGGTATCCACCGATGCTTCGGTGACCGTCACCGGGCGGCTCGGTGCCGGCGCCAGCTGGGCCTCGCTGGCAATCACCTGGGGGGCCAGCGGCTCGCCCGGTGTGGCCTCCTGCAGCTTCTCGCCGCCCATGAACAGCGCCACGGCCGCCACCGAGGCGGCCAGTGCGGCACCGCCCCCCCAAGCCCGCCAGCCACTGCGGCGTACCTGGCGACGGGGCTCGGGCTGCGGCGCGGGCTCGGCGGCAACAGCAGCGGCCACGGCGGCGCTGAAACCGGCCGGTGCCAGCACCGAGGCCTGCCCGCGCATCACGTCGCCCAGCAGCTGCCAACGCTCCTGGCAGCCGGCCAGTTCGGGGTCGTGCTCCATCCGGCGCAGCAGGAAGCGCGCTTCATCAGCGCCCAGCTCGCCATCGACCAGGGCCGACAGCTGTTCGCGATGGCGCTGGTCCAGGCGCTGCCCGGCGGGCGATTGATGGTTCTGCGATTCGTTGAACGGATTACTGGTCATACGCGGCTCTTCTCACGGGTGGCGCTGCCGATGTCCAACAGCGGCCGGAGTTCGGTGTCGATCGCCTCGCGCGCCCGGAAAATCCGTGACCGCACGGTGCCGATCGGGCACCCCATCTTCTGCGCGATATCCTCGTAACTCAGGCCTTCCACCTCGCGCAGGGTGATCGCCGACCGGAGTTCTTCCGGCAGCGCGTTGACGGCCTTCATGACCGTCTGTTCCAGCTCCTGGCGCATCAATTCGCGCTCGGGCGTATCGGTGTCCCGCAGGCGGGTACCGCTGTCGAACTGCTCGGCGTCGCCGATGTCGATGTCGTCGGTCGGCGGACGGCGATTGTGTGAAGCCAGGTAGTTTTTGGCGGTATTCACGGCGATTCGATGCAACCAGGTTGAGAACTGGGCATCGCCACGGAAACTTCCGATCGCGCGGTAGGCACGGATGAAAGTGTCCTGGGCGACGTCCTGACATTCGCTCCAGTCGGCGATGTAGCGACCGACCAGGGCCACGACCCGATGCTGGTACTTGCGCACCAGGACATCGAATGCGGCACTCTCGCCGTGCTGCACGCGCCGGACCAGTTCCAGATCCAGCTCCTGAGGTGTATCAACATCGGCCATGAGGGGCCGCACTCCTGTCAGCCCAACCGACGTCGGGCAATGAGACTGCCAATCCCGGGAAAAGTTCAGTCGCCGATCACCTGGCGCCGCACCAGCTTTTAACCACCGTTCCGTTAGCGTCCCGGTCCACGGCCATGGATCCGGGGTCGCCACTCCCCTGCTATTGGGATTTGACGCGGGGGAAACAACCTCTGGATCATAGCCGCTTCTCCATACACAACCGGATGGAACGTCCATGCTCTCAGGCTTCGATGGTCTCCGCTTCAGCCACTGGCACCCCGAGATCCGCGACGACGGCGTGGTGGTTCTCTCCCTGGATCGTCAGGACAGCAGCGTCAACGCGATGTCGCAGGATGTGCTGCTGGAACTGGGCGACCTGCTCGAGCGCATCGCGCTTGACCCGCCCAAGGGCGTGGTGATCCAGTCGCTGAAGAAGGCCGGCTTCATTGCCGGTGCCGACCTGAAGGAGTTCCAGGAATTCGATCGTCGCGGCACCGTCAACGACGCCATCCGGCGTGGCCAGGCCACCTACCAGAAGCTGGCCGAGCTGCCCTGCCCGACCGTGGCGGCCATCCACGGCCACTGCCTCGGCGGCGGCACCGAGCTTGCCCTGGCCTGCCGCTACCGCGTGGCCTCCAATGACAGCAGCACCCGCATCGGCCTGCCGGAAACCCAGCTGGGCATCTTCCCGGGCTGGGGCGGCAGCGCGCGCCTGCCGCAGCTGGTCGGCGCCCCGGCGGCGATGGACATGATGCTGACAGGCCGCACCCTGTCGGCCTCGGCCGCGCGTGGCATCGGCCTGGTCGACAAGGTGGTGGCACCGGCGGTGGTGCTCGACACTGCCGTGGCGCTGGCGCTGTCCGGCACCACGCGCCCGTTCAAGCAGCGCGCGACGGCCTGGGCCACCAACACCTGGCTGGCACGCACGCTGCTGGCGCCACAGATGGTCAAGCAGGTCGCACGCAAGGCCAAGAAGGACCAGTACCCGGCGCCGTATGCATTGATCAGCACCTGGCAGCGCAGCGGCGGCAAGCCGATCCAGGCCCGCCTGGACGCCGAGCGGCGGGCCGTGGTGAAGCTGGCCAGCACGCCGACCGCGCGCAACCTGATCCGCATCTTCTTCCTGACCGAGCGCCTGAAGGGCCTCGGCGGTGGTGATTCCGGCATCCGCCACGTGCACGTGGTCGGTGCCGGCGTGATGGGCGGTGACATCGCCGCATGGGCCGCGTACAAGGGCTTCGAGGTAACCCTGCAGGACCGCGAGCAGCGCTTCATCGACCCGGCCATGGAACGCGCACAGGCGCTGTTCGCCAAGAAGGTGCGCGACGAGAGCAAACGCCCCGCCGTGGCCGCGCGCCTGCGTGCCGACCTGGAAGGCAATGGCGTGGCCGAGGCCGACCTGGTGATCGAGGCGATCATCGAGAACCCCGAAGCCAAGCGTGCGCTGTACCAGACGCTCGAGCCGAAGATGAAGCTGGATGCGCTGCTGACCACCAACACCTCGTCGATTCCGCTGGTGGAGCTGCGCGACCATATCCAGCGCCCGGCGCAGTTCGCCGGCCTGCACTACTTCAACCCGGTGGCACAGATGCCGTTGGTGGAGATCATCCATCACGACGGCATGGCGCCGGAGACCGAGCGCCGCCTGGCCGCGTTCTGCAAGGCACTGGGCAAGTTCCCGGTGCCGGTGGCCGGCAGCCCGGGCTTCCTGGTCAACCGCGTGCTGTTCCCGTACATGCTGGAAGCTGCCACTGCCTACGCCGAAGGCATCCCGGGCCCGGTGATCGACAAGGCCGCCGTGAAGTTCGGCATGCCGATGGGCCCGATCGAACTGATCGACACCGTGGGCCTGGACGTGGCCGCCGGCGTCGGCCGCGAACTGGCACCGTTCCTGGGCCTGCAGATTCCGGCCGCGCTGCAGACCGTGGAGCCGGACAAGCGCGGCAAGAAGGATGGCCAGGGCATCTACACCTGGGAGAACGGCAAGCCGAAGAAGCCGGACGTTGCCAGCGACTACCAGGCCCCGGCCGACCTGGAGGACCGCCTGATCCTGCCGCTGTTGAACGAGGCGGTGGCCTGCCTGCACGAAGGCGTGGTGGCCGATGCAGACCTGCTGGATGCCGGCGTGATCTTCGGCACCGGTTTCGCACCGTTCCGCGGCGGCCCGATCCAGCACATCCGTGCGGTGGGTGCTGATGCGATCGTCGAGCGTTTGAAGGCATTGCAGCAGCGCCACGGCGACCGCTTCGCGCCGCGCCCGGGCTGGGACAATCCCATCCTGCGCGAACCGGTGGTTTGATCGGCCGGGCCTGCGGCCCGGCACCCGCAGAGGCAACGTCAAGTTCTAAAGCAGAAGCCAGAGCCAAAGCGGCTCTGGCTTTTCTGTTTGGTGGGCGGGGGGGGGGGGGGGGGGGGGGGGCCGCCCCCAGAACCCCCCCCCGGGGGGGGCGGGGGGGGCGCGAGGGGCCCCCGGGCGGCCCCGCCCCCCCCCCCCCCCCCCCCCCCCCCCCCCCCCCCCCCCCCCCCCCCCCCACCCCTGACAGCTTCCCGGTGACGGTCGGTGAACCGCGAATCTGGTTGATGGCTACTGCGAACTGGTGGGTGGCTACCTTGGTTGCCACCAGGAGCGAAGCGACCGGCGTTTGATTTTGATTTTCTTTTTTCTTCTCCGTGGCTGGACAGCACACGGAAACTGTCAGAGGTCGGCGGGTGGGTTGCGCAGGACCGTTGGCGCCATGGATGGCGCCATCGAGCCCCCATGGATGGGTTTACGGCGTGTCCTGCGCAACCCCGGCCCCGGCGCGTGGCCCCCCCCCCCCCCGGCCGGTGCTTGCGGCCGCGCCCCCCCCCCCCCCCCCCCCCCCCCCGGCCAAGCGCGGCTTTTGATTTTCCTTCCGCCTTCAGCGACCAACCCACAGCCACGAGGGGCTGCGCCGTTGGCTGGAACAACCTGTTACCCATACGGGGCATGTCCCCGCCACAGCCGCATGCGATGCTGATCACCTGATCCCTGCCAGCGAGAACGCCCGCATGACCACCATCATCGCCCCGCGCGTGCACGACATCGGCGGCCTCGAAGTCCGTCGCGCCGTCCCCACCCTGCAGGCGCGCAGCATCGGCTCGTTCGTGTTCGTCGACCAGATGGGCCCGGCACTCATGCACCCCGGTACGGCCATCGACGTGCGCCCGCATCCGCACATCGGCCTGGCCACCGTCACCTACCTGTGGTCGGGCGCCATCGGCCACCGCGACACGCTGGGCTCGGACCAGGTGATCCGTCCCGGCGACGTCAACTGGATGACCGCCGGCCGCGGCATCGCCCATTCCGAGCGCACGCCGCAACCGGACCGCGACCACGACAACCCGATCCATGGCATGCAGACCTGGGTCGCACTGCCGAAGTCGCATGAGGAAATCGAGCCGGCGTTCTACCACCATGCCGCCGCCACCCTGCCCGAGCAGCGCCGCAATGGGGCTTGGTTGCGGGTGATCGCCGGCCGTGCCTATGGCGAGGAATCGCCGGTGAAGGTGTTCGCCGACACGCTCAACGTGGCGATCGATCTCGACCCGGATGCAGAGATCGATATCGACGACGGCCACCGCGAGCGCGCGTTGTACATCCTCGAAGGCGAGGCGCAGCTCGATGGCGTGGACATCCCCGCTCAGCACCTGGTGATTCCCGAAGCCGGCGCGCGAGGGCGCCTGCGCGCGAAGACGCCGGTCAAGGCGATGCTGTTCGGTGGCGAGCCGCTCGATGGCCCGCGCCACCTGTGGTGGAACTTCGTGTCCAGCTCGAAGGAGCGCATCGAGCAGGCCAAGCACGACTGGGAAGCCGGCCGCTTCGGCACCATTCCGGGCGACGACAAGGAGTTCATTCCCCTGCCCCAGTACTGAACATCGCGTGTTGCACACATCCGAAGGTGTATCCCTGCACCCGGCGTTGACGCTACAGTCACCCGCTGATCACTGAAATGTGACATAAATCACACTTTAGATCGTCAAAGGAGTGCAACACATGAGCATGGGTAAACGCTTGTCCGCCGAGTTCCTCGGCACGTTCTGGCTGGTTCTGGGTGGCTGTGGCAGTGCCGTGCTGGCCGCCAAGTTCGGGGGTGACGGCAATCCGCTGGGTATCGGTTTCCTCGGCGTTGCGCTGGCCTTCGGCCTGACCGTGGTGACCGGCGCCTATGCGTTCGGCCACATCTCCGGCGCGCACTTCAACCCCGCGGTCAGTGTCGGCCTGTGGGCCGGCGGTCGTTTCCCGACCAAGGACCTGATCCCGTACATCATCGCCCAGGTGGCTGGCGGCCTGCTGGCCGGTTTCATCCTGCTGCAGATCGCCTCCGGCGCCAGCGGCTTCGCCATCGATGGCAGCCAGGCCGGTGCGTTCGCCAGCAACGGCTACGGCGCACTGTCGCCCGGTGGTTACAGCGTGGCAGCGGCCTTCCTGTGCGAAGTGGTGCTGACCGCGGTGTTCCTGATCGTGATCATGGGTGCCACCCACGGCAAGGCACCGGCCGGCTTCGCCCCGCTGGCGATCGGCCTGTCGCTGACCCTGATCCACCTGATCAGCATCCCGGTCACCAACACCTCGGTGAACCCGGCTCGCTCCACCGCCGTGGCCTTCTTCGCCGGCAGCGGCGCAATCGGCCAGCTGTGGCTGTTCTGGGTCGCGCCCCTGCTGGGCGGCGCGATCGGCGGCATCATCTACAAGTGGATCGGCAGCGACCGCTGATCCACGCGGCACCCATTGCGGCCGACCCTCGGCCGCAATGGTTACTTCTGTAACCGCGAATTGTGCGATCGCTCACGTTCCGTTAAGGTTGAGTTGACCGTCCGTGCACATGCCGGATGGGGCGGCATCCGGGGATGGGATGCCATGGCCGCTGGCGCTGCTGGCGGAGCCAAACAACTCATCACCTTGGGGGATGCATGAAGTTCGTGCCTGTCATGTTGTCGAGCCTGCTGTTTGCTGCGGCCCAGGCCGCCGCGCAGGCGCCGTCCGAATGTCCTTCGCTGCCCGCCAGCAGTGGCCTGCAGTGGCAGCAAGTGGTGCAGGCCGATTTCCTGGTCTGCCGCGCCAGCACCACCGATGGTCGCGAAGTGCTGAGCCTGATGCTCAGCGCGCGTGATCCCGCCATTCCGCTGAGCCGCTCGCTGCGCCAGGAAAAAGGCAGCTTCGCTGGTGAATCACTGTACTGGTACCAGCCCGACCTGGGCGGCCAGCAACCGCCGGGGTATGCCGAGCGGCGCATCAGCGTGGTCAAGATCGACAAAGGGCGTTACGCGCAGATTTCGCTGTATCCGGACAGCGCGCAGGAGCTGGGCTCACTGCAGCAGCTGGCGCAGGGCATGAGCCTGACCCCGTCGGCCGTGGCCGCCGGGCGCTGACGGTGATGGGGATGACTGCCTGGCAGCATCCCCGCAGGATCCGACGCGCGGGACGTCCGCCGGGCATGGCCCGGCGGCGTTACCGGTATCTTTCGCCGGGCATGGCCCGGCGCTACCCGTCAGAACCTGCCTTCCTGGAAATCGACGAAGGCCTGCATCAGTTCCTGCCGCGTGTTCATCACGAACGGGCCGTGGCGCATCACCGGCTCACGCAGCGGACGGCCTGCTACAAGGATCAGCCGCGCGCCTTCGCTGCCGGCCGAAACATGCAGCTGTTCGCCGCCGCCCAGCACCGCCAGTTCCTGGCGCGCGACATCGCGGGCAGCGTCCTGCTCACCCACCGTCAGCGCTCCTTCGAATACATAGGCGAAGGCGTTGTGGCCTTCCGGCAGCGTATAGGTCCAGGCCCGGTCGGGCGCCAACGTGATGTCGAGGTAAAACGGCTCGGTGGCCGGTTGCACGATCGGGCCGCGGGTGCCGCCGACCGTACCGGCGATCACCTTCACCTCCACACCCGGCTCCGGGTGCACCACGGGAATGCGCTCGGGTGCGAATTCCTGGTACTTCGGGTCGGTCATCTTCTCCTTCGCCGGCAGGTTCACCCACAGCTGGAACCCGCGCATCTGCCCGCTTTCCTGCTCGGGCATCTCCGAGTGCACCAGGCCACGGCCAGCGGTCATCCACTGCACGCTGCCCGGGGTCAGCAGGCCTTCGTTGCCGTGGTTGTCGCGATGCCGCATGCGCCCGTCGAGCATGTAGGTGACGGTCTCGAAACCGCGATGCGGATGCTCCGGGAAGCCTGCGATGTAGTCCTCGGCGCGGTCGGTACCGAATTCATCGAGCAGCAGGAACGGATCCAGGTCGGGCAGCGTGGGGCCGCCGATGACGCGGGTCAGGCGCACGCCGGCACCGTCGGAGGTGGGCATGCCACGGATGGTGCGCAGCACGCGGACCGGTTCGGGGAAGCTCATGGCGACTCCTGTTGGATGGATGCCACTGAAGATGGACGCCACACGGCCGTAGGCCAATGGATGGCTCCGCAACCGATTGTTCCATCCCTGACGTTCGCTGCACGTCAGCGCGCCCTGCGTACGACCAAAGTACTACCGCAGATTCGTCCTGTGCCAATTGACCCTGTCGAAGGCAAGCAGGACTCTTTGACTGTCTTTCCGGGAGAGAGCACCTCATGAAAGGGTTTTCCAAACTGGGCTGGGCGGTACTCGCTCTGCTCGGCGCGTTCTGTCTGGGCACCGTGGCGCTGCGCCGCGGCGAACACATCAATGCCCTGTGGATCGTCGTCGCGGCGGTTTCGCTGTACCTGGTCGCCTACCGCTTCTACAGCCTGTTCATCGCCAACAAGGTGATGCAGCTGGATCCGACCCGGGCCACCCCGGCGGTGATCAACAACGATGGCCTGGACTACGTGCCGACCAACAAGCACGTCCTGTTCGGCCACCACTTCGCCGCCATCGCCGGCGCCGGTCCGCTGGTCGGCCCGGTGCTGGCCGCGCAGATGGGCTACCTGCCCGGACTGCTGTGGCTGGTGGTGGGCGTGGTACTGGCCGGTGCGGTGCAGGACTTCATGGTGCTGTTCCTGTCCAGCCGTCGCAACGGCCGCTCGCTGGGCGACCTGGTGCGGGAGGAGATGGGCCAGGTGCCCGGCACCATCGCGTTGTTCGGTGCATTCCTGATCATGATCATCATCCTGGCGGTGCTGGCGATGGTGGTGGTCAAGGCGCTGGCCGAAAGCCCGTGGGGCATGTTCACCGTGATCGCGACGATGCCCATCGCGATCCTGATGGGTGTGTACATGCGCTACATCCGCCCCGGCAAGATCGGCGAGATCTCGGTGGTTGGCCTGATCCTGCTGCTGGCCGCGATCTGGTACGGCGGCAAGGTCGCCGCCGACCCGGTGTGGGGCCCGGCGTTCACCTTCACCGGCACCCAGATCACCTGGATGCTGATCGGTTACGGCTTCGTCGCCTCGGTGCTGCCGGTGTGGCTGCTGCTGGCCCCGCGCGACTACCTGTCGACCTTCCTGAAGATCGGCACCATCATTGCGCTGGCCATCGGCATCCTGGTGGTGATGCCGGAACTGAAGATGCCGGCGCTGACCCAGTTCGCCGCCAGCGGTGATGGCCCGGTGTGGAAGGGCGGCATGTTCCCGTTCCTGTTCATCACCATCGCCTGCGGTGCGGTCTCCGGCTTCCATGCCCTGATTTCCTCCGGCACCACGCCGAAGCTGCTGGCCAATGAAGCGCACATGCGTTACATCGGCTACGGCGGCATGCTGATGGAATCGTTCGTGGCGGTGATGGCACTGGTGGCGGCCTCGATCATCGATCCGGGCATCTACTTCGCGATGAACAGCCCGGCGGCAGTGATCGGTGCCGATGCGGCCTCGGCGGCGCACTACATCACCAACACCTGGGGCTTCACCATCACCCCCGAGCAGCTGACCGCGACCGCGGCGGCGATTGGCGAGCCGACCATCCTGCACCGCGCCGGTGGTGCGCCGACGCTGGCGGTGGGCATCGCGCAGATCCTGCACCAGGCCATCCCCAGCAGCAGCGACGCGATGATGGCGTTCTGGTACCACTTCGCGATCCTGTTCGAAGCACTGTTCATCCTCACCGCGGTGGACGCCGGCACCCGCGCCGGTCGCTTCATGCTGCAGGACCTGCTGGGCAACTTCGTGCCGGCCCTGAAGAAGACCGAATCGTGGACCGCCAACATCATCGGCACCGCCGGCTGCGTGGCGCTGTGGGGCTACCTGCTGTACACCGGCGTGGTCGATCCGTTCGGTGGCATCCAGACGCTGTGGCCGCTGTTCGGCATCTCCAACCAGATGCTGGCCGGTATCGCGCTGATGCTGGGCACGGTGGTGTTGTTCAAGATGAAGCGTGACCGCTATGCCTGGGTCACCGCGGTACCGGCGGTGTGGCTGCTGATCTGCACCACCTACGCCGGCTTCATCAAGATCTTCGACAGCAATCCGGCGCAGGGTTTCCTGGCACAGGCACACAAGTTCCAGGCCGCGCTCGCCAGCGACACCATCACCGCACCGGCCAAGTCCGTGGCGCAGATGAAGCAGATCGTGGTCAACGCCTACGTCAACACCGGCCTGACCGCGCTGTTCCTGCTGGTGGTGGGCGCGGTGCTGGTGTATTCGATCAAGACCATCCTGGCGGCCCGCCGCAATCCGCAGCGCACCGACCGCGAGACCCCGTACGTGGCGCTGAAGCCGCATGAAATGGTGGATCTGTGATGAGCACGCAACTGGTTCCCGCCGGCCAGTACCAGGCGCACCGCCGTATCTGGCGGCGCCTGGTGCAGACCGCACGGCTGTGCTGTGGCATTCCTGATTACGACAATTACGTCCGGCACATGCTGGAAAAGCACCCGGACCAGGAGCCGATGGACTACAAGACGTTCTTCCGCGAGCGCCAGGAAGCGCGTTACGGCGGGCGCAACGGCGGCCGCTGCTGTTGAGCAGTTAGGCGGGTGCCGGGCTTACAGCCCGGCGCCCGCAGAGGCAACTGCAACTGCAACGGCCAAAGCGTCGGCTCTGGTGTGAGTTTGGCGGGGTGGTGTCGGATGGCGGGGACGCCGTAAACCCGTCCTTGGGGGCTTGGCCGCGGCATCCATGCCGCGGACACCCCGCCATCCGCCCCCCCCCCCACCTTCGACAGATTTCCGGTGACGGCAGAGGCATCAGGGGGCAGATCCGTTTCCGCGGGGAAACGGATCTGTCCTTTCTTTGTTCATAGATACCCATGAAGTGCATCCACGCATGACGTGGATCTATCCGGTGGCAGGCAAAAAGAAAGCCGAGCGTGGGCTAGGCTCTGCACGGGGAAAGCGTGTCCACGGCAATTACCGTGAACACGCAACATGATCGTCAGCTCAGGACTCAGGCTCCGGCCATCCACTTCAGCATCAGGCCGGTGACATAGGCCAGCCCGGTGCCGGTGGCATAGCCCACCGTGCCCAGCAGCACGCCCACCGGGGCCAGGGTCGGATGGAATGCCGCTGCCACCACCGGCGCCGACGCCGCAGCGCCGATGTTGCCCTGCGAACCGATCGCGAAGAAGAACAGCGGCGCGCGCAGCAGCTTGGCCACCACCCACAGCACCAGCACGTGCGTGGCCATCCAGATCGCGCCGAGCAGGAACAGCCACGGCCGATCCAGCAGCGACAGCAGGTTCATCTGCATGCCGATGCAGGCGATCAGGAAATACAGGAACACCGTGCCCAAGCGCGACGCACCCGCCGCTTCCAGCCGGCGCGCGCGGGTGAAGCTCAGGCCCAGGCCCATTGCGGTGGACAGCAGGATCACCCAGACGAACTGGCTGTCGAGGCTGAACTGGCTGGCCCAGCTGACATTGGCCTTGAACCAGCCCGCCAGCGGCGCGGCGATGGCATGGGCCAGGCCGACACCACCCAATGCCACGCCAACGATCACCATCAGGTCGGTCATGCTGGGAATGCGCGCGTTCTGTGCCTCGTAGGCACTGATGCGTGCCTTCATCTCGTCGATGGCACGGGTATCGGCACCGTTGCGGGTGTCGATCTGCTGCGCGCGGTTGGCCAGGAACAGCAGGATCGCCATCCACAGGCTGGCGCAGGCCACGTCGACCACCGCGAACTGGCCGAAGGTGGTGGCATCGGTGCCGAACACTTCGCGCATGGCGACCATGTTGGCGCCGCCGCCGATCCAGCTGCCGGCCAGCGCGGCCATGCCGGCCCAGGTGTCACCGGCCACGGTTTCCGGATGGATCAGCTTCATCAGCTGGAACGACACGATGGCGCCGAGCATGATGCCGGCGGTGCCCGCGCAGAACACCAGCAGCAGCTTCGGGCCGAGCTTGATGACGCCCTTCAGGTCGATCGAAAGTGTCAGCAGGACCAGCGCCGCCGGCAGCAGCACGTCGCGCGCGACCGGGTTGTACAGCGAGGTGTTGTGGCCATCGATGACACCGGTGGTGTTGTAGATGGCGGGGATGAAATAGCACAGCAGCAGTGCCGGCACCCAGGCGAAGATCTTCTTCAGCAACGGGGTCGGACCACTGGCGGCCCAGAAGATCAGGGCCAGGGTGGCAGCAATCAGGCCCAGGCCAACGATGTCGTTGCTGATCAGGGCAGTAGCGGGTTCGGTCGGCATGGGATCCTCTGTCGATCGAAAGAGCGGGAAAAAAAAGCGCCGCATAAAGCGGCGCACGATGAGATTAACATTGTCTTCACGCCGGGTCATGCTGCAGTGCCGGCCACGACCACATCCCCTCAGGGAGCCCACTCATGCAGCTTGGCGCCTTTTCGGTCAGCCTCTCGGTGAAGGATCTCGCGGCCTCTCGCGCCTTCTACGAAGCCCTCGGCTTTTCAGTCACCGGCGGTGACCCTGCCCAGAACTGGCTGGTGATGCGTAGCAACGGCACGGTGATCGGACTGTTCCAGGGCATGTTCGAGGGCAACCTGCTGACCTTCAACCCCGGTTGGGACCAGCACAAGCAGGAACTTCCCCGGTTCCAGGACGTGCGTGAGCTGCAGGCCGAGCTGGATGCCAAGGGCATCGCACTGGCAGTACGGACCGATCCCGATGGCCAGGGCACGGGCTATCTGCAGCTGGCCGATCCTGATGGCAATGTGATCCTGATCGACCAGCACGTGGCGCGACCGGCCAGCCCCCAGTGAGGCGGGGTTGCCGGCCAGCGGCCGGCACTACCGTCATGTGGGGCGCGAGGCACTGAAGTCGAGCGTTGCGCGCGTTCCGCGCGGTTCGCAGGGCTGCAGCTGCAGGGTCCAGCCCAGGTGGCCGCATAGCCGGGCGATCAGGTCCAGGCCGATGCCACCGCCACGATCGGCGCGCTCGCCGCGGGCCATGCGCGCGTGGATCGCCGCGATCTCCTCCGGGCTCATGCCATGCCCGGGATCCTGCAGGGTCAGTACTGCCGACGAATCCAGCTGCAGCACGATATGGCCACGGCCGCTGTTCTCGATGGCGTTGCGCAGCAGGTTGCCGATGGCGGCCTGCACCACCGCCATCGGCGCAACGATATCCACCGGCGCCGCCTGGATGCCGATGCTCAGGTCCTTGTCGCCGAGCAGGTGGCGATGGTCGTCGACAATCTCCGGCAACAGCTGGTCCAGCGCGATGCGCTCGGCACGCGCGGCCAGGCGCGCCGGATCACGCGCCAGTACCAGCAGCAGCTCGATCAGCTGCTCCACGCTCTGCGCCGTGCGCAGCACCCGCTGCATCTGCTGGCGCGCGCGCTCGGGCAGGCCCGGTTGCTCCAGCGCCAGTTCGGCGGCGCCGGTCATCACCGCGATCGGCGTGCGCAGTTCGTGGCTGGCGGTGCTGATGAAGACCCGTTCACGCTCGACGAACTGCTCATTGCGATCGAGGTAGTCGTTCAGCGCATCGGCGATGGTGTGCAGCTCGGAACTGCCGCGCGGGTCGACATCGATTCGCTGGCCCTGCACGCCCGGCCGCAGAGCGCCGATGTGCTGGGCCAACAGGCTCAACGGGCGCACCATGCGCTCCATGCCGAAAGACGCCATCAACACGGTGACGAAGATCATGATCACCCCGGCCAGCATCACCCAGCGCGTGGCGAACTGTTCCAGGTCATGGAAATCGGAGATGTCCAGCGCCAGTGCTACCCGTCCCATCGACTGGGTTTCACGCACCATCACCGCCGTCTCGCGGCCCTTGACCATCACGCCGTCATGCAGCCCCGGATGCAGGGTGCGCAGGCTCTCCGGCAGATTGACCGCGTCGAAGCGGTACAGGCTCAGCGTGTCCGAGTCCTGCCAGCGGTAATGAGGCTCGTGCTCGACATGCTCGACGATGCTGTCCAGTTCGGAATTGAGCAGCGCGCGCCACGCGGCGTGCTCGGCGTGTTCGTGCACGTAGTTGCCGACACTGAACACCGCGATCGACAGCAGTGCCAGGTACCCGAGCAGCCACCACACCACCCGCCGGTACAGCGGCCCCGGCTTACGCGCCCTCATCAGCATTCCTGCCAGCGTCGGCACCGTCCATCACCGCCAACCGATAGCCCACCCGCGGCAGCGTATGGATCAGCTTCTCGGCAAACGGTCCATCCACACTGCGGCGCAGCTCGTAGACATGCGAACGCAGCAGGTCGCCATCCGGCGGTTCGTCGCCCCAGAGCGCGAACTCCAGCTGCTGGCGGGTGACCGCACCCGGGCTTGCGCGCATCAGCACTTCCAGCAGTTTGCGGCAGGCCGGGTACAGGTGCAGCACCTGGCCCTCACGCTGAACCTCCAGCGTCGCCAGATCCAGTACCAGGTCGCCGACCTGCAGCCGTTTGCGCGGGTTGCGCCCCTGCGCACGCAGCAGCAGTGCCTCCAGCCGCACTTCCAGCTCAGGAAGGGCGAACGGCTTGGTCAGGTAGTCGTCGGCCCCGGCACGGAAACCGGCGATCTTGTCCGGCAGCTCGTCACGCGCGGTCAGCATGATCACCGGCACCTCCGACGCATGTTCGGCGCGCAGCCGGCGCAGCACCTCCGGCCCCTCCATGCGCGGCAGCATCCAGTCCAGGATCACCGCATCGTAGGGGTGGCTGCCGGCCAGATGCAGGCCGGTGATGCCATCCGGAGCCACGTCCAGCACATGCCCGCGCGACTCGAAATAGTCGAACAGGTTGGCCACCAGCTGGCGGTTGTCCTCGATCACCAACAGACGCATGCACGAAACATCCACGGAAGTTCGTACCATGGTAGCGCCGACCATGTCGGAATGCGGTCGACCTGCGCCCGTTCCGACGCCTTTCCTACTCCTGCCACGTCAGAGTGGCCGTTTTGCTCCCGGAGCCTGCCGTGCCCGTAGCCCTGCCCCGCCGTTGGCGCCTGCCCCTGTTGTGGCTGCTGATCATCGCTGCATTGGCAGCGGGCATCGGCCTTCGGCAGCCACAGCCGCCGGACGAGCCGCGCTTCGTGCTGGCCGCGCGGACCATGGTCGAGAGTGGGCAATGGCTGCTGCCGCATCGTGGCAGCGAGCTGTATGCCGAGAAACCACCGGTGTTCATGTGGCTGCAGGCGGCCGCCTACGAGGTGGTCGGCAGCTGGCAGTGGTCGTTCCTGCTGCCGTCGTTGCTGGGCGCCCTGCTGAGTCTGTGGCTGGTGTCGGATCTGGCACGGCGGCTGTGGTCGCCGCGGCATTCCATCTATGCCCTCGCGGCGCTGTTCTGCACCCTGCAGTTCGGGCTGATGGCCAAGCGTGCGCAGATCGACATGGTGCTGGTGGGGATGACCACCGTGGCCCTGTGGGGCTTGATGCGGCACCTGTGCGAACGTCGCAACCTGCCCGCGCTGTGGCTGGCCGGTTTCGCCGCTGGCCTCGGCACGGTGACCAAGGGCGTAGGTTTCCTGCCGCTGCTGCTGGTGCTGCCCTGGTTCGGCTGGTGGCTGTACCAGCGTCGCCGCGGGCGCAGCGTGGACGGTCCGCACCCGGCAACGCTGCTGTGGCTGATCCCGGCATTCCTGCTGGGCGTGGGCGTGTGGCTGGCGCCGCTGGGCTGGGCCCTGCTGCATACGCCCAGCGCCGAGCTGCAGGCCTACGCGCATGAGCTGCTGTTCAAGCAGACCGGCACCCGCTACGCCAATGCCTGGCACCACCGGCAGCCGGCCTGGTACTACCTGCAGGTGATCCTGACCCTGTGGCTGCCAGGCAGCCTTCTGCTGCCGATGCTGTTCAAGCCCTGGTGGCGCCGCATCCGTCGTGGCGATCGCCGCCAGTGGCTGCTGCTGGGCTGGGCCGTACTGGTACTGGTGTTCTTCAGTGCCAGCCCGGGCAAGCGCGAGGTGTACCTGCTGCCGATGCTGCCTGCAATGGCGCTGGCCGTAGCGCCGCTGCTGCCGGGCCTGCTGCGCCGGCTGTGCGTGCGCCGCTACCTGTTCGGTTACAGCGTGGTGCTGATGCTGGCCACCGGCGTGCTCGGCGTGATCCTGATGACCGAGCATCCGTGGGCCGTGGCGCAACTGGAGCGCCGGGCCATGCCGGATTCGCTGCTGCCGGTGCTGGGGGATGGCTTGCTGACCTTTGCCATTGCCTTGGCCACGCTGCTCGTGTGGCTGCGGGTACGCCGTGCCGCAACGCTGGTGCTGCTGACCCACGGCATGCTGTGGATGCTCTACGGCCTGGTGCTGATCCCGGCGCTGGATCCGTATGCGTCGGCGTCGGCGGTAATGCGCCGGGTGGGCGCGCGGATCGGCCCCGACGCAGAGTTGGCACTGGTTGCCTGGCGCGAACAGAACCTGCTGCAGGCAGATCGACCGGTGCGTGAGTTCGGCTTCAAGCGCCCGTGGGCCGAGCAGTGGCATGACGCCGGCCCGTGGCTGGCCGAGGCACCGGGCAAGCGCTGGCTGCTGGTGCTGGACGATGCGATGAGCCCCTGCGTGGACCCCACCAAGGTGATCGACATCGGCATTGCCAACCGGAATCGTTGGCAACTGCTTCCCGGCACGGCCTGGGACCCGCAGTGCCACGCCGAGCGGGCAGGATCAACCGCCGAAGAAGACTGAACGTCGACCCGTGCCGGGCAAGCATTAACCCGGCACGAACGAGCGTCCGACCCTTCTCCGACATGCAGGTGACGAGCATGACCGCGGATTCCCGAACCGCCCCTTCCCAGCATGCCCGTTCGTCCCATCGATTCAGTAGCGCCGCTTGCGACATCGCCACTGGCGTCAAGATTTGCCGTAACTCACCTTTGGCTGCCTGTAGCACTCGGTCTGCCGGTGTTTACGCTGCTGATGGGGATGGGCGGCGATCAATGGGTGGCCGATCACCTGTTCCGCCTTGAAGGCGGCCGCTGGGCGCTGCAGGACGCCTGGATCACCCGCACGGTGGTGCACAAGGTGGGCAAATGGCTGAGCACGGCAGCGGCGCTGGTGGCGATCCTGCTGTGCTTCCATCACTGGCGCAGGGGACGCGATCGCACCCTGCGATGGGCGCTGCTTTACGTTGTGATTGCCATGGCGCTGGGCACCGGCATGATCTCCCTGCTGAAGGCGCTGGTGCCGATGGAATGCCCGTGGGACCTGCTGCGCTACGGCGGGCACCAGCCTTTCATCGGGCTCTTCACGGCACGCCCCGCTGGCATGACCGCACAGGCCTGCTTCCCGGCCGGGCACGCCAGTGCTGGCTACGCATGGTTGTCCCTGTACTATTTCGCCCTGCTGTGGCGCCCGTCGTGGCGCTGGGCCGGGCTGTGGATCGGCCTCGGCAGCGGCCTGGTGTTCGGCATCAGCCAGCAGGTCCGGGGCGCGCATTTCCTTTCGCATGACGTCGCCACTGCATTGATATGTTGGCTGCTTTCGCTGGGCCTGTATCTCATTGTCAAGCGCATCCTGACACGCCGTCAGCTGGACCGTTCCAACCGCCAGGAGGCAAACGCATGAGTGCGTCGGTCCACCGCCTCGCCCGCCTTCCCGCGTTGGCGAGTCTTCGCCGCTGGCGGCCGCAGCTGTCCACCGAAGCACTGATCGCACTGACCAGCCTGTTCTTCGCGGTGGCCGGCAACGGCTTGTTCTGGCACAGCGCGATGGCCAGCCATCCGGGCAGCCTGCGCTATGCGCTTTCGCTGCTGCTGTTGCTGCTGGGTGCACACGGCGTGCTGCTGGGCCTCCTGGTCTGGCGCTGGAGCGCCAAGGTGGTGATCAGCCTGTTGCTGCTGGTGACCGCATTCGCTGCGCACTACATGAGCCGCTACCACATCTACCTGGATGCGGACATGCTGCGCAACGTGCTGGCGACCGACCCCAAGGAAAGCCGTGAGCTGATGACCGTGTCGCTGTTGTGGCCGGTGCTGTTGCTGGCGGTGCTGCCGATGATCGTGCTGTGGCGCGTGCAGCTGCGCCGTCGCAGCTGGGGCCGCAGCCTGCTCTGGCGCATCGGTTTCCTGGTGGCGGCGGCGGTAACCGCAGTGGGCGGTGCGCTGATCTCGTTCCAGGATATCTCCGCACTGATGCGCAACCAGCGCGAAGTGCGTTACCTCGCCACGCCGGCCAATGTGCTGCTGGGCTTGCCCCGTGCACTGCGTGGTGACAACCCGGTGCAGCGCGCGCCGAAGCTGCCGATCGGCACCGATGCCAAGGCCACCCCGCGTACTCCGGCCAGCAAGCCGCGCCTGCTGGTGATCGTCATGGGCGAGACCGTGCGTGCGCAGAACTGGGGGCTCAACGGTGGCCGCAATACCACCCCGGAGCTGGCCCAGGCCAGCGTGGTCAATTTCCCGGACATGCATTCGTGCGGCACCAGCACCGAAGTTTCGCTGCCCTGCCTGTTCTCGCCGTGGGGACGCCACGACTACGACGAGAAGAAGATCCGCGCGCACCAGTCGCTGCTGCATGTATTGAACCGTGCCGGCATCACCCCGCTGTGGCGTGACAACCAGTCCGGCTGCAAGGGCGTATGCGAAGGCCTGGACTTCCAGTCGCTGTCCGATGCCACCACGCCGGGCCTGTGTGCCGATGGCCGCTGCATGGATGAGATCCTGCTGCAGGACCTGGCCACCCAGGTACGTGCGAAACCGGGCGACCGCGTGGTGGTGCTGCACCAGCTGGGCAACCATGGCCCGGCCTACTTCGAGCGCTATCCACCCGCGTTCCGCCGCTTCACCCCGACCTGCGATACCCGTGACATCGGCCGTTGCTCGCGCGAAGAGATCACCAACAGCTACGACAACGCCGTGCTGTACACCGATCACTTCCTGACCAAGACCATCGGCACGCTGCAGGGCATGCAGGACTACGACACGGCGATGATCTACCTGTCCGACCACGGCGAGTCGCTGGGCGAGAAGGGCCTGTTCCTGCACGGCGTGCCGTACGCCATTGCCCCGGCCGAGCAGACCCGGGTACCGATGACGATGTGGTTCTCGCCGGGCTTTGCCAGCAGCCGCGGATTGGACCTGCAGTGCGTGCGCAAGCGTTCGGCGGCCTATACGGACCATGACAACCTGTTCCCGTCGGTGCTGGGCCTGATGCAGGTGAAGACCTCGCTGTACGAGCGAGACCGCGACGTGTTCGCCAACTGCGAGAGTTGAGGATTGTTCGGCAGGGCTTGCAGCCCTGCACCCGCAGAGGCAACGGCAACTTCAACGACCGAAGCAACAGCAACAGCGGGGTATCCGTGGGATGGCGGGGTGGGTCCGGTGGCGGGAGACGCCGTAAACCCATCCCTGGGGGCTTGGCCGCGGCATCCATGCCGCGGACACTCCCGCCACCGGACCCATCCCGCCTTCGACAGTTTTCCGCGATCTGTTGGAACGACCTTGGGGTCGGATCCGTTTTCCTTCGGAAATCGGATCCGACCCCATTCTTGTTTGTCGATACCTGACAGATGTGTCGACCAAGGTCGACACCTACCGACAGCACACGGAATCTGTCACAGGTGGGGCGGGGGGGGGGGGGGGGGGGGGGGGCGCCGGGGGGGGGGGGGGGGGGGGGGGCGCCCCCCCCCGCCCCCCCCCCCCCACCCCCCCCCCCCCCCCCGGGGGCGCCCCCCCCCCCCCCCCCCCCCCCCGCCCCCCCCACGGAATCCTCGCTTTTGAAGTTGACGTTGTCCTTGCTTGAAAG
>NZ_JAWIRX010000031.1:0-30011 GCF_036319965.1 Stenotrophomonas sp. SMYL41 | reverse complement strand
CACCGGCGTCGATCGCCGCCTCGATGGTGTCGCCCAGCGCGCGCGGCTGCTCGTGGATTTCCTTCTGCATGAAGTGGCGGTACGGGCCCAGTTCCAGCGATGCCAGCGACACATCGGACAGGTGCACCTCGCGCTCGATCGGCTGGTCATGCTCGTCGAAGATGCGCACGCCCTCGCGGCGGATCTCGGCGGTGTCGCCCTCTTCCAGGAAGATCACCTTGCGGGTGGCCGAAATCACGGCCGAAACGTCGGAGGCGACGAAGTTCTCGCCCTCGCCCAGGCCCACCAGCAACGGGCACCCCATGCGCGCGCAGACGAAGCGCTCCGGCTCGGCGCGGCTGACCACGGCCAGCGCGTAGGCGCCGGTCAGCTCCTTCACCGTGCGCTGCAGCGCCACCAGCAGGTCGTCGCCGTCCTTCAGGTGGTGATGGATGAGGTGCGCGATGACTTCGGTATCGGTCTGCGATTCGAAGGTGTAGCCCATCGCGCGCAGCCTCTCGCGCTGCGCTTCGTGGTTCTCGATGATGCCGTTGTGCACCAGCGCCACGCCGTGGCTGATGTGCGGATGCGCGTTGGCCTCGGTGACGCCCCCGTGGGTGGCCCAGCGGGTGTGGCCGATGCCCAGCACTGCATTGAAGCCCTCGGCCTCGGCCGCAGTGGCCATTTCCGACACACGGCCGGTACGACGCACGCGGCGCACATCCGGCCGTTGGGCATGGTCGATCACCGCGATGCCGGAGGAATCGTAACCGCGGTACTCAAGGCGCTTCAGACCCTCGATCAGCACCGGCACTACGTCGCGATCGGCGATTGCACCCACGATTCCACACATGTCACGCGTTTCCTTGAAGACGATCGGCGCATTCTAGCCTGCGTGCCCCGCTTCCCCCTCCTGTCCGCTTAATGAAAGTGTCCGGAAAGGTGTCTGCACTGCCGGTGGGGAAATCGGTTTAGTTCGTCCTGGACGCCTCGCCCCCAGCGGGCTCATCCAGCAAGCGCTTGATTTCATTCATCACGACGGCCAACCCCTCACGCCAGTTCGGGAGAGGAGTGCCTAGGGCCTGCTGCAGCCTGCGGTTGTCCAACACCGACCAAGCCGGGCGCTTGGCCGGGGTCGGATACTCGCAACTGGGAATCGCCTCAACCGTCGGTACCTTGGCTAACACGCCGGTGGCCAACGCTTCGGCGAAGATCGCCTCGGCGAACCCATGCCAACTGGTCTGGCCGCTGGCGGTCAGGTGCCAGGTACCAGACAACTGGCCCGGATGCTGCAGTGCCTGCGCGGTGACATCGGCGATCAGCGCAGCCGGCGTCGGTGCACCGATCTGGTCGGCCACCACCCGCAGCGCATCGCGCTCAGCGCCCACGCGCAGCATGGTGCGCAGGAAATTCGCGCCGTGCGAGGCATACACCCACGCCGTGCGGAAGATCAGATGGCGGCCACCGGCCGCACGCACCGCGTCCTCACCATCGCGCTTGCTGGTGCCGTACACGCCCAATGGCGCGGTCGGCTCGTCCTCGCGGTAGGGCGCGCTGCCCTGGCCATCGAACACATAGTCGGTGGAGTAATGCACGAACGGCACGCCGTGCGCCGCACACCAGCGCGCGATCACGCCCGGTGCCTGCGCGTTGGCCGCGAACGCGGCCTCCACGTCCTGCTCGGCACGGTCTACGGCGGTGTAAGCGGCCGCATTGACCACCAGCGACGGCTGCACGCGATCCAGCAGTGCCGGCAGGCTGTCAGGCTGGCTGAAGTCGGCGGTTTCGCAGACACTGCCATCCGGCAGCGTGCCGCTGCGGGTGGTGGCGACCACTGCACCCAGCGGGGCCAGCGCGCGCAGCAGTTCCTGGCCGACCTGGCCGTTGCCTCCGAACACCAGCACCGTCATGGGATGTAGACCGGCAGGCGGTCCTCGGCGATGTCCTTCAGGAACGGTGCGTTTTCATCCTTGGCCGACAAGGTCGGTGCACTGACTGGCCAGTCCACAGCGATGTCCGCATCATTCCAGCGCACGCCGGCATCGAAGTCCTTCAGGTAGACCTCGGTGCACAGGTAGTTGAACACCGCACGCTCGGACAGAACGGCAAAGCCGTGGGCAAAGCCTTCCGGAATCAAAAACTGCTTCTTGTTCTCCGCGCTCAGCACCACCGCTTCCCACTGGCCGAAGGTCGGCGAGTCGCGACGGATGTCGACGGCGACGTCATAGACCTCGCCTTCCAGCACGCTGACCAGCTTGCCCTGCGGCCGCGGCCACTGGTAATGCAGGCCGCGCAGCACGCCCTGCGCGGAAGTGGAGACGTTGCTCTGCACGAAACGGTCCGGCAGGCCCAGCGCGGCGAAGCGCTCGGCGTTCCAGGTTTCGAAGAAGTAACCGCGGGCATCACCGAACACGGCCGGCTCGATCACCACGCAGCCGGGCAACCTGGTTTCAATCACTTTCACGGAACGACTCCACGCAGGGCGAGTTTATGCAGGTATTCGCCGTAGCTGTTCTTGATCAACGGCGCGGCCAGCGCTTCCAGTTGTCCAGCGTTGATCCAGCCCTTGCCGAACGCGATTTCCTCGGGACAGCAGACCTGCAGGCCCTGACGGGTCTGGATGGTCTCGATGAAGTTGGACGCCTCCAGCAGCGACTGGTGGGTGCCGGTATCCAGCCACGCGTACCCACGGCCCAGGGCCTCCAGGTGAAGGTTGCCTTCGGCCAAGTAACGCTTGTTGAGATCGGTGATCTCCAGTTCGCCACGCGGCGACGGCTTCAGCTCGGCTGCGTAGTCGCTGGCCTTGCCGTCGTAGAAATACAGGCCGGTCACCGCATAGTTCGAGCGTGGGCTTTCCGGCTTCTCGACCAGATCGATCACCTTTCCGCTCTGGTCGAACTCGGCTACGCCGTAACGTTCCGGATCATGCACCCAGTACCCGAACACGGTCGAACCGTGCACCCGCTCGTCTGCACGCTTGAGTACCTCACGCAGACCATGCCCATGGAAGATATTGTCGCCCAGCACCAAGCAGCTCGGCTTGCCGGCAACGAAGTCGCGGCCGATCAGGTAGGCCTGGGCCAGGCCATCCGGGCTCGGCTGCACCGCGTACTGGATGTCCATACCCCACTGCGAGCCGTCGCCCAGCAGCTGCTGGAACAGCGCCTGCTCATGCGGCGTATTGATGATCAGCACTTCGCGGATGCCCGCCAGCATCAACACGCTGAGCGGGTAGTAGATCATCGGCTTGTCATACACCGGCAGCAGCTGCTTGCTGACACCCTTGGTGATCGGATACAGCCGGGTGCCGGAGCCACCGGCGAGGATGATGCCCTTGCGCTGGGTCATGTCGTCTCCTGGGCTCAGGCTGCGGTGCCAATACGCTGTAGGCGATAGCTGCCATCCAGCACGCTGTTGACCCACGCTTGGTTGCCCAGGTACCAGTCCACGGTGCGACTGATGCCCTGCTCGAAGGTATAGGCCGGCTCCCAGCCCAGTTCGTTCTTCAGCTTGGAGGCATCGATCGCATAGCGGCGGTCATGTCCTGGGCGGTCGGCCACATGGGTGATCTGGCTGCTGCGTGGCTGGCCGTCCGCGCGCGGACGGCGCTGGTCCAGCAGCGCGCAGATCGCGTGCACCACTTCGATGTTCTGCTTTTCCGAGTTGCCGCCGACGTTGTAGGTCTCGCCGACCTGGCCCTTGGCCAGCACGGTGCGGATCGCTTCGCAGTGGTCGGACACGAACAGCCAGTCGCGCACCTGCTTGCCGTCGCCGTACACCGGCAGCGGCTCACCGGCCAGCGCCTTGGCGATCACCAGCGGAATGAGCTTCTCCGGGAAGTGGTACGGGCCGTAGTTGTTGGAGCAATGAGTGGTCAGCACCGGCAGCCCGTAGGTGTGGTGGAAGGCGCGGACCAGGTGGTCCGATGCGGCCTTGGACGCCGAGTACGGGGAATTGGGGGCGTACTGGGTCGTTTCGCTGAACTTGCCGGCCTCACCCAAAGTGCCGTACACCTCGTCGGTGGACACGTGCAGGAAGCGGAAGGCCGCGCCCTGTTCGGCCGGCAGCGCCTTCCAGTAGTCGCGCACCGCTTCCAGCAGGCCCAGCGTGCCGACCACGTTGGTCTGGATGAAGGCGCCCGGACCGTCGATGGAACGGTCGACATGGCTCTCCGCAGCGAAGTTTAGCACGGCCTCCGGCTGGTGCTCGGCCAGCAGCCGGGCGACCAGCTCGCGATCACCGATATCCCCCTGCACGAACACATGACCGGGATCACCGTCTAGGCTGGACAGGGTCTTCAGGTTGCCGGCATAGGACAGGATATCGAGGTTGACGATCTTCACGCCTCGGGCAACCGCCTCAAGGACGAAATTGCCACCGATGAAACCGGCACCGCCGGTGACGAGCCAGGTAGGCATCATCCACTCTCCAAGTTCAAGGGACGCGCGCGTCCGGACCCGGCAGCGCTCTCAGGCCGTAGAGGATACCTTCCCGAAGCCGGCACCTGCGTGACCCGCCCCTGCCCGGGCCGAAGTACCGCTGCCACTGGATCGTCCGCCTGCCAGGATCAACATCGCCGGAACAAGCGGAATCAGGTAGCGCCCCTGACCTTCGAACATGGCGATGGACAGCACGCCCAAGGCCACCGTCCCCAGCGCCATCAGTTGGGCCAGCGTAAGCTGCCGCACCTGTGGTAGCAACCGGAACGCCCCAAGCGCTGCGAGAAGCACCAGCATCAGGTTCAGCCCTCCAACACCCCATACCAGCCAGCGAGGCGCGCCCCCAAGATCGACAAAGGGCCAGTACATCAGCGTCGCCGGATCAAGGCTGGTCTCCAGTCGCAAGATGGCCAGGTGCAGCACCTTGCCAGGATTGTGACGCATCCAGTCCAACGCCACGGATCGTGCCACGCCGTCTGCAGCAGGCGTCCACTGCAGGATCTTGGCATCCTCATCGCCCTCGTCGAAGAAGGACATGGGAACTGCGGCTTCGCCCTGGAAGCGCTGAAGTTGATGTTCGGACAGCGGGACCTGGCTTAGCGGCATCCAGTTCCCGGACCGATTCAGTGCATTATTGTTGACCATCAGCACGTACCCGCTGTTGGCGCTTACGGGTACGACACGATCGAACAGCAGCTCGTTGCGCATGATCCAAGGCAAAAGTACGGCAAGAAACGCAACCAGGATCACCAGGCAGCTCCGCACCCGGCCCAAGCCGCCGCGGCCCGCCAGGACACCGATCACCAGCCCCACCGGCAACGGCAGCAGCTGCGGGCGATTCAATGCGATCAGAGCTAGGACAACGCCAAGCAGCGCAGGCATTGCCGCCCGCATCGGCAGTGTCGCTAGCGCAAAGGCAAGGACCGCAAGGAATACAGCAAGCGTTTCGGTCCCCAACAACCCGGTATAGGCCACCAGCGCCGGATGGAACGCCAGCACGGCCAGGCTGGTCAATTGCCATCCCGGCCGCATACCCATCTTCGGACAGGCCCAAGCCCACAGCATCAGCGTTGAAGCCGCGAGAAGCAAATTTAGTGCTTTGGCGGCGGAAACATCCGCGCCAAACAGCCATAGCCATGCACCCAGCAGTCCGGGGTACAGCGGTGGCTGCGAGATAAAGGGAGCGCCAGACACCGACAGTCCATTCCCGTTAGCGAGATTGGTTGCCACCTCCAGATACCGGGCAAAATCCGAAATCGGCATTACCGGGAACGCAATCTGCAACACCCCTCGCAACAGAACACCGGCGATACAGATCAGCAGCAAGCTGGCGGTCAAGGACGGACGCGGGATAGATGGCATGCGTGGCTGGGTCTGATGCCGCATCGCGGCGGTGGTAGTTGGGGCTGCCAGTCGCGCAACCCTGCTGGTCGCAAAATCAATGACTATACTTTGGCCTGAAATTCAGGCGCACCCGAAGTCTGAAGCATACAGGGAACCCGGTCGTTTTCGAATGAAGCCCATTGATCGCGCACTTTGCATAGATCTGGATGGCACGCTGCTGCGATCAGATCTATTGTATGAATCCGTACTGGCCCTACTGGCCAGCAGTCCCCTGTGCATTTTCTTGCTGCCGTTCTGGCTGCTGCGGGGCAAGGCCGCACTCAAGCGCGAGATCGCATCCCGAGTGACATTGCCGGTGGAATGGCTTCCGTACGACGCGCGTGTGCTCGGCATGCTGCGGACAACCCGGCAGAGGCCGCGCGTCCTTTGCTCGGCATCGGATCAAGCACTGGTGGAAGCCATCGCCCTACACCTGGGCGTGTTCGAGGAGGTGATGGCCAGCGATGGCCGGTGCAACCTCGCCGGCCCCCACAAGGCTGAAGCGCTGAAGGCCCGCTTTGGTGCCGGCCAGTACGATTACATGGGCAATGCCAACGTGGATCTCCACGTCTGGAAGCATTCCGCAGCTGCCTATGTGGTGAATGCTGGCAACCGCCTGGCAACCGCCGCCGCCAGAGTCACCACGGTCCATGCACATTGGCCCAGCGAGGGCGGCGGCGTGCGCAGCTGGATCAAGGCACTGCGCGTCTATCAGTGGTCGAAGAATCTGCTTGTGCTGGTTCCGTTGCTAACCGCGCATCGCTGGTTCGATCCGGTATCGCTGTTCGGGGCCGCAATGGCATTCATCGCATTCGGGCTGTGCGCTTCCGGGGTCTATCTGCTCAATGACCTGCTCGATCTAACCCCGGATCGACAGCATGCACGCAAGCGCCGACGCCCCTTTGCGGCCGGCGATCTGCCGCTGATGCAGGGGCTGCTGGTAGCCCCCTTGCTCACGCTGGCCGGATTCACCCTCGCCCTTTTGAGTAGCCCGGCATTCACAGGCGTACTGTTTGCCTATTACGCCATGACCCTGATGTATTCGCTTGTACTCAAGCGTATCGTCATGATCGACGTAGTCATGCTTGCGGCGCTGTATACCCTTCGCATCATCGGCGGAGCGATCGCGATCGGCGTGGACCTGTCGTTCTGGCTGCTGGCCTTCTCGTTGTTCATGTTCCTCAGCCTGGCCCTGGTCAAGCGCTATACCGAACTTGCGGCGATGTCCGGCTCGGGAAGACAGAAGATTGCGGGGCGCGGCTACGACGTATCGGATCTGTCCTTGATCCAGTCTCTTGGCGCTGCGGCCGGTTACGTCAGCATTCTGGTGTTCGCCCTCTACATCAACAGCCCGGACAGCCTGGAGCTGTATCGCAATCCACGCCTGCTCTGGCTGTTGTGCCCAGTCCTACTGTTCTGGATAGGCCGTATCTGGATCATCGCGCATCGTGGCGGCATGCATGACGATCCAATCGTGTTCGCCGCACGCGATCAGGTCAGCTGGGGCGTGGCGCTGGTTTCGATCTGCATCATCGGCGGTGCCACCCTCAGCTGGTGATGGAAAGCCGTCCACCGCGCCCTACTCAACCCGACCCTCACCGGAATCGACGCATGTACCTAGCCTACGTCCCGATCATCCTGCTTTCGGTTGCACTCAATGCTGCTGCCCAGCTCCTGCTTCGCCAAGGCATGCCTGGAATGGTGCTGGTGACGGGACAAGGCTTGATGCCGCTGGCAGCAAGCGGCATTAGGATCGCGTTCAATCCCTGGGTGTTTTCAGGACTTTCGTGCTTCGCGGCAAGCCTCCTGCTCTGGATGTACGTCCTGTCCAAGGTGCAGGTCAGCTTCGCCTATCCCTTCAACAGCATTGGCTATGTGATTGTTGTCGCTGCCGCGTACTTCTTCTTTCGCGAGCCGCTCAGCGCAATGAAGCTCGCCGGCGTCGGCCTGATCTGCCTCGGCGTCCTGCTCGTCACCCGGAGCTGATGCCGCGCTTGCACGGATTCAGGCAGCCCGGTGCTCCGCGTGAACGGCTTGTTCGCCGGCGGCGGCCGCGAGGAACCGGGCACCAGGATCGAGCGGCCTGGATTTGACACTACCGCTACTCCGGACCACGCCGACCATACGCATTCGCATGGCCACCCCAAGCCAGCTAGAATCGGGTTCCCACCCCCGAACCGGTTGCTGTTCCAAGACCGGATGTTCTCCCTGTTTAGTGAAGGACCCCGTACCAGATGAAAATCCTCGTCGCGTACAAGCGCGTGGTGGACTACAACGTCCGCATTCAGGTCAAGCCGGACGGTTCCGGCGTGGTCACCGACGGCGTCAAGCTGTCCCCCAACCCCTTCGATGAAATCGCCCTGGAAGAGGCCCTGCGCCTGCGCGACAAGGGCATCGCCAGCGAAGTCGTGGTCGCCACCATTGCTCCGACCGATGCCCAGGCGCACCTGCGCAACGGCCTGGCCATGGGCGCCAACCGCGCCGTCCATGTGGTTACCGACCAGGCCATCCAGCCGCTGACCGCCGCGCGCACCCTGCTCAAGCTGATCGAGAAGGAACAGCCGGACCTGGTGATCCTCGGCAAGCAGGCGATCGACGACGACGCCAACCAGACCGGCCAGATGCTGGCCACGCTGTGGGGCCGGCCGCAGGCGACCTTCGCCAGCAAGCTGGACATTGCCGACGGCAAGGCCACGGTCACCCGCGAAGTCGACGCCGGCCTGGAAACGCTGGAAGTGGACCTGCCGGCCGTGGTCACCACCGACCTGCGCCTGAACGAACCGCGCTTCATCAAGCTGCCGGACATCATGAAGGCCAAGGCCAAGCCGCTGGAGACCCTGCAGCTGGCCGACCTCGGCGTTGAAGCCGCCGACACCTTCAAGACCACCCAGTACGCCGCGCCGTCCAAGCGCAGCAAGGGTGTGATGGTCAAGGACGCGGCCGAACTGGTTGCCGCACTCAAGCAGAAGGGGCTGCTGTAATGAGCAAGATTCTCGTCATCGCCGAGCACCACGACGGCAAGCTCAACGCCGCCACCGCCAAGACCGTCAGCGCCGCCGCTGCCATCAGCGGTGCCAGCATCGACGTGCTGGTGCTGGCCGCCGATCCGGCTGCCGTCGCCGCCGAGGCAGCGAAGATCAGCGGCGTCGCCAAGGTCCTGACCGTGGCCAACGCCGCCAACGCGCAGCCCATCGCCCAGGTGCTGGCGCCGCAGATCGCGCAGCTGGCCAAGGGCTACACCCACGTCTTCGGCCCGTCCACCACCTTCGGCAAGGACCTGATGCCGTGCGTGGCCGCCCTGCTCGGCGTCAACCAGGTCTCCGACCTGATGAGCGTTGAAGGCAGCCACACCTTCAAGCGCCCGATCTACGCCGGCAACGCGATCATCACCGTGGAAGCCCCGGCCGACCAGATCGTGGTCGCCACCGTGCGTGCCGCCTCGTGGCCGGAAGCGGCCCAGGGCGGCAGCGCCGCCATCGAAGCGGCCAGCGTCGACGCCGCCCTGCCCACCCACACCCGCTTCATCGGCCTGGCCGCCGGTGCCAGCGACCGCCCTGATCTGCAGAGCGCCAAGCGCGTGGTCTCCGGTGGCCGTGGTGTCGGTTCGGAAGAGAACTTCAAGGTCATCTTCCAGCTGGCCGACAAGCTCGGTGCCGCCGTCGGCGCCTCGCGTGCCGCAGTCGACGCCGGCTACGTGCCCAGCGACCTGCAGGTCGGCCAGACCGGCAAGATCATCGCGCCGGAACTGTACGTGGCGGTGGGCATCAGCGGCGCGATCCAGCATCTGACCGGCATCAAGGACGCCGGCACGATCGTGGCGATCAACAAGGATGCGGATTCGCCGATCTTCGAGATTGCCGATATCGGTCTGGTGGGGGATCTGTTCGCGATCCTGCCGGAGCTGGAAAAAGTACTTTGACGTGCATCTGCCGCTGGCCTCGGTCAGCGGCATGGTCCCCTTGAACTCAAGCAGGTAATCGTGAGTATTCCCTACAAGAAGGTAATGGTCGTTTTCGGCACCCGTCCGGAAGCGATCAAGATGGCTCCGGTGGTGGAAGCCCTGAAGGCCCAGCCTGAAATCGAGACGATTGTTGCGGTTACCGCGCAACATCGACAGATGCTCGATCAGGTCATGGACCTGTTCGGCATCACGCCGGATGTCGACCTCAACGTGATGGAACCTGGCCAGACGCTGGCAGGCCTGTTCGCCAAGATCCTGACCGGCATGACCGCCGTCATCGCCGAGCACAAGCCGGACCTCGTGCTGGTGCATGGTGATACCAGCACCACGCTGGCCAGTGCGCTGGCTGCGTTCTACAACCGCGTTGCCGTGGGCCATGTGGAAGCTGGGCTGCGTACCGGCGACATCTATGCGCCGTGGCCTGAAGAGGCCAATCGCCGCCTGACCGGGCCACTGACCCGCCTGCACTTCGCGCCGACTACCCGCTCGCGGGACAATCTGCTGGCCGAAGGCACCTCGAGCGACGATGTCCACGTCACCGGCAACACCGTGATCGATGCCCTGCTCAGCGTCGCCGATAAGCTCAAGCACGATGCGACTCTGACTGAATCGATGCGCGAGCGCTTCCCGTTCCTTGATGCTTCCAAGCGGCTGGTGCTTGTGACCGGCCATCGCCGCGAGAACTTCGGGAGCGGCTTCGAGAGCATCTGCGAAGCACTGAAGGCCCTCGCTGCGCGCGGTGATACCCAGATCGTCTATCCGGTCCATCTCAATCCCAACGTGCAAGGGCCGGTCAATCGCATCCTCGCCGACGCACCAGGCGTCGTGCTGATCGAGCCGCAGGACTACCTGCCATTCGTGTACCTGATGACCCAGGCGACGCTCATCATCACCGACTCCGGCGGCGTTCAGGAAGAAGCACCGTCGCTGGGTAAGCCGGTGCTGGTGATGCGCGATACCACCGAGCGCCCGGAAGCAGTGGACGCAGGTACCGTACTACTGGTTGGCACCGATGCTGGCAGGATCGTGGCGGAGGCTTCCCGCCTGCTGGATGATGAGGTTTCCTACCAGTCAATGGCGCGCGCCCACAATCCTTACGGCGATGGCCTGGCTGCGACCCGGATTGCTGCGCTGATCCGGGGCCAGGCAATGCCTGCCTGATACCGTCGCGGACAACGGCGGACTAGGCCTGCCGTTGTCCTGATCCGATCGCTCTGCGGCAAACCGCTTCCAGTCGCACTGCCAACCGGTCCCAGCGATACTCGAAAAAGGCCTCCGGACCCAGGCGCAGCCCGGCGTCGAGCTGCCCCTGCTGCTTCCGCTCTCCCAGCTCACGCAGAAGCGCCGCGATCGCCGCCTCATCAAGCGGGGCGACAAAACCACAGTTTTCCTTTCGAATAATCGCCGCCGCGGGATCCGTAGCGTCGGGCTGCAGGTGAAGTACCGGCCGCCCAGACCCCAAGTATTCCAGCAGCTTTCCCGGTATCTGGGTCATACCGGCATTACCGATGTTGATCAGTACATCCGCGCCACGTTGCAGTTCCAGGGACTGGGCATGACTGAGACTTCCGACGAACCGCAGAACGTCCGGATGCATCTCGCGTGCTGCTGCGAGCTCGGGTGGCAGGCCCGGACCGGCGATGGTCAGCGTGCAACCGGGCGTCGCCAGCACAGCGCGGACCAATGGCATCGGGTCCCGGAAGGGATAGAAGCGCCCGGTGTATACCATCGCCATGCCGCCGGAGGCGCGAACGACATCCGGCATCCCACTCACCGCCGCTGGAAATCCCTGTGGTATCACGCTACATGGGGCAATCAAAGGCCCGTGCCGTGCATGCAGCAACGATGCAGTCGCCTCTGAAGTGACGACGATCTCGGCCGCACCTCGACATACCTGTCGTTCAAGCTCCAGTGAAGCATTTTTCCAGCGCTGCGGCGTATAGGACGTCAGCACCGGATCGCCAAGCTCGGCGATGAATGGAATTCCCGATATCCGCGACAGGCTAGATGCAACCATCAGGCCAGCGGCGGGCTCATGGGAGCCTATGATCACGTGGGGCGACCAACTACGCAGCAGAGCGCGACCACGGCGGATGGCACCACGGACCCAACGCGAGCGGCCATCAGGGAACACACCAGCGTCCAGCATTGATCGCAGCCACGCGACCGTACGCCCTTTCCAGTTCAGCCCCTCGCTTGTCGTCGTGGGCATGGAAGGAGCGAAGTGCCCGGTACTGGCCTTGGTGGGGCGTAGTCGGCGCTTCACGCGAGAGGCAGCATCGATGATCGACTCCATTCCCCCCGGAGATGTGCGATGAACCTGGATCCCCAACGGATTATCGGTCCATGCCGCGCCCGCCCCCCTCGTCCGGGTCATGACTTGGACGTCGTGCCCCCGGTTGGCCAGTTCGCTGACCAACTGGGTGACCCGGATGGACTGCGGTGACTGAATCGGATGGAAGTCGTGGGCACAGACAAGGATGCGCAGCGCCTCCTTGCCATTGCCATAGATCCCCGCCGCTTCATCCACCTTGGTCATGTGATCGCAGTCCCTACCTCAGGCCGGGCGCGCAACAACGTCCAGCATGGCTTCGCCGGCCTGCTGGAGCGTACTGAAGGGCGGCTCTCCCACCATCGTCAGGCCGGCTTCCATCAGCTCTTGATAGTTCTGCATCACATAGGACAGCTCGGCATGGAGAGCCGCCACGTCCTGCTCCGCAGGCGTGTGGCTGCGACCCGAAACCTCCTTGTGGCTGAGCCTGTCGTGCGCGATGGCGATCGGTACGACGCGACATGCCCGAGTACGTGCAGACAATTCCGCCGCACAACCGGTATTGGAAAGCACCAACGGCAGACCGAAGTGCGCTGCTTCCAGGTTCACAAGGCCATATCCTTCGAACAGCGATGGCAGCACGAACACATGCGCGTGGGCATATTCACGGCTCAGATCACGACGCTTGAGCGAGCCAAGCAGCTCCACCGAACCGGACAGGCCCAGCCGACGGATTGTCTCTTCCACGCGCGACGCGTTTCCGGATTCAGCAAGCGCCCCGGCGATGCGCAGTTGCACATTCGGAGCATCCTTCCGCAGCCGCGCAAATGCTTCTAGCAGGCAGATGATGTTCTTCTGGGGGTAGAGATTACCGACGAACAGTATCCTGAACACGTCGCGCTGCTGACGTACAGCACGCATGTAGTCGGCCGGCGGCCGGTACAGGTCAACGACATTCAACCCATGCGGCACGGTCACTACTTTGGAACGTTCGAGATTCTGGTAGAGGCAAGCGTACTCCGCCACCTCGCTGGAAACTGCAATGTATTCGTCAACCCGGGCCCGCTCCCTTGCCAGCGAACTATCTTCCAGTTGCCAGAAATAGATGTTGTGCAGGACTTCGACCACCCGGCAGCCCTGCCCGATCGTGTGCAGTCCGTCATAGGCGTGGCTAACCACCAGCGACTCAAAGCGTCCCCGCGCTACCACTTCGCCCAGCTGAGCCGACTGTCCATCCAAGTAGACGACTTCGCCGGGGAACTGCTGGGCGATACGACTGTCGAGCGAAGGCGAGCCGAGAACAATCAGGTAAGGCACGAAGTTCTTGATGCGCAGGTGACGTGCGAAATCGCAAACCCACTGTTCAAGACCACCAAAAGTATGGTCTTCGGCAATCAGCAGTGCACATCGGGTGCGCACCGCGCTCACCGCCAGCGACTGCAGCACACTGATGTCGCCATGGGTACTGGCCTGCATCATGCCGGCAGTCTTGAGCAGACGGCCCGCCGTGCTACGGAAGTAGCCTTCGCGAGGCGTAATTACAGCCCGCGCGGCCTTGCGAATGCGATGCTCCAAGATTTCCTGGCGCAGGTTGTGGGCGATCCGCCACAACGAGTGCCGATCGCGGGTACGTTCGGCCGTCAACATCGAGATCTCGTTGACCATCTCGTCGGCCAACACCGCAGCATGCCTCAGACCTGCCGATGCGGAATGCAGCTTGCGTGACATGTCTGAAAGCTTGTAGGACCCAAATGCGTTGAGCGCATCGGCAAAACCCCACCACGCCTCCGCTGACGGCGCCACGCGCGACGACGTGATCACGGCCAGCACCACCGCTGCGCCCTCCGCCGCCTGCAGGCAGGTCGCCGCCACCATCTCGCTCTTGAACATATGTGAGTAACCAGCGAGCAACTCGTCGGATTGGCTATCGAGCAAGCCGGAAAACGCGAAGAACAGATGCAGTCGGCTTGCAGCAGGCTGCGCCGCGACCTCCGACGAAGCACCCGACTCGGCACCGTCAATAAGTGCGATGTCCAGCCTCTCTGGCCCGGAGGAAGGCAGCCAGCCAATGCGGCGGGCCGACTGCGAGACTAGGCGGGTCAGATCGTTGCCCATGAGGTCGGTGCTGTAGCCCAGAACCGAACCATCCAGCTGCCCTGATGCCCAATCAAATACTGCGTCGAGCATGGCGGAAAGGTCCACCAGATGCGCTGCCTGATTGTTGCCGATGATTGGATTCATACCGTTTCCACCAGATCCCTGACTGCTGTAATCCCCTTCTTGAAGTCCGAATACATCGTTTCCAAGCATCCAAGATTCCTGTCGACCATCCAGTCCTGCGTCTGGAGATCGGGAATGTAACCACTTCGGAAGTCAGCATGGTCGACATAGGCATAGCCATAAGCGTCGAAATCACCGATGAGGTGGAAGTCAACGATCGGGAGTACGCCGTATGCAAAGTAGTCGCACAGCTTCGTAGGAGAAGCCACACGATTGACCGTGCATGCCTCACGAAGAGCAAAACCGAAGTTCGAGTAACTGTAAACCTGTTCCAGCTTTTCTTTGCTGGCATACCCCTTGAAAACTTCCACAGGGATTCCGCGACTGGAGAGCTTCGGTGCGAATGCCTCCACGTCATGGGAATAGATCTCGTAGTTGCAGAACTTCGCAGCCGCCATGATATCAGCCATTTCGTCCACCCTTTGCCAGATCTGAGCACCGCCGGCGTAGACCGCGGTGGGCCTGGACGCCTGTCGACGAACGATGCGCGAAGCCGCAACGCGTTCTGCGGACTGGCCGAGCGAGCCAAAGTCGAACACCGGCACGTGGATGAAATCGATGCCTGCGGCCTCGGGGTACTTGGCCAAATAGTGCTCTTTCATCGCCAGCGTGACCACCGACGCATGCTTGAGTTTTCCAATTACCTGCTGCTCGATCTCGGAGAACATCCGGGAGCGCTCCGGTGAGCCGAGCATGAGCTCCTCTTCGGGAACCACGCCGTGAATGTCCACGTACATCTTGGACGCATCAAAATGCGGCAGCATGTACTCGCATTGATGCATGGTGTGGATGTATACGAAGTCTGCCGCGTCGAAGATGCGGGCTACGAAATCGGAATGTGCCTTGCAGTGCGGGTTGACCCGATAAGCGGTGACCCGCTCGTCCGCGTGCACCAGTTCTGGCTCCTGCGCGGCCGGGTACCACTCCTGGAAATCGATGTATGTTCTGGAATACTCCTCAAACACGCCGTCGATGGTCTTGATCCGACTCATCCAGCCGTCCATGTATCGATCATTCGCCGGATAAGGCGAAACGATGGTTAATTGGCGCTTCTTGGCCATCTATTGAGGTTCCTTTGAATTTTCTTGATGGACGTCAGAAAAGGCGGCGTATCGAGCGGAACGGCGCAGTCAGTCGCCATGAATGGGAGGAATAGACCTCCTCAAGGCGGCGTGCAATGACTTCGTTCTCGGCCTTCAGCGCCTGCAATGCCTTCTCCGCTTCAGAGTGCCTTTTCTCGCCAGCCTCAGCTCGCAAGGAGGCCTGTTGCTCAGCGATCTGGGTGGTGCGCAGCTGCGTCTCCACGTCAAGCACGCGGTGCTGCAAATCATTACGTCCCTGTTCCAGCTCGGTGATGAGGCCCTGCTGCCGGGACTGCTCTGCCGCAAGCCGCTCCACCTCTCTGCGGGTCGCATCGCCCAAGCGCAGCGCATCCTCCAGCCTCGCACTCAGATCGTCACATTGCTGCCTGGCCTGCTCCAACCGTGAACCAAGTTCATTGCGCTGGAGAATCGTGACCTCCAGCTCAGCGTCCACGGCAACAAGGCGATCATGCACTTGACCATATCGGCCCAGCAGATCCTGTCCGTGCGCAATCAGCTCGGGCATGACGCGCTGAAGCGGCGCCTTGGACGCATAGATGGCCAGCAACTGCTTGCCGCTGTACTGCGGGTCCGGCAGAAGGCCAACATCGATCACACCTGCATGCACCAAACGGAAGTCATTTGGAAGTTCGCGGCGAAGGTTGTGCCAGTGGAAGCTGTAGAAATGCTCCTCGTGACGCTCCTCCAGCGGCTCCTGGAACGGCACTAGCATGACGAAGTACTGGCGCGCGTGAGCGGTCAGAGTCGCTGCGGTGTCCCACGGCGCGTGGAAATGTTCAAGCGTATTGGACGAGAAGATCACGTCGAATTCGAGATCGACTCCTTCTGCCAGGAGGTCATCGGTGGCGAAGGCGATATCCGGATAGTTCCGGCGAGCCTGTTCGATGGCCGATACGGAGAAGTCCAGACCCGCGACACGTTCCAAGCCCAGTTCGGACTTGATCACCTGCGTGCCATCACCCATGGCGCAACCCCAGTCACACAGTTCCAGGCTGTTGCGCTTTACGTCCTCCACGAACCAGGCCGGAAACAGGCGGCAAGCCACCATTCCAAAGAACTGGCTCTGCCTCTGGCCCTCGTTCTGGATCCAATCGCGCTGGAATCGGGACTCCCAGTAGTCCTGCCCATTGATATCGCTGGTTGTCATATGGAACTTCCCGTGGACTTCATGGAGTCAAAGCACCTTCTTCTCGATCGGCACGATGAAGGTGCCGTAGCGGAACTCCTTCATGAATACTTTCAGGTATTGCGCACCCTCGATGTATTCGAAGTACTGGATACTATCCGACGAGCGATCCTCCAGGGCGGCCACGAGCACGTAGTCACCTTCTCGCAGGTTGCAGTCCAAGGTAAATGCGACCTCGACCGTATCGCCCCGGACATCCAGGCGCAGGCGCGGCGAATCCCATGTGGTGCCAACCACCAGATCGCTGCCAGCCATGTCTTTCAGCGAGAACGCCATGCTGAGGCACTCTCGATTGGCCGATGCCGGAATCTTCGCCTTGATGCGGATGCACAGCTTCTCGCCGGTGAAAAACATGTTGCGGCGCTGGCCATCGACGGCTTCAGTCTCCACCGCAAGAAGCGAGCCGACATGGCTGCCCCAATGATTGACCGGCTTGCGCGCGCGCAACTGCTCCTGGGCCTTGTCGTCCGCGATTTCTTGGTTTGCCGTTGCAACAGCCTCTTCCCGCTCTTGCTCGAGACGCGCCGAGTCTTCCTCGAACAGGTTCTGCATGTACTGCGCGGTGACCGCAAACACCGAACCGGACATGCGCGGGCGCCCCTTGTCCAGCCAGATGCTGCGATCGCACAGCGAGCGGACCGCACCGACGTCATGGGAAACAAACAGGATCGACAAGCCTGATTCGCGGAGCTTCTTGATCCGTGCCATGCACTTGGCGTTGAACTTGGCATCGCCCACCGCCAACGCTTCGTCAATGATCAGCAGCTCCGGGCTGGTGTGAATGGCAACAGAAAAGCCGAGTCGGACATACATGCCGCTGGAGTAGGTCTTCACCGGCTGATCAAGGAACTCGCCGATATCGGCAAAGGCGACGATGTCTTCGAATCGCTGATCGATCTCGCTCCTTGTCAGCCCCAGCACCTGGCCATTGAGCAGAAGGTTCTCGCGCCCGGTGAATTCCGGATTGAAGCCAGCTCCCAACTCCAGCAGCGCTGCGACACGCCCCTTGGTGAGGACGGTGCCTTCAGTTGGCTGGAGAGTGCCGCAGATGAGCTGGAGAAGCGTGGATTTGCCTGAGCCATTGCGGCCGATGATGCCAACGGTCTCCCCTCTGCCCACTTCAAAGGACAGACCGCGCAGCGCCCAGAACTCGCGGTGGTAGGGCACCTCGCGCATGCCAAGCACACGCCTGAGGGGCGGCATGAACATCTCTTTCAACCGGTCGGAGGGTTTCCCATACATGGCGTAGGCCTTGCCTACATCATGAGCGGCAATCACCACTTCTTCCGGGGGAATGATGCGCTTGATCTCATGTGCGGGATCGTGCTCGAAGGCGCTATCAAAGGACATCGGCAAACCCCTTTCTGGTGGCCTGGAACACGGTGTAACCCATATGAGCAATGATCAGACCGGCTAGGGTCATGATACCCAGCATCAACAGATCGGGAGTCTGCCCCTGCAGCGCAGCGGCCCGTCCGGCTTCGATCGGGAACGTCATCGGATTGGCCAGCATCCACGACTTGAACTTTTCCGGGAATGCGCTGCCCGGGAAGAAAATCGGTGACATGAACATCGTACTGATAACTACGAAACCGACGATATGGGTGACGTCCCGCACATAAACGCCTATGGCCGCCAGGAACCATGAAAGTCCCAGCACGAGCAACACCACGGGCAGCAGCAGGACGGGAAGCCAGACAATCTGCCAGTGGATGTGTGCGCCCAACGCAAAGGCCAGGCATGCCAGCACAACAACACCGACTGCAAAGTTGAACAGCGCCGCGCCCATATTCACTACAGAGAGAACTTCCAGTGGAAACACCACCCGCTTTACATAGTTCGCATTGCCCGTAATGGAAATGGGCGCCCGCGAGATGCACTCGGCAAACACATTGAACATGATCATGCCGAGGAACAGAGGCACAGAGAAATTGCCCTCCGCTCCGGGGATGTTCCAGCGGGCCTTGAAGATTGTCCCGAACACGAAGCTGTAGATGGTCAACAACATCAGATTGTTGATGATGTACCAGAGCAAGCCGCCGTATGCCCCGCGGTACCGACCTTCGATTTCACGCCTGATCAGTGAGAGGGTGAATGCCTTGTTCCGCCACAGCTGTGCCCACGGACCCAATACCACTGTGTGCAGCAGCTTTCCAATACGCCCACTCATCACCGGCACCCACCCTGCATAGTCAAGAAGATATCGTGCATCACGCCAGTGCCCTCTCCAGATCCACCTGCAGATCCCCCAGCTCCTCCACACCCACGCTCAGCCTTACCAGCGCATCGCTGATCCCCAACTGCTCCCGGCGCGCCACCGGAATCGAGGCATGGGTCATCACCGCCGGGTGGTTGACCAGGCTTTCCACCCCGCCCAGCGATTCGGCCAGGGTGAAAAGTTCGGTCTTCTCGCAGAAGCGCTTGGCCGCCTCGAAACCGCCCTTCAGCACGATCGAGACGATGCCGCCGTAGCCGGCCATCTGCTTGCCGGCCAGCTCATGCTGCGGGTGCGAGGCCAGGCCCGGGTAGATCACCTTCTCCACCGCCGGGTGCTTTTCCAGCCACTGGGCCAGCGCCAGCGCGTTGGCGCAGTGCGCCTTCATGCGCAGCGGCAGGGTCTTCAGGCCACGCAGGGCCAGGAAGCTGTCGAACGGACCCTGCACACCACCCACCGAGTTCTGCAGGAAGGCCATCTGCTCGGCCAGTTCGGCGTTGTCGCCGACCACGACCATGCCGCCGACCATGTCCGAGTGGCCATTGAGGTACTTGGTGGCCGAATGCAGGACCAGGTCCGCGCCCAGTTCCAGCGGACGCTGCAGCATCGGCGAGGCGAAGGTGTTGTCCACCACCACGATCAGGCCATGGCGCTTGGCGATGGCGGCGACCGCGCCGATGTCGACGATCTTCAGCATCGGGTTGGTCGGGGTCTCGATCCACACCATCTTCGTCTTCGGCGTGATGGAGGCTTCAAACGCCGCCAGATCGGTCAGGTCGACGAAGCTGAAGTCCAGCCCGGCGGTGCGGCGACGCACGCGCTCGAACAGTCGGAAGCTGCCGCCGTAGATGTCATCCATCGCCACCACGTGGCTGCCGGCGTCCAGCAACTCGATCACGGTGGAGCTGGCCGCCATGCCCGAGGCGAAGGCGAAGCCGCGGGTGCCGCCTTCCAGCGAGGCCACGCAGCGCTCATAGGCAAAGCGGGTCGGGTTGTGGGTACGCGAGTACTCGAAGCCCTGGTGCTCGCCCGGGCTGGACTGGGCATAGGTCGAGGTGGCGTAGATCGGCGGCATCACCGCGCCGGTGCTGGGGTCGGGCGACTGGCCGCCGTGGATGGCCAGCGTGGCCAAGGCCAGCGCGCGGTCCGGGGAAGAAGCGTTGGACATGTCGTTTCCTGATTGGCGCCGATGACCGGCGCCGTCGAAGGAGCGGGAGTCTATCAGCGCGGCCTTAACGAGCTTTGACGCGGATAAACCGGGATTCAGCAGCGATCTGCGGCGATAAACGCCTTACTGAACGCGCCGGCGCAGATAATTCAGCAGGTCGATGCGGGTGATCAGGCCGAGGAAGGCGTCCCCGTCCATCACGATCGCCACCTGGCCGCGGTCGAACACCGGCAGCAGGGCCTCGATCGGCGACTTCACGTCCAGCCGGTCCAGCTTGCTGACCATCGCGGTGGCCACCGGGTCGCGGAAGCGCGCTTCGTCGCCATAGACGTGCAGCAGCACGTCGCTTTCGTCGACGATGCCGACCAGCTGCTCACCCTCCATCACCGGCAGCTGCGACACGTCGTACAGCTTCATGCGCTGGTAGGCGGTGGTCAGCAGGTCGTTCGGGCCGATCACCACGGTGTCGCGCTGGCCATACGGGCGCAGGATCAGGTCGCGCAGGTCGCCGTGCTGCGGGCGCTGCAGGAAACCGTTGTCCAGCATCCAGTAGTCGTTGTACATCTTCGACAGGTACTTGTTGCCGGTGTCCGGCACCAGCACCAGCACCTTCTTCGGCGTGGTCTGCTCGCGGCAGTATTTCAGGCCGGCGGCCAGCAGGGTGCCGGTGGACGAACCGCCCAGGATGCCTTCCTTGCCCAGCAGCTCGCGCGCGGTGTGGAAGCTCTCGGCATCGCTGATGGCATAAGCCTTCTTGACGCGGCTGAAATCGGAAATCGACGGCAGGAAGTCCTCGCCGATGCCTTCCACCAGCCAGCTGCCCGACTTGTCGTTGAGATTGCCGTCGTTGATGTACTCGGCCAGGATCGAGCCGACCGGATCGGCCAGCACCAGTTCGGTCTTCGGCGACAGCTTGGCGAAGGCGCGTGACAGGCCGGTCATGGTGCCGGAGCTGCCGCAGCCGAACACGATGGCATCGAGGTCGCCGCCCATCTGCTCGAGGATTTCCGGGCCGGTGCCGAATTCATGCGCGGCCGGGTTGTCCGGGTTGCCGAACTGGTTGATGAAGTAGGCGCCCGGGGTCTGCTCGGCGATGGTCTTGGCCAGGTCCTGGTAGTACTCCGGATGACCCTTGGCGACGTCCGAACGGGTCAGGCGCACTTCGGCGCCCATCGCCTTCAGGTTGAAGATCTTTTCCCGGCTCATCTTGTCGGGAACGACGAGGATCAGCTTGTAGCCTTTCTGCTGTGCAACCAGCGCCAGGCCCAGGCCGGTGTTGCCGGCGGTACCCTCGACCAGGGTCGCGCCCGGCTTCAGGTCGCCCCGCTGCTCCGCCGCCTCGATCATCGACAGGCCGATGCGATCCTTGATCGATCCGCCCGGGTTGGCGCTCTCGAGCTTCAGGTACAGCTCGCAGACGCCGGTGTCCAGGCGCTGGGCCTTGACGATCGGGGTCTGGCCGATGAGTTCGAGGACGGAAGAATGGATGGGCATTCGGAGGACTTTCGATTCGCGCCACGCAGGGCCGGACCGATGATTATCCGACGGATGGCGCTGAATGTCAGGTCGGTACGGGCATGCCACCCACCTGCCCCAAAAAGGGATGCGGACGGCCCCGGATCGACGAGGAGACCGGTACCGCCCGCATCGGTGAGTTGTGCCTGCAGGCCAAGGCACCACCGCCTGTGGTGCCTTGGCGCGGCCGCCTCATCGGCGGTGCCGCGATGCCGGGGCTGGAGCGCCCGGCGGGGCCATCGATGGCCGGGTCACGCCGTTCCGGGCGTGACGGGGTGCGTCAAAGCGTGGGGGACGTCGTGGGGAGCGGTGTTTCGTACATTCGCAGAAGTCGTTGCTTGGCCAGCAGCTTCTCGCGCTTCATGCGACCCAGGGTGACATCATCGATCGGGAGTACACCCAACTCCGCGTCCATGCACTTCTTGTTCAACTTGCGGTGCTGGTCATGGAGTGCCCTGAACTCCGGATCACGCGCGCGACGGGCGTCGATCTCGCTCTGGGGCTGATCTTCAAACATGATGGACCTCCTTCGACAGATACACGAACGCCCCGGCCGCAAGGCACGGGGCGTTGTTCATGGAGGAGCGCCGGTCGATGGCCACCTGGACGCCTGCAACGACCTGCGGCACTGGCCTGCGCACGTCGATCTGCTGCGGTTCGCGCCCTGCTTGCATCGGCCCGGCCCTCCCATCGTCCGGTCCGCGGCATTGCGTCCCGGACGATTGACCCTACGCCTGCTCAAGGCGGGGTACAAGACCCCTGCGTCAAAAAGACCGAACCCCGCCGGGGCGGGGTTCAGGCTGAATGCTCATCACAACGAAAAACAAACAATATCAATGCATTACGGGGCGATGATGACCTCGGCCGAGCGCGCCCGGGTGGAGGCCGCCTTCTTGCCGCTGACCTGGATGCGGTTGCTGGCGACACCGGCTGCAACGAGGGCGTCGCGCAGCGCTTCGGCACGCTTCTGACCGACCCCGTTGGCGCTGTCATAGGCCTCGATGCGCAGGCGGCCCTTCTTGCCGATGTTCAGATACTCGGCCAGCGCCTTGGCCTGGTTGCGGGCTCCACCGGACAGGCTGGAGGCGCCTGCGGCGAACGCGTCGCCATTGAAGGTGAAGACTTCGCCACGGCCATCGAACTTCGAACCCGGCAGCTTCTGCCCGGACACCAGCTCGGCTTCCTCCCGGGCCAGCTTGGCGGCGTTCTGCTGGGCGGCGCTGAGGCGCTGCTGCTGCTTGCCGGCCACGCTGGTCAGGGCGTTCTCGGCGTCCTGGCGGGCCAGGGTTTCGGCCTCGGCGGCCTGGCGGAGGCGCTCGGCCTCCTCGGCCTGCATCTGCGCCTGCATCCTGAGCTGCTCGGCTTCCTGGCGGGCACGTGCGGCATCGCGGCGGCTGGCCTCGATCAGCAGGTCGCTGCGGGTGCGCTCCAGGCGGTCGACCTCGCGCGCGGCCAGTGCGGTACGCACGGCAGTCTCGGCGATCTCCACCCGGCGCTCGGCCAGGTAAGTGGCCAGCTCCTGGTCACGGCGCTTGGCGTTGTCCAGGGTGGCGATGGCCTGCTGGGCCTGCATGCGCTCGAAGGCGCCCAGCTCAGCGGTGTCGGGATTGGCCTGGATGGCCATCAGGCGCTGGCTCAGCTGCGCCACCAACGGGTTGTCAGCGGCCACGGCCAGGGGCGGCAGCGCCAGCAGCGCAGCCAGGGTTGCGGCGGTCATCGGCTTCACCGGCGGTCCTCCCCGGTCGACAGCTGGCGTTGCAGCTGGTTGACCTCGTTGCGGCGCAGCTGCAGCTGCGCGGTGACGGTGGCTTCCTCGCTGCGGGCGCGGGCCAGGTCGGCATCGGCGGCGGCGCGCAGGGCCATCGCCGGGGCGTTCTTGCGCTCGCGGCGGTCGCCAGCGGCGCGCTGCGCCTGCTCCAACCCCTGCCGGGCCAACCCGATCAGGTCCGGAGCGTACTGGTCGGCATCGGCCTGGGTGGCCTTGTCGACCGCCTGCCGGGCCTGGGCCAGTTCCAGTGCGCCGTCCTGCGCCCAGGCGGGGGCAGACAGTGCGAATGCAAACGCCATCACATACAGGCCATGGCGCATTCGTGCGAAGCTAAGTCGTTTCATTGGGGAGGCCGTACCGGTTGTCGGTTCACGGCCATTGTCGTCAAGCCGACACCGTGCTGGCAACGGGCGTCGGCCGTTTCGTTGGGGAAAATTCGCAATGGATATCGGCTACTTCCTGAAGCTGATGACCGAAAAGAACGCTTCGGACATGTTTTTGACCACCGGGGCACCGGTCTACATCAAGATCGAGGGGAAGCTCTATCCGCTGGGCAACACCGGCCTGCCACCGGGCATGGTCAAGAAAATCGCCTACTCGCTGATGGACGAAGGCCAGGTGCCGCAGTTCGAGCGCGAGCTGGAGCTCAACATGGCCATCGCCCTGCCCGATGCCGGGCGCTTCCGCGTCAACGTGTTCAAGCAGCGGGGCGAGGTCGGCATGGTCATCCGCGCCATCCGCAGCCGCATCCCGAGCATCGAGGAGCTGAACCTGCCGCAGGTGCTGAAGGACGTCATCATGACCCCGCGCGGGCTGGTGCTGGTGGTGGGGTCCACCGGTTCGGGCAAGTCCACCTCGCTGGCGTCGATGATCGACCATCGCAACAGCACCACCACCGGTCACATCCTCACCATCGAGGATCCGATCGAGTACCTGCACAAGCACAAGATGTCGATCGTCAACCAGCGCGAGGTCGGGCTGGATACACATGCCTTCCACAACGCGCTGAAGAACGCGATGCGTGAAGCGCCGGACGTGATCCTGATCGGCGAGATCCTGGATGCGGAAACGATGGAGGCGGCGATCGCCTTCGCCGAAACCGGCCACCTGTGCCTGGCCACCCTCCACTCCAACAACGCCGACCAGACCATCGAGCGCATCCTCAACTTCTTCCCGGAAAGCGCGCACAAGAACGTGCTGATGAACCTGGCGCTGAACCTGCGAGCGGTGATCAGCCAGCGCCTGGTGAAGAACAAGGAAGGCCGTCGCCTGCCGGCCACCGAGGTGCTGATCAACACGCCGATGATCCGCGACCTGCTGCGTCGCGGCCAGGTGCACGAGATCAAGGCGGCGATGGAGGCCTCGCTGGAGGAAGGCATGGAGAGCTTCGACCAGTGCCTGTTCCGGCTGGCCAAGGCCGGCACGATCGAGCAGGAGGAAGCGCTGCGCGCGGCCGACTCGCGCGATGGCCTGGCGCTGAAGTTCCGGCTGTCCGAGGGCAGCAGCGGCGAGCACGACCCGTACGCGGATTTCTCGGCCGGGCAGCCAAGCATCACTCACGGGTTCTGAGTGCACGAAAAAGGGGACGGAGGGGATTAAGTCGTATATGCACTTACGACGTAATCCCCTCCGTCCCCTTTTTCTGAAGCGTTCAGGGGCGGTCTCATCCATTGAGACCCCTCATCCGTAGGTTTCCGCAATGGAAACCATCCGCAAGCTGGCCATCCTGGCCGACGCCGCCAAATACGACGCCTCCTGCGCCTCCAGCGGCTCGGGCAAGCGCGATTCGCGCGCCAGTGGCGGCATCGGCAGCACCGAAGGCATGGGCATCTGCCACAGCTATACGCCGGATGGCCGCTGCGTATCGCTGCTGAAGATCCTGCTGACCAACTTCTGTGTCTACGACTGCGCCTACTGCGTGAACCGCGTGTCCAGCAACGTGGCCCGTGCGCGCTTCAGCGTGGATGAGGTGGTCGCGCTGACCCTGGACTTCTACAAGCGCAACTACATCGAGGGCCTGTTCCTTTCCAGCGGCATCATCCGCAACGCGGACTACACCATGGAGCAGATGGTGGAGGTGGCCCGGCGCCTGCGCGAAGAACACCGCTTTGCGGGGTACATCCACCTCAAGACCATTCCCGAGGCCTCGCCGGAACTGCTGGCCGGTGCCGGGCGCTATGCCGACCGCCTGTCGATCAATGTGGAACTGCCCACCGAAGCTGGCCTGAGCGCGCTGGCACCTGAGAAGACCGTGCATTCGATCCGCGGTGCGATGGGCGAGCTGCGCTGGCGCATCGAGGAAGCCAAGGAGGCACGCAAGGCCCCCGCGGCGGTGGCTCCGACAGCCAGCCGCAGCGCGCGCCCGCGCCCTCCGCGCTTTGCCCCTGCCGGGCAGAGTACGCAGATGATCGTCGGCGCTGATGGCGCCAGCGACCAGCAGATCCTGGCCAGCGCCGATGCGCTGTACGGCAACTACCGGATGCGCCGCGTCTATTACTCCGCGTTCAGCCCGATTCCGGACGCCAGCCGGAAGCTACCCCTGCAACCGCCGCCGCTGCAGCGCGAACACCGCCTCTACCAGGCCGATTGGTTGCTGCGCTTCTACGGATATGAGGTGGAGGAGATCACCGATACCACCCAGGCCGGCATGCTCGATCTGGACATCGACCCGAAGATGGCCTGGGCGATCCGCCACCCCGAACGCTTCCCCGTGGACCTCAACCGCGCGCCGAAGGAAATGCTGCTTCGCGTACCCGGGCTGGGCGTGCGCAACGTGAAACGGGTGCTGATGGCACGCCGCCACGGTCGCCTGCGGGTTGCCGACGTGGCACGCCTGAAGGCGCCGATGAGCAAGCTGCTGCCCTTCGTGCTGCTGGCCGACCACCATCCGCGCAGGGCGCTGGACGATCCGGCGGCGTTGCGCGCGCAACTGGCCCCGCCGCCGCGCCAGGGTTCGCTGTTCGATGCCCCGTCCGCAGCCTGACGCGCAGCGCTGGTCGCTGCGGGTGGATCCGCCATGGTCGCTGGAGGCCTGGCGCAATGGTGCGCGTGATGCCCTGCTGCGCGGCGTCGCGCCGGAACAGCTGGACTGGCTGGAGGGCAGCCACGCATCACTGCTGGACGCGCCCGCGGTCAGCTCGGCGCCCATGCTGGCCGATGCTGGCGCACCGAATGTACCGCGCGACTTCCTGGAACTGGCGGCCACCTGCCTGTGTCATCGCGATGTGCAACGCATGGCCCTGCTGTACAGGTTGCTGTGGCGCATCACCCATGGCGAACGCTCGGTGCTGTCGAACCCCGCCGATGCCGACGTACTGCGGGCCATGGCCATGGCCCAGGCCGTCCGCCGTGACACGCACAAGATGAAGGCATTCGTGCGCTTCCGCGAGGTGCCTGGCCAGCCTGATGCATTCATCGCCTGGTTCGAGCCGCAACACCACATTGTCGACCGGATCGCGCCGTTCTTCGCGCGCCGCTTCACCGGCATGCACTGGGCCATCCTCACTCCTTCGCGCAGCGTCGCCTGGGATGGGCAGGCACTTGCCTTCGGTCCCGGCGCACGGCGCGAGGATGCCCCGGCCGAGGACGCACGCGAAGCGCTGTGGCAGACCTACTACGCCAGCATCTTCAATCCGGCCCGGCTCAACACGCGGATGATGATGCAGGAGATGCCGGCCAAGTACTGGCGCCACCTGCCCGAGGCACAACTGTTGCCGCGCCTGGTGCGCGATGCGGCCGATCGTGTGCAGGAAATGCATGACCGGCCGGCGCAGGCACCGCAGCGCAGGATTCCCCTGAGTGCAAGCGCTGTGCCATCGACCACCGATGCCAGCAGCCTGGAGAATCTGCGTGGACAGGCCAGTGCCTGCCGCCAGTGCCCGCTTTGGGAGCAGGCCACGCAGACCGTGTTCGGGCAGGGGCCGGCAAGCGCCGAGGTGATGCTGGTCGGGGAACAGCCTGGCGATAGCGAGGACCTGCGCGGACAACCGTTCGCGGGCCCTGCCGGCCGGTTGCTCGACCGTGCGCTGGCTGAACTGGGAATCGATCGCGCGACGCTGTACCTCACCAACGCGGTGAAACACTTTCACCATGAACGGCGCGGCAAGGTACGGCTGCACAAACGACCGGAAAGCCGCCATATCCAGGCCTGCCGCCCCTGGCTGATGGGCGAGATCGCGCGCGTCCGACCACAGGTGATCGTATGCCTGGGCGCGACAGCGGCAAAGTCGGTGTTTGGGCGTGATTTCGACTTCTCACGCGACCGCGGACGCTGGCACACCCTCGAGGACGGCACACGCGGCTATGCCACGGTGCACCCGGCATGGGTGCTGCGGCAGACCGACGATGCGCGCCGCGAGGATGCCTACCGGCTGTTCCGCAATGATCTGGCCCGATTGCAGCAAAAAGGGGACGGAGGGGATTAAGTCGTTTGTGCATTTGCGACTTAATCCCCTCCGTCCCCTTTTTCCATCAGGCGGCGTCGAGCTGGTTTTCCGGGCGCGCGCGGTCGAAGGCGTCCAGCGCTTGGCAGGCGGCCTCGATGCGGCGCAGGGTCGGGTACGGCGCCAGATCCAGGCCGAAGCGATGCGCGTTGTACAGCTGCGGCAGCAGGCAGATGTCGGCCAGCCCGGGGCGGTCGCCGTGGCAGAAGGTGCCGGTGTCCGTGCTGTTGGCCAGCAGGGCTTCCATCGCAGCGAAGCCCTCGGCGATCCAGTGCAGGGTCCATTGCGTGCGGGCATCGGCCGGCAGCTGCAGGGTGCGCTCCAGGTACTGCATCACCCGCAGGTTGTTGATCGGGTGGATGTCGCAGGCCACCAGCTGGGCCAGCGCCCGAACCCGCGCGCGGCCAGCGGCGTCGGCCGGCAGCAGCGGCACGTGCGGGAAGCGCTCATCCAGGTACTCAAGGATCGCCAGCGACTGGGTGAGCGCGTGCCCCTCGTGCAGCAGGGTGGGCACCAGTTGCTGCGGATTGAGCGTGCGATAGGCGTCCAGGTGTTGTTCGCCGCCCTCGCGCACCAAGTGCACCGGCCGCGCCTCCCAGGCCAGGCCCTTCAGCTCGAGGCCGATGCGCACGCGGTAGGCGGCGCTGGATCGCCAGTAGGTGTACAGCACGATGCCGTCGTCGACCGGGATCTCCATCGCCGCCTCCCTGCTCAGGGCCTGGTCGCCTGTTCGATGCGCTGCTCGATCGCACCGAAGATGCTGTTGCCGGCGGCATCGAGCATCTCGATGCGGACCACGTCACCGAACGACATGAACGGCGTGCTCGGCTTGCCATCACGCAGGGTTTCGACCACACGCTGCTCGGCGAAGCACGATGCGCCCTTGCTGGTGTCCTCGTTGGCAATGGTGCCGGAACCGACGATGGTGCCGGCGCCCAACGGACGGGTCTTGGCCGCATGCGCGACCAGCTGGGCGAAATTGAACTGCATGTCCACGCCCGCTTCCGGCGCACCGAACCACTGACCGTTGATGTGGGTCAGCAGCGGCAGGTGCACCTTGCTGTCCTGCCACGCAGCGCCCAGCTCGTCGGGGGTGACGAACACCGGCGACAGCGCCGAGCGCGGCTTGGACTGCAGGAAGCCGAAGCCCTTGGCCAGTTCGCCGGGAATCAGGTTGCGCAGCGAGACATCGTTGACCAGGCCGACCAGCTGGATGTGGCCAGCGGCCTGTTCCGGCGTGGCCGCCATCGGCACGTCGTCGGTGATCACCACGATTTCTGCTTCCAGGTCGATGCCGTAGTCCTCGCTGACCACCTTGACCGCGTCGCGCGGGCCATGGAAGCCGGCGCTGGTGGCCTGGTACATCAGGGGGTCGGTATAGAAGCTCTCCGGCACCTCGGCGCCACGGGCGCGGCGCACGCGCTCGACATGCGGCAGGTAGGCGCTACCATCGACGAATTCGTAGGCACGCGGCATCGGCGCGGCCAGCGCCTGTGGATCGAGGTCGAACACGCCATCGGCGTCGCCGGCGTTGAGCGATTCGTACAGGGCGTTCAGGCGCGGTGCGATGTGGCTCCAGTCCTCCAGGGCCTGCTGCAGGGTGGCGGCAATGCCGGTGGCGCGCACGCCGTGGCGCAGGTCACGCGAGACGACGATCAAGGTGCCGTCGCGGCCGCCTTCCTTCAAAGAACCAAGCTTCATGGGTGGGTGTCCGGAGTCGTGGGCAAACAAGTTTCAAGTGTAATCAAATATGCGGCGACGCCAAGCTGCAGCGCGGCATCGGCCCACCCTACCGCAGGAGGGGTTCGGCAGGGCTGCGCCCTGCACCTGCTCAATGCAACGGCAACGTCAAAAGCGGCTCTGGCGTTCTGCTGGTTGGGCGGGGCGGTGTGGGTGGGCAGGACACGCCGTGAACCCCGCTCCGCGGTCCGGCCCAGCCGCTGGCGGCTGCGCGCTCGGGCGCTTGCGAAGGTGTGCTTCGCAATCAAAGCGCCCTCACCCATGGGGGCTCGATGGCGCCATCCATGGCGCCAACGGTCCTGCCCACCCACACCGCCCCACCCGACAGGTTCACGCGGCTGACGGTGGGTGCCGACCGTTGGTCGGCACATCTGTCAGATATCGAAATTCAAAACAGAATCAGAGCTCGTGCCGACCAACGGTCGGCACCCACCAAAGCAGAACGCCGTTCCGACAGATCGCGGAAAACTGTCGTAGGCGGGGCGGGTCCGGTGGCAGGGGCGTGAGCCGCATGGATGCGGCGACCGAGCTTACATGGACGTACTTGCAGCGTCCCCTGC
>NZ_JAWIRX010000030.1:0-30543 GCF_036319965.1 Stenotrophomonas sp. SMYL41 | reverse complement strand
TGTCAGCCGCATGGGCCCGAGGCATGCCTCGGGCGGGTTGGGCAGGACGCCCAACCCCGGTCTTGCCGTGTGCGCAGGACTGCGCACACGAGCAAGCGGCTGCCAAGCCTACAGGGACGGACTTGCGGCGTCCCCGCACTCCGGCACCGCCCCACCATCCCACGGAATACCCGCTGTTGCCGTTGCCGTTGCTGTTGCTCTGGCTCTGGCTTCGGCAGGTGCAGGGTGCAACCTTGCCGACCCAACCTAAGCTTCGACCGGGAAGTCCTCGATCGGCTTCAGCACATCGTAGTGCTCGCGATGCAGCTTGCCCTTCAGCTTCGGCAGCTCCGGCAACGGCGCATCCACCCGCGTGTCCGGTAGCCGGTCCAGCAGGTTGCGCACCAGGGTCAGTCGGCCCAGCCGCTGATCGTTGAAATCCACCAGCGTCCACGGCGCCGCCTCGCGATGCGTCGCGCGCAACATCGCCTCGCGGGCTTCAGTGTAGGCGCTGTATTTGCTGCGCGATTTCAGGTCGACCGGGGACAGCTTCCAGCCCTTCAATGGATCGAGATGACGCTCGGCGAAGCGCTTCTCCTGCTGCTCCTGGTCCACGCACAGCCAGTACTTGAACAGCAGGACGCCGTCATCCACCAGCAGCTGTTCGAACACGGGTGCCTGGCGCAGGAACTGCTGGTACTCGGTCTCGCTGCAGTAGCCCATCACCCGCTCGACGCCGGCGCGGTTGTACCAGCTGCGGTCCATCAGCACGATCTCGCCGGCGGCGGGAAGATGCGAGGCATAACGCTGGAAGTACCACTGCGTGGCTTCGCGGTCGGTCGGCTTGGGCAGCGCGACCACCCTGCATTGGCGCGGGTTGAGATGCTGGCTGATGGCCTGGATCGCGCCGCCCTTGCCGGCCGTATCCCGTCCTTCGAACAGTACCAGCAGGCGTTGCCCACTGTGCTGCACCCAGCGCGCCATCGCAGTCAGTTCCAGCTGAAGCGGCAGCATCAGTTCGTCGTAGTCCTTGCGCTTGAGCTTGGCCATCGTCACACCACGCGGGGAGGAAGCCCGAGCGTAACGCAGGGATCGCTCAGGGGGTGTTGATGCCCTGCCAGCCCTGTTCGCCAGCCAGCTGCTGCAGCAGCGCCGACAGGTCGCGGGCAAACCCGGCCATGTCGAACAGTCCACTGCGGTCGCGCGCCTGTGCCAGCTCGGCACGCAGCGCGGCCAGTGCCGCAGGGTCATTGCCCAGCGCGCTGGCGGCGGCGATGAACGCCGCGTCGTCGGCGACATTCATCCGTGCCAGCCCCAGATGGTGGTTGAGGCTGCCGGCCACGCGCGCGGCGAAGGTGTCGCCGGGGCAGGTCAGTACCGGGCAGCCGGCCCACAGCGCATCGGAGGCGGTGGTGTGCGCGTTGTAGGGGTGGGTGTCGAGGAACAGCTCGGCGTGCTGATACCGTGCCAGGTACTGCGGATGCGGCAGCTTGGCCATGAATACCAGGCGGGCTGGGTCCAGGCCGGTGGCCTGCGCGGCGCTGCGCAGGCGGGCGTCGGCCTGGCCGGGGCCGGACAGCAGCCACAGCACGCTGCCGGGCACCGCCTGCAGTACTGCGAAGGCACGGCCCATGCTGCGCGGATTGAGCTTGTAGCTGTTGTTGAAGCAGCAGAACACCACGCCGTGTTCGGGCAGCCCGCATTCGGCGCGGGACGGTGCCGGTTCCAGTACGCGGGTGTTGTCCGAGGGCTGGAAGGCACGTGGCAGGCGCAGGACGCTTTCGCTGAAGTGAGGTTCCAGCGATGCCGGCAGCACGAATCCATCGGCAACCACGGCATCCAGCCAGCGTGCGCCTGATGTGCCGGGGTAGGCCAGCCAGTTCAGCTGCAGCGGGGCCGGGCGCATCGCCAGCACCTCGGGCGTGCCGCCGCCGCCCCAGCCGCGCAGATCGAACAGCAGGTCGATACCCTGTGCACGGATGCGGGCCGCGATGTCGGCATGCCGCAGTGCAGATACATCATGCAGCCGGGTCGCGGCCTGCAGCCGTTCGCGGATGCGGCTGCCATCGGCGCGGTTCAACGCGAACAGGTGCAGCTGCAGCGCCGGGTCATGACGCAGGTGTTCGAGCAGGGCCACGGTCAGCAGCCCGGTGGGATGGGCGCCGAAGCCATTGGAGAGGAAGCCGACGCGCAACGGGCCGCGTGCGCGTACCTTCACTGCCGGCAGGGGCCGTACCGAGGCGGCGATCAGCGCGGCGCGCGCACGCGCGCAGGCCAGCTGCTCGGCAGCGCTGGCGTCTTCGCTGAGGAAGGCGAACGGCTCCACCGCGCCCTGGCCGGACGCGAGCGCGGTGCGTACCTGCGTGGCCAGCGCGTCCACGTCCTGCCAGTCGCACAGGCGACGCTGCCAGGCCAGGCGCTGGGCGGCGATGTAGGGTTCGTCCGGCATCAGTGCATGCGCGCGGCGATAGGCGGCCGCCGCGCCTTCGGCGTCATCGGCATCTTCCAGCGCATGGCCCAGCCACAGCGCGATGCCCGGGTGCTGCGGGGCCAGCGCCGAGGCCTGGCCGAGCAGCCTGGCCGCGTCGGCATGCGCGCCCGCCATCCAGGCCACGCGACCCAGCCGTGCCAGCGCTTCGGGATGGTTCGGGCGCAGCTGCAGCGCACGTCGTGCCGCCTGCTCGCCGGCGGCGATGTCGCCGGCTTCCAGTTCCAGGTCGGCCAGCATCACCCACGCGACGAAATCGCCGGGCTGGCGTGCGATCGCCTGCTGCAGGTGCTGCCGCTGCTGCCAGGCCGACATCGTGCTCAGCCCGCCGACAGCTGGGCCAGGGCGTCGACCTGGTGTTCGTGGCTGAGCCGCTGCAGCAGCGGGTCGAGGTCGCCGGCCAGGATGTTGGGCAGGTCGTACAGGGTCAGGCCTTCCACGCGGTGGTCGGTGATCCGGCCCTGCGGGAAGTTGTAGGTGCGGATGCGCTGGCTGCGGTCGCCGCTGCCGACCTGCAGGCGCCGCGATTCGGCCTGCGCGGCGTCCTGTCGCTGGCGCTCTGCATCGAGCAGCTGCGCTTTCAGGCGCTTCATCGCCTTGTCGCGGTTGGCGTGCTGGCTGCGCTCGGTCTGGCACTCCACCACTACGCCGGTCGGCACGTGGGTGATGCGGATCGCCGACTCGGTCTTGTTGACGTGCTGGCCGCCGGCACCGGACGAGCGGAACGTATCCACCTTCAGGTCGGCCGGGTTGATCACGATGTCATCCACTTCGTCGGCCTCGGGAATGATCGCCACCGTGGCCGCCGAGGTATGGATGCGGCCCTGCGACTCGGTGGCCGGCACGCGCTGCACGCGGTGCGTGCCCGATTCGAACTTCAGGCGCGAGAACGCCCCCCGGCCGACCACGCGCGCCACCACTTCCTTGTAGCCGCCATGCTCGCCGGGATTGTCCGATTCGATCTCGACCTTCCAGCCCTGGCGCTCGGCATAGCGGGCGTACATGCGGAACAGGTCGCCGGCGAAGATCGCGGCTTCGTCGCCGCCGGTGCCGGCGCGCACTTCCAGGAACAGGTTGCCTTCGTCGCGCGGGTCACGCGGCACCAGCAGCAGCGCCAGCTCCTGCTCCAGTTCCTGCAGGCGCACCTGCGCAGCGGCGATTTCCTCGTCGGCCAGTTCGCGCAGGTCGGGGTCGGCGCGCATGCCTTCGGCGGCGGCGAGGTCGGCCTTGGCGCGGGCCTCATCGGCCAGTGCAGTGGCGACCGGTTCAAGTTGGGCGAATTCGCGCGAAAGGTCGCGGAAACGGGTGTTGTCGGCGACCACATCGGGTTCGGCGAGCAGGCGTTCCAGTTCTTCGCGGCGCTCGGCCAGCGCTTCCAGCTTACGGCGCAGGGTCGGCGTCATCGGGTCTCACGGGTGGGTGGCGGTAACCCGGCGTGGCCGGGAACAGGCGCTCGGCGGCGCGGGTCAGGTCAGCATCGCCACTCAGCGCGGCGGCGCGCAGTGCGGCGGTCGGCGGATGCAGCAGTCGATTGGTCAGGCCATGGGCCAGCAGTTCCAGCACTTCGTCGGCTGGCTTGCCATTGGCCAGCTGCTGGCGCGCGCGTTCCAGCAACTCGGCGCGGGTAGCCTCGCCGAACGCGCGCAGCTGCCGCAGCGGTGCCTGGTGGGCGCTGGCCTGCTGGGTCTCGACGAAGCGCGATACCTGCAGGTCGATGATCGCCTCGGCCTCGGCGGCGGCCTCGCGGCGGCCACGGCGGTTGTCTTCCACCGCGCGTTCCAGGTCATCGACGGTGTAGAGGAAGGCATCGTTGAGCGTGCCGACTTCGGCCTCGATGTCGCGCGGCACGGCGAGGTCGAACAGCAGCATCGGCTTGTGCCGGCGCGCACGCAGGGCCTTGGACACCATCTCGCGGTGGATCACCGGCTCGCGCGCGGCGGTGGCCGAGAACACGACGTCGGCCTCGCCCAGGTGGCGGTCCAGTTCGGTCAGTGGCAGGGCTACGCCGCCATGACGACTGGCCAGCTCCTGCGCGTGCGCGAGGGTGCGGTTGGCGATCAGCAGTCGCCGCACCTTGCCCTCACTCAGGTGGCGTGCAGCCAGTTCGATGGTCTCGCCGGCACCGACCAGCAGCACGGTGGAATCGTCTAGGCGTGCGAAGGCGTTCTGCGCCAGGCGCACTGCAGCCGAGGCCACCGACACCGGGTTGGCACCGACCTGGGTATCGGTGCGTGCGCGCTTGGCCACCGAGAAGGTCTGCTGGAACAGGCGGTCCAGGCGCTGGCCGAGCAGGCCATGGTCGCGTGCGGTCGACCAGGCATCCTTCACCTGGCCGAGGATCTGCGGTTCGCCCAGCACCATCGAGTCCAGCCCGGTGGCGACCCGGAACAGGTGGCGCACGGCTTCGGCATCGGCGTGCTGGTACAGATAGCCCTGCAGGTCGCCGGCCTGGCTGTGCAGCCACTGGTCCAGCGCCTGTGCCGACTCGGCCACGGCGTACAGCTCGGTGCGGTTGCAGGTGGACAGCAGCACCGCCTCGGCGATCTGCGGGGTATCACGCAGCGAGCCCAGCGCACGCGGCAACGCCTCACCGGCGAAGGCCGCGCGCTCGCGCAGCTCCACCGGTGCGGTCTGGTGATTCAGTCCGAGCACCCACAGGGTCATTGTTCAGTTGCTTGCGATAAGCTGCTGGCCATTGGACGACATTTTAAGGCCCCGATGCCGACGATGCCCGCATTGATTCGCATCCCCAGTGTTCTGCTGCTGTCCCTGGCCTGCGGCCAGGCCCTGGCAGCGGTGCCGGCCAAGGCCCCCGTGCGGGCCGCGGCCACTGAGGAACTGGCGCTGGAACCGGTGATGGCCGGTGAATTCGCCCTGCAGGCCGGCAAGCTGGCCGAGGCCGCGCGCTGGTACCTGCAGGCCGCGCAGCAGACCGACGGCGACGCCGGCCTGGCCGAGCGCGCAACCCGTATTTCCATGCTTGCCAACGATGATGCCAGCGCCGCCAAGGGCCTGGCGCTGTGGCAACAGCGTGCCCCGCGCTCGTTGACCATGCGCAGCGCGGCCGGTGCGCTGGCCATGCGCCAGGGCGATGTGAAGGCCGCGCGCACCGAACTGCAGGCCCTGCTGGCCGACCCCGATGAGCGTGGCTGGAAGTTCGCCCTGGCCGCGCTGATCGGTGGTGGGCGCGACCCGGCGGTGCCGGCGCAGGTGCTCGGCGAGCTGGTCGATGCCAATGCCATTCCACCAAAGATCGAGGCTTGGCAGGAGTTCGGCCGCCTGGCCCTGCGCATGGACAAGCCCGAGCTGGCGCGGCGCATGATCGATGAAGTGGTCAAGCGCTTCCCGGAAGAACCGCGGGTGGCGCTGCTGCGTGCCAGCCAGTTGCAACAGGCGGGCGAGACCGACAAGGCATTGTCGCTGCTGCACGACGTCGAGCCGAAGACCCGGCAGGACCCCGAACTGCGCAATGCGGTGGCCATCGCCTACGACAGCCTGGGACAGCCCGCTGCGGCCGAGCGCGTTCTGGCGTTCGGCCCGCAGGACGTCCAGACCTGGGGCATGCGCGCCTCGTTGCTGGCCAAGCAGGGCGACAAGGCGGCGCTGTCGAACCTCTACAACGAACTGTCGCGGCAGGCCGCCAAGCCGGACCCGGCGCAGCGCCTGCTGCTGGGCAAGATCGCCGAGTACCTGAAGCGTTACCCCGAGGCGGTGCAGTGGTACCACAGCGTGCCCGGTGGCGATGAACTGAGCGAAGCGCGCCTGCGCGCGGCCAATGCCCAGGCCCTGGCCGGGCGCCTGCCGCTGGCGCTGGAGGAAGTGCACGCGATCCAGTCTGATGCGGTGGTCGATGACGATGTACGCCGCGACGCCTACCTGCTGGAGGCCGAGCTGCGCCAGCGCGGCGACGACAGTGCCGGCGAACTGGATGCATTGGCCCGCGGTCTGGCCGCCTACCCGGACGACAACGGCCTGCTGTACGCCCGCGCGCTCACCTGGGAGCGCCGCGACGACATCCCGCGCGCCGAGGCCGACCTGCGCAAGATCCTGGTGACCGACCCGGAGAACGTGCCGGCGCTGAACGCGCTGGGCTACACCCTGGCCGATCGCACCGGCCGCCTGCAGGAGGCGCTGGAGCTGATCGACCGCGCCCGCGTGGCCGAGCCGGACAACGCTGCCATCGTCGACAGCTATGGCTGGGTGCTGTATCGCCTGGGCCGCAAGGACGAAGCACTGGTGCAGCTGCGCCGGGCCTGGACCCTGGCCAAGGACCCGGAGATCGCCGCCCACGTCGGTGAAGTGCTGTGGGTGCTGGGCAAGCATGACGAGGCCCGCCACTTCTTCGACGAAGCGGCCAAGCTCGACCCTGAAAACCGCGCGCTGCTGCGCGCCCGCGAGAAATTCAATCCATGAGTGTTTCCCTGATCCGGCCGCTGCTGTTGGCGGCCGTGGCCCTGGCGGTCACCGCCTGTACCAGCGTGGGTACGCAGAAGACCGCGCCACCGGCGGTTGTCGAGACGGTCTCGGCCGAAGCGGCGCAGGCCGAGGCGGCGCGCGTAGCGGCCCTGCACGCACAGCCGGACTGGGCCTTCCAGGGCCGGGTGGCGGTCAGCAAGGGCAAGGACGGCGGCAGCGGTCGCATCGACTGGAAGCAGGACGGGCGCCGTTATGTGGTCGAACTGAGCGCGCCGGTGACCCGGCAGAGCTGGAAGCTGACCGGCGATACCCATTCCGAGGCCGGTCGCCTGGAAGGGCTGGCCGGCGGGCCGCGTGACGGCGAGGACGCCCAGCAGCTGCTGCTGGAAGCGACTGGCTGGGACATTCCGGTCAACCAGCTGCCGGAGTGGATCCGTGGCCTGGTGGCCGGCGATGCTGCCGGCCCCGAGACGGTCGAGCGCGACGGTGAAGGCCGGCCGCGTCGCATGCAGCAGATGGGCTGGCAGGTGCAGTACCTGGACTGGTACCCCGCCGAAGCCGGCCGGCCGGCGCTGCCGCGCCGGATCGAGGCCAGCACTGGCGACGCCAAGGTGCGCCTGCTGGTGGACCAGTGGGGGCAGGGCAGTCCATGAGCGGGGCAGTCGACGACGCGGGCTGGTCCTGGTGGCCGGCCCCGGCCAAGCTGAACCTGTTCCTGCACATCACTGGCCGCCGGGCCGACGGCTATCACGAGCTGCAGACCGTGTTCCGCCTGTTGGACTGGGGGGACCGCATCGGCCTGCGCCTGCGTGAAGACGGTCAGGTGCGCCGGCAGGGCGAGGGCCTGGCCGGCGTAGCCGAGGCAGACGATCTGGCGGTACGGGCGGCCCGCCTGCTGAAGGAAGTGGCGAATGTCACGCAAGGTGCGGACATCATCGTTGAAAAGCATGTTCCCGCCGGTGGTGGCTTCGGTGGCGGTTCGTCCGATGCGGCCACCGTGCTGGTGGTGCTGAACCGGCTGTGGCAGGCCGGCCTGGATGAGGATGCCCTGGCGGCGCTGGGCCTGCGCCTGGGCGCCGACGTGCCGGTGTTCGTGCGTGGCCGCAATGCCTGGGCCGAAGGGGTGGGCGAGCAGCTGCAGCCGATCGTGCTGGAACCGGCCTGGTATGTGGTGGTTGAACCGGGTGTTCATGTTCCCACGCCGGCCCTGTTTGCAGACCCGGATTTGACGCGCGACAGCCCAGTGGCGAAAATAGAGGACTTCGCTTCCGGGACCCTGGTCGGGAACGCGTTCGAACCGGTGCTGCGCCGCCGTGAGCCTGCCGTCGAGGCGGCGCTTGCTGCGTTGAGCGACATCGGCGCGGCGCGGCTGACCGGTTCGGGAAGTGGTTGTTTCGTCGAATTCGCGTCGCAGTCTGCTGCAGAGCAGGGACGGTCGAAATTGCCGAAGGAGTTGCGGGCAAGGGTGGCAGCGGGCGTTGCGCGTTCGCCACTGCTGGATGCACTCGAGCAACACTGATTCATCAATGCAGGGGCGTCGCCAAGAGGCCCAAGGCACCAGGTTTTGATCCTGGCATTCGTAGGTTCGAATCCTACCGCCCCTGCCAATAGCGGCTGTGTCCGCGCCTTCCCAGCGCATCGCCCGCGCGGGACGTGGAAACAACCGCGGTGTTGTCAGCAGCAAGGGTCCATCAGGGTCCTTGCCGACTCCGGATCCCCGCCACTCGTCCCCGCCCGAGACAATCATGATGCAAGAGTCCCCGAACCTGCTGGTCTTTTCCGGCAACGCCAACAAACGTCTGGCGCAGAACATCTGCAAGGAACTGGGGGTTCGCCCGGGCAAGGCGCTGGTCTCGCACTTCTCCGATGGTGAAGTGCAGGTGGAAATCGAAGAGAACGTCCGCAAGCAGGACGTATTCGTGATCCAGCCGACCTGTGCGCCGAGCGCGGAAAACCTGATGGAACTGCTGGTGCTGATCGACGCGCTCAAGCGCGCATCGGTGGCCAGCGTGACCGCCGTGGTGCCGTACTTCGGCTACTCGCGCCAGGACCGCCGCATGCGTTCCTCGCGCGTGCCGATCACCGCCAAGCTGGCGGCGAAGATGTTCAGCACCGCTGGCGCTGATCGCGTGCTGACCGTCGACCTGCACGCCGACCAGATCCAGGGCTTCTTCGACATTCCGGTGGACAACGTGTATGCGTCCCCGCTGCTGCTGGCCGACATCTGGCGCGCCTACGGCACCGAGAACCTGATCGTCGTCTCGCCGGACGTGGGCGGCGTGGTCCGCGCCCGTGCGGTGGCCAAGCGCCTGGATGACGCCGACCTGGCGATCATCGACAAGCGCCGCCCGCGCGCCAACGTCTCCACCGTGATGAACATCATCGGTGACGTCGAAGGCAAGACCTGCGTGATGGTCGATGACATCGTCGATACCGCCGGCACCCTGTGCGCCGCTGCCGCTGCCCTCAAGGCGCGCGGTGCGCTCAAGGTCGCCGCCTACTGCACCCACGCGGTGCTGTCGGGCCCGGCGGTGGACAACATCACCAATTCCCAGCTCGACGAGCTGGTGGTGACCGACACCATCCCGCTGAAGGACGCGGCGCGGGTGTGCAGCAAGATCCGCCAGCTGAGCGTGGCGGAAATGCTGGCCGAAACGATGCGCCGCATCGCCTTCGGCGAGTCGGTCAGTTCGCTGTACGTCGACTGAGTTTTTCGCCCCTGCCGGCAACGGCGGAGGCATACCCCGGGTGCTTCTGGTCGCGGAAGCACCTCCAACCGCCACGCCGCAAGGCGAGGCAACAACCTGAGTAGTTGAAAATGTCGAAGACCCATGAAATCAAGGTCACCAAGCGTGAACTGCAGCGTAAGGGTGCGAGCCGCCGCCTGCGTCACGCCGGTGTGATCCCGGCCATCGTGTACGGCGGCAACGCCGAGCCGGTCGCCATCAGCCTGGACCACAACGAGATCTGGCTGGCCCAGCAGAACGAGTGGTTCTATGCCTCGATCCTGGACCTGAACCTGGACGGCCAGGTGCAGAAGGTCCTGCTGCGTGACATGCAGCGCCACCCGTACAAGCAGCTGATCATGCACCTGGACTTCCAGCGCGTGAACGAGAACGAAGCCCTGACCGCTTCGGTCCCGCTGCACTTCGTCAACGAAGACACCTCGCCGGCCGGCAAGGCTGCCGACGTCGTGGTCACCCACGAACTGAAGGAAGTGACCATCACCTGCCTGCCGAAGGACCTGCCGGAGTCGATCGAAGTCGACCTGGGCGAGCTGAAGGCTGGTGACGTGGTGTACCTGTCCAACATCAAGCTGCCGAAGGGCGTGGAGATCCCGGCCCTGGCGCTGGGCAAGGACCACGACGACGCCATCGTCACCGCCAAGGCCGGCAAGGCCGACGCGGCTGACGAAGAAGTGGCTGCTGCCGAGTAATACCCAAGCGGCGCCTGCCTCCGGGCAGGCGCCGTGCTGGAAGGAACCATGGCAGGATTGCGACTGATCGTCGGTCTGGGCAACCCCGGATCGGAACACGCCCGGACCCGGCACAATGCCGGGTTTCATTTCGTTGAGGCCCTGGCTGAAAAAGCCGGTGCGCGATGGAACGTGGACAGCAAGCTGTTCGGTGAGACCGCCAAGGTCGAGATCGCCGGGCAGACGGTGTGGCTGCTCAAGCCCGCCACCTTCATGAACCTCAGCGGCAAGTCGGTCACCGCCGCGCAGCGGTTCTGGAAGATCGAGCCGGAAGAGACCCTGCTGGCCCACGACGAACTGGACCTGGCGCCCGGCGTTGCACGGCTGAAGTTCGACGGTGGCCACGGCGGCCAGAACGGCCTGCGCGATACCATCCGCCTGCTCGGTCATGGCAAGTTCCACCGCCTGCGCGTGGGCATCGGCCACCCCGGCCACAAGGACCGCGTGGTGGGCTGGGTGCTGGGGCGCCCTTCCAAGGACGATGAAGTACTGATTTCGCGCGCCATCGACGATGCCATCGACGTGCTGCCGCTGGCAGTGCAGGGCGATTTCAGCGAAGCAATGAAGCGGCTTCATACCCCGAAGTAATTTGCCCGGTAGGTACCGACCGTTGGTCGGTACGGAGAATGATTGGAAAAGCAGCGCCCATGTCGCTGCTTCCCCAATCACTTTCACCCCAGAGAGCTGTCACCCATGGGTATCAAATGCGGCATCGTCGGCCTGCCCAACGTCGGCAAGTCGACCCTGTTCAACGCGCTGACCAAGGCGGGTATCGCCGCGGCGAACTTCCCGTTCTGCACCATCGAACCGAACGTCGGCATCGTGCCGGTGCCGGATCCGCGCCTGAACGAGCTGGCAGCGATCATCAACCCGCAGAAGGTCATCCCGACCGCGGTCGAGTTCGTCGACATTGCCGGCCTGGTGGCTGGCGCCGCCAGCGGTGAGGGCCTGGGCAACAAGTTCCTGGCGCACATCCGCGAAGTCGATGCGATCACCCACGTGGTGCGCTGCTTCGAGCACGGTGACATCGTGCACGTGGCCGGCAAGGTCGATCCGATTTCGGACATCGAAACCATCGACACCGAGCTGGCGCTGGCCGACCTGGACAGCGTCGAGAAGGCGCTGAACCGCGCCGAGCGTGCGGCCAAGGGTGGTGACAAGGATGCAGCGGCGCGCAAGCCGGTGCTGGCCAAGCTGCAGGCCGCACTGTCGGATGGCAAGGCCGGCCGCTCGGTGGGCCTGGACGAGGAAGAGAAGGCGCTGGTGCGCGACCTGTTCCTGCTGACCCTGAAGCCGGTGATGTACATCGCCAACGTGCTTGAGGACGGTTTCGAGAACAACCCGCACCTGGAAGCCGTGCGTGCGCATGCTGCCGCCGAAGGCGCGCAGGTGGTGCCGGTGTCGGCCGCGATCGAAGAAGAGCTGTCGCAGCTTGACGACGAAGACCGCGATACCTTCCTGGCCGACCTGGGCCTGAGCGAGCCGGGCCTGAACCGCGTGATCAACGCGGCCTACAGCCTGCTCGGCCTGCAGACCTACTTCACCGCTGGCGTGAAGGAGGTCCGCGCGTGGACCGTGCGCAGGGGCGCCACCGCCCCGCAGGCCGCCGCGGTCATCCACACCGATTTCGAGAAGGGCTTCATCCGCGCCGAAACCATCGCGTATGACGACTTCATCAAGTACAAGGGCGAAGCCGGCGCCAAGGAAGCCGGTCGCCTGCGCCTGGAAGGCAAGGAATACCGCGTGCAGGAAGGCGACATCCTGCACTTCCGCTTCAACGTCTGATCCAGCGGCATTGGATCGACCCCGGACGCCCCGCCCTGTGCGGGGCGTTCGCGTTTCCGGTGATGAACAAAAAACCACCACAGTGCGAAACGCTTGCGGTGTGATGTTCGCCGGTACTTGTCCACAGCAAACTCCCATCGCTTTCCACGGCGGATGTGGAAAACCGCGCCCGCCTCTGTAGAACCGAGCCCATGCTCGGCCTTACACGGCTTTCCCGTGCAGCATGGACAATTTTTCACCATGCTTCGAAACGCCTGCGTGGCAACACTCCCACCCACTTGTCCACATCAAATCCCAACCACTCTCCACGAGGGGTGTGGAAAACCGCGAAGGGGCATGGACAAAAAACAGCCACATCCTGAAACGCTTGCTACGTGCGGTTCGCAGGCACTTGTCCACACCAAACCCCCATCGCTTTCCACGCCGCATGTGGAAAAAGTGCCCGGCACTCCCTTGCCGGGCACGTCCCGCATCACCAGTTGTACGACACGCCCAGCTGGGCGCCGACATCGCGGAAGCCCATGCCGCCGCTCTGCCGGCTCAGTTCACCCCAGCCGCGCCAGCCGCCGGACAGATCCACCTGCACGCCGGCCTTGGCTTCATAGATGTCGCGCGGCAGCTGCCGCTGCAGCCGCTCGCCGTCCATTGCCAGGCCCGCGCCATTGCCGCCGGACCACCAGTTCACCGCCACGTACGGGTGCACCTGGCCTTGCGCCGCGCTCAACCCACGGCTGTACAGGCGCAGGCCGAGGCGGGTGCTGGTCTCGCCGCCACCGTGGTCTTCGACCACCGTGCCGTTGGCCTCGACCACGCGGTCGCTGTCATAGCGGCTGTGCACCACCTGCAGCTGCGGTTCCAGGTAGATGCCGCGCTGCGCGGTGCGCCGCAGAGGCAGCACATAGCCGGCCTCGGCCGATGCACTCCAGTTGCGGGCGTCATAGCGCTCCTTCTGCAGGCCTTCGCCCTGCACGCTGTTGCGGAAGCGGCCGTACTGCAGCCAACCATCCACATAGGCACCGCCTTCCATGCGCGCATCCTGCAGCCAGGTCGCATAGGCGCCCACGCTGGTGCCAGTGACCACGCCACGCGCGGTGTAGCCGGTCACCTGCGAGCGGCTGTCATTGCGCGCGCGGCCATGGCCGAGCATCGCACCGGCCTGCAGTTCGCCCGTGCCACCCACCTCGAAGCGGCGTCCGGCGCCGACCAGCACGCTGCTGATCTGGCCATCGACCTGGACCTGGCGGTTGCGGTCATGGCTGTCGGGCTGCGCGCTGCGAAGGTGCATCCAGGCCACGGCGTCACGGCTGGCGCCGGCCAGGGCGGCGGGATCACCGGCGCGGTCGTGCAGGCTGTGCCGGAACATGCCCAGCGCGGCGCTGCGGTTGGCCAGGTAGGCCGCCGGTTCCGGGCGTTCCACCTGCGGGCGCGGCGGATCGATCGGCGGCTCCGGCGGCAACGGCGGGTCGACCGGCGGTTCCGGCGGCTGTGGCGGGTCGATCGGGGGATCCGGCGGCTGCGGCGGGTCGATCGGGGGATCCGGCGGTTCCGGCGGATCGACCGGCGGCACGTATTCCGAGCGCAGGTACCAGTTGCCATCATCCGGGGTCGACACACCGCCCTTGAACAGGAAGTAGTCGTAGGCACCGGCGACCGCGCGCCCCTGCAGGCTGAACTGTGCATCCGACTGGCCGGCCACGGTGATCAGGCGGATGCCTTCCTGGGTCAGCGCACCGGTGCCGCCGGCATTGCGCACGCTCACGCTGGCCGTGCCGCTGCTGTTGCCGTTGATCACCAGCTGGTCGCCCAGCGAAGTGTCGTCGCCCAGCGCGCGGTTGAAGTTCCACTGGCCACCATTGCCCACGTAGTCGCCGCTGACGGTGACGGTCTTGAAGCCGTCTGCCGCCGGCGCATCGAAGGCGATGGTGCCGGCGTGTTCGAGCGTGCCGACGCTGGAACTGGCACGTACGTTCCACTGGCTGCTGCCATCCAGCGCCAGCTGTGCGACCTGGTAGCCGGAGTCGTTGCGCAGGGCACCGCTGAAGGTGGTGCCGTTGCCCAGCAGCATGTGTACGTCGGCCGTGGCGCTGTCGACCACCACGTCACCGCGCAGCGTGCTGGCGTCGGCACTGAAGTCGATGCGGCTGGTCGCCACGCTGCTGCCGTCGGTGAATACGTGTCGCTGACCCGCAGCAGCCGGCCGCTGCCGTCGCCCGCAGTCACATCGCTGCCATTGACGGTCAACGCGTGGTTGCTGCCCTGCAGCCAGAACGCGGCGCCACTGGCGGTCTCGATGTGGCTGTCGTTGAGGGTGGCGCGGTTCCAGTACGGGCCGAACGCGGTCAGGTAGGAGCGATAGCCGCCGCTGTTGCTGCCGGTCATGCGGATGTCCAGGCGGTCGGCCTGGGTCAGCCGCGCCGTGTTCATGTGCACGATGCCAAACACATTCTCGCCGTCGCTGCGGATCGCAACGTTGTCGAGCAGCGCGGTGGCGGTGGAGCCGCCGATGAACACGCCGCCGCCGCCGTTGCCGCGCACGTCGATCACGCTGCCGTTGGCTTCGATGCGGCTGGCGGTGCTGCCGGTGGATCCGGTCACGCGCACGCCGTAGGTCGCATCACCGTGCGTGGTGATCCGGCCACCCTGCACGGTGGCGACGCCGCCGGCGATCTCCACGCCGTAGCCATGGGTGTCGGTCCAGGTATCAATGGTGCTGTTGGTCAGCTGCAGGCGCGACTCGTCGCTGGCCAGCCAGAATCCGGAAAAGCCTTCGCGCACATCGAACGCCGCATCGCGGGCGGTCAGCTGGCCCCAGTTGTTGATGTTCACGCCATAGCCGCCAACGGTGTAGAAGCTGCCGCCGTTGATCACCGCGCTGGAATAGGTCTTGCTGATGCTGCTGCCGAGCAGGCGCATGCTGCCACCCACCGAGTGCGCTTTCACGTTCTCCAGCAGCACGCTGCCGCCGCTGTCGATATCGAACCAGCCGCCATCCAGGTAGGTGTCGTACAACTCGGCGCGGCTGCCCACGCCATCGACGGCGACGCCGGCGAGGATGCCGCCGGGAGCCAGGGTGATCCGGCTGTTGCGGATCGTCAGCAGGCCGGCGCTTTCGGCGCGCAGGCGTGCGCCACTGTCGGCGCTCATCTGCAGGGTGTCCAGGTGAACCTCACTGCCGTTGCCGGAGGCGCCGACCAGGGTGCCGACGCCGCCGGTCATCGCAATGCGGCCTCCGGTGTAGCGGATCACGCCACCGTTGGACGCCTGCACGCTGCCATAGCCGCTGCCGTTGCGGGTGGTCTCGATGTCGACATCGCGTGCGTCGATCACGCTGCCGGCACCGTTGGCATACAGCGCATAGAAGCCCGTGCCGGTCGCCGGTGCGATCGACAGCGTTGCACCGCGCAGCTGCACCTGGCCGCCGCTGGCGGCGGACACGCCGCTGCCATTGCCGGTCACGTGGATGTGGCTGCCGTCGATCAGCGCAGTGCTGCCGGTACCGGTGACCGTGAGTGCAAAGCTGCCCGCGCTGTGGTTGAGGACATCGTCGGCACCCATCTGCAGGCTGTCACCGTCGTCGACCAGCAGCGGGCCGGTGAGGTCTGCGGCATGCGCCGGCAGGGCTGCCCACAGGGCAGTAGCCAGCAGGCTGGGAATGAGGGGCACACGCGGCGCGCGCGCGCGCCCATACGCACGGCGGGGCCGTGAGGGGGAGGCGTTCATGCTGATGGACTTCCTGTGGCAGGGCGCAGCAAGGCTGCGCGGACTGACGCGGCAGGGCCGCGTCGCTGCGGAAGCCACAGCCACGGCGCCTGCAGGCGCCATCGGACTTCCGTCCCTCCGGGCGAAGCGGCAATTGCTTGCCACCTGCACCATGCTGGGATGCGTCCAGCCTAGAAATCGTCCTTGTCCTATGGAATCAGGCGTTTCCTAAAGCCACTGCAGTTCCCACAGGGCCGGCAGGGTTCAGGCAGGAGTGGGCCTCAGCCGAACAGTGACGCCTGCAGGCAGTACTCGATCAGCGCCTGGTCGCTGTCCACGCCGAGTTTGCGCATCGCGCTGATCTTCTGCGTGCTGACCGTCTTGGCGCTGCGCTGCAGCTGGCGTGCGATGTCGCCCACGCTCATGCCGCTGGTGAACAGGCGGATCACCTCCAGCTCGCGCGGCGACAGGCGCGCACGGACCGCATCGGCATCGGCCGGTTCGCTCGCGGCTACCGGCAGCAGTCCCGGGGGGCGGTAGACGCGGTCGGCCAGCACCACGCGCAGGGCCTGTACCAGGCTGCCCAATCCATGGCTCTTGAGCACCACGCCGCCCGCGCCGGCGGCATACATCGCCGCAACCAACGATGGATTGGACACCATCGTCAGCACCAGCAGGCGTGTCTCCGGGAAGCTGCGGCGCAGGAACGAGATCAGCTTGATGCCGTCCCCGAAGCGATCGCCCCCCGGCATGCTGTAGTCGGTGATGACCGCCTGTGGCCGGGTCCGGGTCATCAGCTCGATCAGCGTACCCGGATCGGCCGCTTCGCCCACGATGTCCAGGTCCAGTTCCCCGGCCAGCACGTCGCGGATGCCGGCAAGCACGATCGGGTGGTCGTCGGCGATGAGGATCCGTGTGGTCATGGCAGGGTCGGGTCGTCAGGAAGGGAAGGGGATGCAGCGACGCGCAGCGGATGCAGCAACTGTTCGAGGCGTCGCTGGAAGCCGGCAAGAGCGGCCGCCTGGGTGGCCAGGTCATCGCCGCCAGCAAGGCACTGTTCGATCTGCAGGCCGCTGTCCACCAGCGCGGGCGCACCGACGATCACCAGTGCGCCGCGGATGCGGTGCAGAACCTGCGCCACGCGGGCGGGATCGGCAGCGGCGATTGCCTGGCGCAGGCTGTCCAGGTCGGTCTGCATGGTCTGTACGAACAGCGACTGCATCTTCGCGGGAACCTGCAGCGGGGGATCCGTGTCGTGCGATGCGGTGGACGCACGGCGCTCCTGCATCGCAGAGTCTGGCGCATCGCCGTCGGCGATCCGGGTCAGCAGGCGCTGCAGGGCTTCCAGCGTGATCGGCTTGACCAGCACGCCCTGCATGCCCGATTCCTGGCAGCGTTGGCGTTCGGCCGGGTCGGCATTGGCGGTGGCGCCGTGGATCGGCACGCTGACACCCCGTGCCCGCAAGGCGCGGGCCAGGCCGTAGCCATCCAGCCCGGGCATGTTCAGGTCGGTCAGCACCAGCGCGAACGCGCCCTGTTGCCAGTAGCCCAGCGCTTCATTGCCATCGCTGGCGACCACGGCGCGGCAGCCGAGCTGCTCCAGCTGGTCGCGCAGGATCGCCTGGTTGATCGGGTTGTCCTCGGCGACCAGCACCTGCAGGCCGAAATGACGCGTCGCTGGCAGGCGCCCTTCTGCGCTGGCGGCCAGCGGCTGGCCACTGGCTGCGGCCAGGGCGACCACGATCGCGTCGAACCGATGCAGGCCAACCTGCCAGACGCCGTTGACCTGCCGCGGCCGCACGCCGCCTTCGCGGCAGGCGACCACGCGCGGTCCATCCGCCCATCCGGGCAGGGAGTCGTCCAGGGCCAGGTCGAGCAGCACGCCCGCCGATGGCAAGCCTGCCGCGACGTCCTCACGGTAAACGCTGGCCTGTGCACCGCGCTGCTGCAGGCGCTCGCAAAGCGATTGCACCAGTTCTCGCACGCTGCCCCGCACCTGTATCTGCAGGCCGGCGGGCAGCTGCGGCGCGGGTGACTGCTGCGGATCCGGTGGTGCCGATGGCAGCGGCAGTTCAACACTGAAACTGCTGCCCAGGCCGCTCTCGCTGACCACGCGCAGCTGCCCTTCCATCAACGCCACAAGATGCGCGCAGATGGCCAGGCCCAGGCCGGTGCCCCGCATCGCATCGGTGCCCGGGTTGGCCTGGAAGAACGGCTCGAACAGATGCGCCTGGTGTTCGCTGGCAATGCCGATACCGGTATCGGCCACCTGCCATTGCAGCCAGCAGCGTTGCTCCTGCCAGCGTGCCGAAACGCGGACCACCACGCGCCCGCTGTCGGTGAACTTCAGTGCGTTGCTGATCAGGTTGTTGAGCACCTGGCGGATCCGCGCGGCATCACCGCACACCATGGGCGGCACGTCGGCATCGATGCAGGCGTAGAACTGCAGTGCCTTGTTGGCGGCCGCAGCGGCGTACGAGTCGAGCGCGTCTTCGGTCAACCGCACCGGATCGAATGGGCTGGGCTCCAGGCTCAGTTGCCCGGCCTCGGCCTTGCTGACATCCAGGATGTCGCTGATCAGCTGCATCAGGGTAGAGGACGAACGCTGGATCGTTGCCAGGTAGTCCTGCTGCCGCGCATCCAGTGGCGTCAGCCCCAGCAGCTCAAGCGTACCAAGGACGCCGTACAGCGGCGTGCGGATCTCATGGCTCATGGTGGCCAGGAACTGGCTCTTTGCGCGGTTGGCCTGGTCGGCGGCGCGGCGCGCCTGCTGCAGCACCTGTTCGGCCTCATGCTGGCTGCTCAGATCAATGAACAGGCAGAGCACTGCCGGCTCGCCGCGATAGCGCGCCGGTGTCGCGGTCACCAGCAGGTGGCGGCCTTCGGGCGTGGCGTAGGCCAGGCCATCGCCCAGCGTGGTGCCGCCGGCAGCCAGTACGCTCCGCCGCCACGGGCCATGCCAGCCGCCGGCATGGTGGTCCTCGCCCAGCCAGCGGCGGGCAAGGGCGTTGTCCAGCAGCACATTGCCATCGGAACGGCGCAGCAGGCACAGCCCGATCGGCGCGTTGTCCAGGATCGTGCGACTGAAGGCTTCGCTTTCCAGCAGGCGCGCGTGGTTGCTGCGCAGCGGTTCGATGACCGAACGCCGGTACGCGCGCAGCACCAGCGTGCCACCCAGTGCCAGCAGCAGGGCGACCACGGTCGCGCCCAGCAATGGCCCTTGCGGGTGCTGGAACACCTGTCGCCACCCGACGTGGTAGACCGCCAGCCAGCCGCGCTCGCTGCGCATGCGGAACTGCAGGCCACCGAGGCCGGCCTGCCAGGAGGTGCCGGCGTCGCTGGCATCGGCCGCATCGCCCAGCAGGCGCTGGCCATTGGCATCGAACAGCGACAACCGCTGGAACACCGGGACACCCAGCACCTGCCGATAGTCATCGACACGGCCGGGATCGAGCAGGCAGGCCAACGCCGCCTGCGAGTCCTTGTCGTCCTCACCCCAAAGGCGCGCATCCTGTGGGGCGTGGGCGATGGCCAGCAGCCAGGTCTGCCGGTCGCGCCAAGGCACGCCCACCCAGACGATGCCACCGCGTTGCAGCGCCGGCTGCGTCCCCATGACCCGATGGATGCTGGCGATCGCCGGGCGCAGGTGATGCGGGCTGTTCTGGCTCGCGTCGGTACCGGCGATCTGTACAGGTGCCAGCAGCCCGCGCGTGCCCTGGCCATCGACCAGCAGGCATTGGGGTGGTGGATAGCGCGAGGCCGACCAGAACGTGCCGTAGAAGCGCAGGAAGCGGTCGCCCAGCTCGGTCGGTGGCGAAAGACTGGCCCCCTCGCTCCCGATCACCGCAAAGTTGGCGAACAAGGGGCCGCGTTGCAGCTCCACGCTGGCATCGGCCACCGGCTGCCCACGCGTGCCGACATCATGCAGACGCCACTGGCGAAGGAAGCGCTCCTGCTCGCGCAGCGTGCCGTCCAGGCGGCGGAAGTGGTACTCGATCTTGCTGCGCTCTTCGTTCAACAGCTGCGAGCCGGCCGACAACAGCAGTCCGGCCTGCAGGGTCGCCAGCACCACCACGCCAATCAGCAGGGCGTGGACGCGCAGCGAGCGGCGAGCGAGTCGGCGTACAGGAGCGGCCTCGGCCGGCATGGCAGGTCTCGGAGCAGGGGGCGGTCAGCGGCACCTTGTGCAGCAACGGATGGAACTCCGCCGCCGCTGCACAGACAGGATCGTCAATGCAACTTGATGATTTCGTGAAGCCGCCGTGGAATCCGTGTCAGCGCAGGGCGGCCCGCGGCGCGTCGTCCCACTGGGGCGCTTCTTCATCCAGCAGGCGGGTGAACTCATCCGACGGCAGCGCCTGCGAGATCAGGAAGCCCTGCACCTGGCTGCACCCCAACTGGCGCAGCGCGGCCAGGTCGGCATCGCTTTCCACGCCCTCTGCCACGATGGTCAGGCCCAGCTGGTTGGCCAGTGCGATCACCGTTGACAGGGTCAGGTGCAGGGCCGGGTCGCGGGCGCAGCCGCTGACCAGCGCGCGGTCGATCTTGACCTCGGTGAAAGGGGTATTGACCAGGTTGTGGACCGAGCTCAGGCCCTGCCCGAAATCATCCTGGGCCAGGCCGAAGCCCTTCATGCGCAGGCGGCAGGCGCCGGCATAGAAGTCGCTGACGTGCCGCGTGGTGCTGTTTTCCATCAGTTCGAAGCACAACTCACCGGGTGTACCGCCGTAGGCCAGGGTCAGCGCCAGCAGCTCGTCGGGCAGATCCGACTGCTCCAGCAGGTGAGGGGGCAGGTTGATCGACACCGGTACCCGGAAACCTTGCCTGCGCCAGCGCGCCTGCGCGCTGATGCTGGCCTTGAGCATCATCCGCAGCAGATCGCCCTCCAGCCCGTAGCGGCAGATCGCCGGCAGGAAGCTGCCAGCGGCCAGCGTACCCAGCTGGGGGTGGCGCCAGCGCACCAGTGCCTCGGCCGCCACGACCCGTCCTGACTGCAGTGACTTCTTCGGTTGGAACCAGGCCGTCAGGCTGCCATCGGCCATGGCCTGGCGCAGCTGCGATGCATCCGGTTCGGGCGCAGCCGCCGCGCGCGCGGGGGCGTCGTCGGCAACCGGACGCGCCTGCGCCAGGGCCTCGAACAGGGCGTCTACATCGGCGGCGGCCACTGGCTTGGGCAGCAGCCCGATCACATCCAGCCCCAGCGATTCGGCCATCAGCCGTGCCGAGGTCATCATCCGGCGCGGCGCGGCACTGACTACCGCAAGGCGCGGCGGGCGCGGCTGTGCGGCCAGCGCCTGGATGAACTGGATGCCGTCCTGTCCGGGCATCAGCAGGTCACTGACCACCAGGTCATAGGGCTGGCATGCACACAACGCGATGGCCGCATCCACGTCCTCGCAGGCATCGACCTGCACGCCGGCGCGGCTGCCGAACAGGTTGGCCAGGAAGCCGCGCTGGAAGGGCTGGTCTTCCAGGATCAGGACACGCTGGGTCATGCGGGGTCTCCTTGGCGCAGGGCGTTGAGCGCCTTGCGCAGGCGGGCGATGTCGATGGGTTTGCTCAGGTAGCCTTGCATGCCACTGGCCAGGCAGCGCTCGCGCTCCTCGGCGGTGGCATTGGCGGTGGCACCGATCACTGGCACCGGGTTGCCGTCATCGCGCAGCTGGCGGGCCAACGCGTGACCGTCCATGCGCGGCATGTTGATATCGGTCACCACCAGGTCGAATGACTGCTCGCGGCATCGCTGCAGGGCTTCCACGCCGTCCTGTGCCAGCTCCACATCGCAGCCGAGGGTGCGCAGCTGCTCGGCCAGGATCACCCGGTTGATCGGATTGTCTTCGACGGCAAGCACGCGCAGGCCCAGCGGCACCGGCGGTGCCGCGCGCGATGTCTCCGGCAGCGCCGCACGTTGCTGCTGCACGTTGGCCAATGCATTGCCGATGGCGGTCATCCCGTGCAGGGTCACCACCAGGCTGCCATCGGCGGCAACAGTGGGCTGGTCACCGCCGTCGATCGACGCCACCACGCGGGGTCCTGTCCAGGCCAACGGCATCCCGGCCTCACCATCCATCAGGATCGCGCCGTCATGGTCCAGCAGTGCTGGGTCGCCCTGCAGGGGCTGCGCGTTTGCGCCCCAGCGACGCAGCCAGCCGCAGGCACTGTCGACCAGCTCGCGGTCGCGGCCGCGCACCAGGATCGGCGGCTCCGGTAGCAGCACAGGGCCATCCTCTGCGGTGGGCAGAACCGGCAAGGGCAGGCGCACGCTGAAGCTGCTGCCCAGGCCAGGCTCGCTCACCACCTGCAGTTCGCCGCTCATCAGGCGCACCAGGCGGTCGCTGATGGACAGGCCCAGCCCGGTGCCCTGTGCACTGGCCGCGCCGCGGACCTGGCGGAACGGTTCGAACAACCGCGCCTGTTCTTCGGCGGCGATACCCACGCCGGTGTCGGTGACCTGCCAGGCCAGCACGCTGGATTCACCTTCGCGCTGTACCTGGCGCACGCGCAGCACCACTCGCCCATGTTCGGTGAACTTGATCGCGTTGCTGAGCAGGTTGCCCAGCACCTGGCGGATGCGGTCGGCATCACCGAGCACCCGCGTCGGCAGGCGCGGGTCGGTACAGACCAGGATCTGCAGGCCCTTGCAGGTGGCCGACGCGGCAAAGCTGCGCAGCACGCTCTCGGTCAGCTCGCGCGGCGAGAACGCCGCCGGCTCCAGGCTGAGCTGCCCTGACTCGATCTTGGAAACATCCAGCACGTCGCTGATCAACTGCAGCAGGACCGATGAGGAACTCTCGATGGTACGCAGGTACTGCGACTGCCGCGCGTCCAGCGAAGTGTGCCCGAGCAGTTCCAGCGTGCCCAGCACGCCGTACAGCGGGGTGCGGATCTCATGACTCATGGTGGCCAGGAACGCGCTCTTCGCCTGGTTGGCCGCATCGGCGGCCTGGCGCGCCGACGACAGTGCGGCCTGTGCCTGGCGGTGCCGGGAAATGTCATGGAACACGCACAGCAGCACGTCATCGCCCTGGTAGCGGCAGGCCGCGTGCAGCACCTGCAGCTGGCGACCATCGCGGGTGGTGAATTCCAGTCCACGCCCGCGCTCGCCGGCATGCCCGCGCCATGGCGCCTGCCAGTCGCTGTGCTCGCCTTCTTCGCCAAGCCAGTCGCGCAGCAGCTGGTTGGAGAGCAGCAGCGCGCGGTCGCTGCGGCGCAGGACGCAGATGCCGACCGGCGCCATGTCGATCACCGTCGAACTGAAATCCAGGTTCTCCAGCAGCCGGCGGTGTTGCTGCAGGGCCGGCTGGATCAACTGGAGGTCCACGCGATGCCGCAGCAGGCGCAGCGCGAGGCCGGCCAGCAGCAGCAACAACACGCAGATCAGCAGAGGCACCGCCAGGTCGCCCAGCAGCAGCTGCGGCGGCAGGTGGTAGACCAGCCGCCAGCCATCATTGCCGACCCCTTTCACCAGCGCTACGCCGCGCGGAAGCCCGCCGCTCCACAACGTGCCGAAGCTGTCGTCCTGGCGCTCCCGCAGGGTCTTCCAGCCCGCACCATCCAGCCGCGGGGCCTGGCTGGACAATGCAGGCTGCCCGCCACGGTCGAGCAGCGCATAGCCGCCGATGCCCTGGCCGTCGATCATGCTCGCCGCCGCCGCGCCATCGAGCAGCAGCACCAGCCACTGCGTCGGATGGGGGCCCGCCTGTACCGGCTGGGCCAATGCAACGCCACTGTCACCCGGGCGCAGCCAGTACACCGGGTCGGCTCCCTCCACGCTGCCGCTGCGCGCCTGAAGCACGCGCAGCGAGGGCAGTCGCGCCAGGTCGACATCGACCTCGCCTCCGGCCAGCCAATGCGCGCCCCGGGCGTCGACCAGAAGCAGGTGCGTCTGCAGCGCCTGCAGCGTGTGCTCGGCGCGCGTTGACAACAGCAGCCGCTGGCCCGGTTGGCCGCCGGCACCCTCCAGCGGCACCTGGCGCATGCCATCGCTGTCCGCCGCAGCTGCATCCGGGTTGCCCGTCACCACCGAATCGCCCAGGTAGCGCAGCAGGGCTTCGCGCTGGTCGAAATAGATCTGGGCCCTGTAGGCCGCCGCGTTCATCTCGCGGCGATGGGTCGAGATGTCCTCGGTGAATGCGGTGAGCAGGTAGAACCCGGCCGCGGCGGCCAGGCAGATGAAGACGCACACGGTCAGGCAGCGCAGCAGCACCGACGCGGTGGTCGATGGCACGGCCTGCTGCAGCGAAGGGCGGGGGAAGCGGAACATGCAACGATGCTAGGGAGCGGCGCGGATGGCGCGGAATCAGCTGTTTCCTAAAAGCCATTGCGGACCGGCCAGGCAGCGGTCCCTGCTTGGACGCCGTTCAGCCAGCAGAAAAAAAGAACCCCCGCCGAAGCGGGGGCTCCTGTATCGGCGCTGGCCTGGCACTTACAGTGCGCTGCCACCGAATTTGTGCGTGTACTGCAGGTTGATCGTGCGGCCGACGCTGTCGAACCAGGACACGTCGTAGTAGGGGTACGCGGTGTAGGTACGGTCCTTCGGCGGCATCTTGTTGAACACGTTGACCACCGACAGCGACAGGCGCGAGTGGTCGTCGAAGCGGTACTGCAGCGACGCGTTGTAGCGGTAGGTTGCCTTGATGTACGGGCTGTCACCGCTGTCCCAGTCGAACACTTGGTCGTAGCTGTCCGAGGTTGGCAGCTTGCCCAGGCGCGAGCCGTACACGGTTGCCGACCACGCATTCTTCTCCCAGGTCACGCTCAGGCTGGTCTTGGTGCGCGGGATGTCGAAGCCACTGTTCACTGCGAACTGGTCTTCGCTGCGGTCGCCCGGGTAGCGCTGGAAATCATGCTTCTTCACCCAGGTGTGGGTGCCGTTGAAGATGAAGTCGCCGATGCCCGTCTGCAGGCGGTAGCGCAGGCCGACGTCGATGCCGGAGGTGGACTCTCGGGCGACGTTGATCGGCTCCACGCGCACGCCATAAAGGCGCCCGTCGTTGCTGCGGGTGATGCGGGCGAGCGCATCCACGCAGGTCGGCGAGGTGATGTCGGCGCTGCCCAGGCGGCAGTTCGCTTCGTTGGCCAGGATCGTGCGCACGTCCATGTCCTGCACCTGGTTGCGCATGTCGATGTCGAACCAGTCCACCGACAGGTCCAGGCCGATCGCCGGCGACCAGACGAAGCCGGCACTCCACGAGGTGCTGGTTTCCGGGTCGAGCTGGCGGTTGCCGGTGCGGCTGCGGACCAGGTTGCGTTCGTAGTCGGCGCAGTCGGTGGCGCCGTCCGCGCGGCAGCTGTACAGGTCTTCGGCGGTGGTCTCATCGTTGCCCGGGCCGGCGAATACGTAGTGCAGGTCCGGCGCACGGAACGCGGTGCCGTACGAACCGCGGACCAGCAGCGTGTCGATCGGGCGCCATTCCAGGCCGCCGCTCCAGGTCGCCTTGCCGATGGTGTGGCCGGAATAGCGGTACTGGTCGTAGCGGCCGGCCACGCTCAGGTTGACCGTCTCGTGCAGCGGCATGCGCAGCTCGGCAGCGGTCGCCCAGCGGTTGCGCGAACCCTTGCCGTCCGAATCCTTCCAGCTGTAGTAGTAGTACCCGGTCGCCAGCGGATCGGGATTGAGCGAGTACGCCTGCTGGCCCACTTCCACGGTTGCGGCGAAACCGGCATCACCGCCCGGCAGGCCGAACAGCGCGGAATTGGTCAGCGTGAACGCAGCCGTCTCGGTGCGCGACTTCGGGGTGTAGGTGGTACGCGCGGCGATCGAATCGTACTCGGCGCGGGTCAGCGGCCGGTACAGGCGTGACGGGTCGGCGTTGTAGATCGGGAAACCGTCGTCATCCACGCCCAGCTGCGGACCGAGGAACAGGTCATTGGCCTTGGCGGCGATGATCTGCGCCCAGCTGATCCGCGACTGGTACTGCGAATGGCTCAGCGCCGCTTCGTAGTCCCAGTTGCCGGCCAGGTTGCCCTTGAAGCCAGTGGTCACGCTGAAGGTCTTCTGCGTGCTGCGCACCATGGCGTTGCGCAGGCCACCCATTTCCTCTGGCGAGAACTGGCGCTGCCAGAACTCGATCTCGCCGGTGGCTTCGTTGTTGAAATAACCCGACTCATCGCCGTTGGCGTCCATGCGGCCCCACTGGGTGACGTCGCGCATCAGTGACATCGTGTGGTGGCCCAGCTGCACATCGGCGAACCACTGCTGGCCGTTGTCGAAGTCGTAGCTCAGCGACGCGTAGCCGTTGGCGCCGCGGCGCTTGCTGAGGATGGTGCCGTAGCCGATCGAGCTGTCGCTGCCACAGTAGTAGCCGTACTTCGGGCGATAGGCGCGGTAGGTGCTGCCCTGGTTCTGCCCGGCCAGGGCTTCGCAGGTGGCGGCGCCCGGGTCCAGATAGTCATCGTTGTAGTCGGTGCGCAGGTAGGCACGGCGAGCGATGCGCGAACCCTCGGTCGGGCCATCCTGGGTCGAGTCCTGGATGTCACGGTCATAGGCCCACAGCGGGGCCTGCGACTGCAGCTCGACGCTGTATACCGCGTTGAAGTTGCCACGGCTGAAACCGCTGGCGATGCTCATGTCGAACGACTCGCCACCGCCTTCGGTGGTGGTGCCCATGCGCATGTCGATGGTGGTGCCGTCGGCCTTCTTCTTCAGGATGAAGTTGACCACGCCGGCGATCGCGTCCGAACCATAGATGGCCGAGGCGCTGCCGGTCAGCACTTCAATGCGCTCGATCATCCCCAGCGGAATGTTGGAGACATCGGTGAAGTTGCTGCGGCCCTTGAACGGCATCGGGAAGTCGGCGATACGGCGGCCATTGACCAGCACCAGCGTGTGGTTCGGGCCTAGGCCGCGCAGGTCCACCTGCTGGGCGCCCGGCGAGAAGTCGGCGCCGCTGGAAGACTGCTGGCTCTGCGTCTCACCGCCGTTCTGGGTCATCGCACGCAGCACGTCCGGCACGCTGGTGAAGCCACTGGAGCGGATCTGTTCGGCGTTGATCACCGTGATCGGGGCGGGGCCTTCCACCTGGGCGCGCGGAATGCGCGAGCCGGTGACCTGCACCGCGTCCAGCTGCTGCACCGAAGAGGAAGCCGGAGTCTGGGCCGCCGCGGAAGCAGCCACGCCCATCAACGCCAGCTGGATCGACCACGCCATCGCCTGTCTACGCATGAAGAATTCTCGGAAATGAAGCCGGCCCGCAGAGGAGGGGCCCTGTCCCCCATTCAGATTTCCGGAATGGGCGCGCGCATTTAACGCCTTTTTTATGTCCTTGACTACTGGGTGCCTATCTGGCAAAGAGTGAAAACGCTTGCAAGTCGATGTCGTTCAGGGAGATCAGGGATGCGAAGCCTCCACCGGACCCTCCCCTTTGCCTGGCTGGCGCTGCTTGTGCTGGCCTGGCCACTGGCCGCACCCGCGCAGGATCTGCTGGGTCCCGGCTTCGCCTATTACGAAGCCGGCGACCTTGAAGCCCCGCGTCCCGGCCCGCGCGCGCCGGCGATGATGCTGATGGGCGGTGGCGAATGGGTACCCGAGGCCTTCCATTGGTGGCTGAGGCAGGCCGGCAATGGCCGTGTGCTGATCCTGCGCGCCTCCGGTGGCGATGAGCTGCAGGACCGCCTGTACCACGAGATCGGCGGCACCACGGCGGTACAGACCCTGGTCTTCGACAGCCGTCGCGGTGCCGACGATCCGGCCGTGCTGCGCGTGGTTGCCGCAGCCGATGCCATCTTCATCGCCGGTGGCGACCAGTCACGCTACATCCGCTTCTGGAAGGGCACCGCACTCAACCGCGCACTCAATGCACATGTACGCGCCGGCAAGCCGATTGCCGGTACCAGCGCCGGCCTGGCAATCCTCGGCGGCTACGCCTATGGCGCGATGGATGGCGGCAGCATCACCTCCGCCGGTGCGCTGGCCGACCCGATGGGCAGCGCTGTCACCATCGACAGTGGATTCCTGCAGATGCCCTACCTGCGGCGCGTGGTCACCGATACCCATTTCGACAAGCGTGACCGCCTTGGCCGCCTCATCGTGTTCGTGGCCCGTGCGGCGCAGGACAGTGGTGACCCGGGCGTCGTCGGCATTGGCGTCGATGAGGACACCGCCCTGTGCGTGGAGCCGGATGGCCAGGCCCAGGTCTACAGCGCCGACGGCGAAGGCAAGGTCTGGGTGGTCAGTCCCGGTCGTGATGCCGATCGTCTGGTCGAGGGCGAACCGCTGCGCTTCCATGCCGTACCGGTAACGGTGGTCGCCAGTGGCAGCCGCATGCGGCTGGACGACTTCCAGGCCGAGGCCGATTACCAGGCCGTGGCCGACGTCGCCGACGGCCAGATCGAAGTCGTCCGCCAATGATGTTCCACCCGCAATCCATTCCCTCGTCCTGCTGGAGATGTACCCGATGAAACTGCGCCTGGCGCTGTCTGTGCTGCTGTCCCTGCCGTTGCTTGCCCAGGCCGCCCCGGCCGCCTCGCCGCTGCTGGTCATCCACGGCGGTGCCGGCGTCGAGCGCAAGGACCTGTCGCCGGCCGAAGAGAAGGCCGCGCGCGATGCGTTGCGCGCCGCGCTGCTGAAGGGCCATGCCGAACTGGCGGCGGGTCGTCCGGCGCTGGCTGCCGTCACCGCAGCGATTACGGTGCTGGAGGACGATCCGACCTTCAACGCCGGCAAGGGCGCGGTGTTCACCCATGACGGCCACAACGAGCTGGACGCGGCGGTGATGGATGGCGCGACCCAGGCGGCGGGCGCGGTGGCCGGCGTGCAGCGGGTGCGCAACCCGATCCTGCTGGCGCAGACCGTGATGCAGAAGTCCAGGCACGTGATGATGGTCGGGCAGGGCGCCGAGGCCTTCGCGGCCGAGCAGGGTATTGCCCTGGTGGATCCCTCCTACTTCCGTACAGAGAAGCGCTGGCAGCAGCTGCAGCGCGCACTGAAGGAAGAGGCCAGCGGCCAGGCCCATGCCGACCTGGAGACCGCAAGGCACTTCGGCACGGTGGGCGCGGTCGCGCTGGACGCGCAGGGGCAGCTGGCCGCCGGCACGTCCACTGGCGGCATGACCAACAAGCGCTATGGCCGAGTGGGTGACTCGCCGATCATCGGTGCAGGCACCTGGGCCGATGCGCGCTGTGCGGTGTCGGGCACCGGTTGGGGCGAGTACTACATCCGTACTGCGGCCGCGCACGAGATCTGCGCACGCATGCGCTACCAGGGGCAGACCCCGGAGCAGGCTGGCAAGGGCGTGATCAACGAAACGATTCCGCAGTTGGGCGGCGATGGTGGTGCGATCGTGCTCGGCGCAGACGGGAAAATGGCCACGCCGTTCAACACCCAGGGCATGTATCGGGGCTGGATCGGCGCCGACGGTGTCCCTCATGTCGCAATTTTCGCCAGCGAGACCCTGCCGGTCCCTGGGCAATAACCTTGCGTATCAATGGGTTTGCGACAACGTGTGAAAAAGATGGAAAAAAGCGTTGACAGCCCCCCGCCTGATCAGCAGAATAAGCGGCTCACCACCACACACCGCAACGCTTCGGCGGCAACGGGTTGGGGTGGTAAGGAGGGATACCCAAGCGGCCAACGGGGGCAGACTGTAAATCTGCTGGCTTACGCCTTCGGTGGTTCGAATCCACCTCCCTCCACCAGTTTCACGTTGTGACATTCCCGGCGCGGGAGTAGTTCAATGGTAGAACCTCAGCCTTCCAAGCTGATGGTGCGGGTTCGATTCCCGTCTCCCGCTCCATTGAATGAACTTTGAATAGTATCGAGTTCATGTCATAATGCAAAACTCGGCTCACGTAGCTCAGTCGGTAGAGCACTTCCTTGGTAAGGAAGAGGTCGAAGGTTCGATTCCTTTCGTGAGCACCATCTCAAGCATCACCTCTCAGACGAATTCGAGATAAGCAGCCATGGCCAAGGGTAAGTTCGAGCGCACCAAGCCGCACGTCAATGTCGGCACCATCGGTCACGTCGACCACGGCAAGACCACGCTGACCGCCGCACTGACCAAGATCGGTGCCGAGCGCTTCGGTGGCGAGTTCAAGGACTACTCCGCGATCGACGCCGCGCCGGAAGAAAAGGCGCGTGGCATCACGATCTCGACCGCGCACGTCGAATACGAATCCCCGACCCGTCACTACGCCCACGTTGACTGCCCGGGCCACGCTGACTACGTCAAGAACATGATCACCGGTGCCGCCCAGATGGACGGTGCGATCCTGGTGTGCTCGGCCGCTGACGGCCCGATGCCGCAGACCCGCGAGCACATCCTGCTGTCGCGCCAGGTCGGCGTGCCGTACATCGTCGTGTTCCTGAACAAGGCCGACATGGTCGACGACGCCGAGCTGCTCGAGCTGGTCGAGATGGAAGTGCGCGAGCTGCTGAGCAAGTACGAGTTCCCGGGCGACGACACCCCGATCATCGCCGGTTCGGCCCGCCTGGCGCTGGAAGGCGACCAGAGCGACATCGGTGTGCCGGCCATCATCAAGCTGGTCGAGGCCTTGGACACCTGGATTCCGGAGCCGGAGCGTGCGATCGACAAGCCGTTCCTGATGCCGGTGGAAGACGTGTTCTCGATCTCGGGTCGCGGCACCGTGGTGACCGGTCGTATCGAGCGCGGCATCATCAAGGTCGGTGACGAAATCGAAATCGTCGGCATCCGTCCGGTGCAGAAGACCACCGTGACCGGCGTTGAAATGTTCCGCAAGCTGC
>NZ_JAWIRX010000029.1:0-37613 GCF_036319965.1 Stenotrophomonas sp. SMYL41 | reverse complement strand
AATGTGCCGTTCCGACAGATCGCAGGAGACTGTCGAAGGCGGGGTGGGGGGGGGGGGGGGGGGGGGGGGGGGGGGGGGGGGGGGGGGCGGGGGGGCGGGCGGGGGCGGGGGGGGGGGGGGCCCCGCCCCCCCCCCCCCCCCCCCCCCCCCCCCCCCCCACCCCCGCCATTCCACCAATACCCTGCTTTTGCCCTTGACGTTGCTCTGGCCTCTGCGGGTGCAGGGCGCAGCCCTGCATCGACCAACCCACTACTTCTTCAGGAAGTTGTCCACCAGCAGATGCTTCACGTCGTCGAAGCGGCCGTTCAACACCGCCTTGGCGGCGTACAGTGCGGTACCGGCCACCTGCTTGGCCTCGATCTGCGGCGGCATCACCAGCTCGGCACGACTCGTGTGCACGTCCAGCAGCGCCGGGCCGCGCTGGGACAGGAAGTCCCGCACCGCCTCCTCCAGATCCTCGCTGCGGGTGACCGTGCGGCCGTGGAAGCCGATCACTTCGGCCAGGCGGCCGAAGTCCGGATTCTTCAGGTCGGTGTAGTTGTCCAGCAGGCCTTCCACCTTCTGCTCCAGCTCGACGAAGTTCAGCGAGCCGTTGTTGAACACCACCACCTTGATCGGCAGGTTCTCCTGTACCGCCGTCAGCAGGTCGCCCAGCAGCATTGCCAGGCCACCATCGCCGGACAGCGAGATCACCTGGCGGCCGGGAAACGCCTTCTGCAGGCCGAGTGCCTGCGGCATCGCATTGGCCATCGTGCCATGCAACAGGCTGGTCAGCGTGCGGCGGCGACCATTTACCCGGATATGCCGCAGCACCCACACCATCGGCGAGCCGCCGTCAGCGGTGAACAGCGCGTCATCCGTTGCGTACTTCGACAGCAGCGCGGTCAGGTGCTGCGGATGGATCAGTTCGCCCTCGCCCGGTTGTTCTTCCTGCTCGCGCTTCTTCAGCGCCTTGTCGCGACGTTCGATGCATTCATCCAGGAAACTGCTGTCCTCGCGTGGCGGCAGCATCGGCAGCAGGGCGTCCAGCGTGGGCGCGATGTCCCCGACCACGCCCAGGTTCACCGGATGGCGGCGGCCCAGGTGACTGCCATCACGGTCGACCTGGATGATCGTGGCCTTGTCCGGGTAGAACTGGCCCCAGGCGAAATCGGCGCCGAGCAGCAGCAGCGTGTCGCACTCCATCAGCGTGTGGAAGCCGGATTCGATGCCGAAGATGCCGGTCATGCCCATGTTGTACGGGTTGTCCGGCTCGACGAAATCCTTGGCGCGCGAGGTGTGCGCGATGGGTGCCTGCAGGCGTCGGGCCAGCTCCAGCAGCTGCGCGTGCGCGCCCTGGCAACCGGCACCGGCATAGACGCCAATGCGCTTGCCCTGCCCCAGCAGCTCGGCGATTCGCTGCAGTTCAGCGTCAGAGGGTCGCAGCACCGGCTGCGTGTAGTGCACCGAGAACGGCACATCGTGCTTCACCTCGGCCTGGCTGATATCGGCCGGCAGGATCACCACTGCCACACCACGGCGGCTGATCGCGGCCTGGCAGGCCAGCGTGACCACGCGGCGCGCCTGTTCGGCGCTGTGCACCTGTTCGCAGAACACCGTGCAGCTGCCATAGACCGCCTTGAAGTCCACTTCCTGCGGAAATTCCATGCCCAGCTCGCTGGTCACCACCTGGCTGGCGATCAGCACCATCGGCGCGCGATTGCGGTTGCTTTCGAAGACGCCGTTGATGAAGTGCAGGCCACCAGGCCCGCAGGAACCGGCGCAGGCGGTCAGCTCGCCGCTCACCAGCGAATCGGCGCCTGCAGCGAAGGCTGCCACTTCTTCATGGCGCACATGCACCCAGGCGATCTCACTGCCGTGCATTGCATCGGTCACATGGTTGAGCGTATCGCCCACGATGCCGTAGCAACGGCGGACACCGGCCTGCTGCAGGGCGTCCACCACGATTTCGGCCACGCGCTTGCTCATCGGATACATCCTCGAACGGGGGAACGTCCGAGGCTAGACCCGATGAAGTGATGCCCCCGCAAAAAAAGGGGACGGAGGGAATTAAGTCGCTAACGGCACAAACGACTTAATTCCCTCCGTCCCCTTTTTTCTTCAATCGTTGACGTTGATCCAGCCCAGCACCACGCCACTTTTCGGATTGAGAAACCGCAGCTTCACCCAGCCATCCTGTTCATCCAGCATCTCCACACGGTCGCCCTGCACCAGGTAGCGCTTCGTGCTGGAAGCACCTGGCTGATCGAACAGGAACAACCGCGCTGGCACCACGGTGGCCTGCTGACCACGCAGCGGTCCATCCGGTGGTGCGCCCAGGCCATCGCCGATGGCGCTCTCCAGCACGCGGCCCGCGGGATCATAGGTGCGCCAGACTGCCAGCGGGCCCTGCCCGTCGGTCTGTTCCCATTGCAGCGCGGTGTTCAACGTATCGCCCAGCATCAGCACGCTCTCGGCACGGTACAGATAGAGTTTCGCACCCACAAACCGGTACTGGTCGGCGTACCACATCGGGCCGCTGCGGCAGCTGCTGGTGAGGGTGCGGGTAGCCGCATCCACGCTCAGCCCCATCAGGTCACCGCAGCTGTCCTTGCCATGGGTGTCGGCCTGCAGCGCGCGGAACCCGGCGCTGGCCGGATCGAAGCGATACACCGCCACCGCCTCGTTGACCATGCCCACCGATGCACGCGCAACCAGTTCCGGGTAGCCATCGAAATCGACGTCCTCCAGGGACCAGCGCGAATTGCCGTCGGCGTCCGCCGCACCCGCCAGCGTCTGGTGCTTGCCCGAGGGTGACAGCTGCACCACGATGCTGCCGTCCTGCTGCGGATCGGCGTGCGCCTGCACGTGCGCGGCCACCTGGAACCGTAGCATTTCGCCCTCGTCCCCACTTGCCTGCGCCGTCGTTGCCAGCGCGCCTGCCAATGCCAGGCCGAGCATGCATTCCCTGTAGTTCATCACTGCTCCCTGCGGCACCGCGGCGGCACCTTCAACTCAGAACGATACGTCAACCGCCTGCCGGGACCACAGCACTGACTGATGCTTGGTCTGCTGCTTCCACGCCAGGCGGATCGCCTCGATGTCGGCGCGCCGCTGCGGGGTGTCCTCGTGCAGCACCACCAGCACCTTGGTGCGCAGGCGGTTGGGCGCTGCATCGCCGCGGAACAGCCACTGGCCATAGGCATCGAACACGGTCAGGCCATCCGGGAAGCGCGGGGTCACTTCCTTGTCCAGGAAGGTGCGCCACTGCGCCTCGCTGATGGTGTCGGCCTGCGGGCGGTTGCCGGCACCCTGCTCTTCACCCACGCCGAAGTACAGCTCGCTGCGTACCCAGCCCTGCCCGGTGGACGGGCGTGCGGCATCGCCCTTCAGTTCGGCGGTGGTAGCCGTGGCATAGGCGCTGGGCGCCTGCGAGGACAGGCTGGCGCAGCCACTGGTGGCCAGCAGCACGGCGAAGACGAGGCCAAGGTGTTTCATCGGTACAGCTCCGGGGAAGGGGGACAAGGCGAGCCGGCAGCGTACAGCGCCACCGGCCCAGCGTGCTGATGCCAGCAGGGCATCAACTCATGCCGGACCGGCAGGGGCTTGCATCGGCACCGGTCATCACGCGAAGATAATATATCGCTTCATCCGGATGGATGTAAGTGAAACCATCTCCCCCCTTCCCCGCCGTCGTTGTTGCTGGAGCCACCCATGTCCGCCCGCCTGCCCGCGTCGCCGCTCGGCCTCGCCATCGCCCTCGCGCTTTCCTCCGCCGCCGTCCCGGTCCTGGCCCAGGACGCCACCAACCTGGACACCGTGATCGTCACCGGCACCCGTGCCGCCGACCGCACCGTGCTCGAATCCACCTCGCCGGTGGATGTGCTCACCGCCGAGGACATCCGCAAGGCCGGCGTGGTCAATGGTGAACTGGGCAGTGCGCTGCAGGCGTTGCTGCCCTCGTTCAACTTCCCGCGCCAGTCCAACTCCGGTGGTGCCGACCATGTGCGCGCGGCGCAGCTGCGCGGCCTGTCGCCGGACCAGGTACTGGTGCTGGTCAATGGCAAGCGCCGCCACCACACCGCGCTGGTCAACACCGACAGCAAGATCGGCAAGGGCACCACCCCGGTCGACTTCAACTCGATCCCGGTCAGCGCCATCAAGCGCATCGAAGTGCTGCGCGACGGCGCCGGCGCGCTGTACGGATCGGATGCCGTGGCCGGCGTGATCAACGTGATCCTCGACAACGGTGGCGACGGCGGCGAGATCGAGGCCAGCTACGGTGCCAACCACACCGACCTCAAGCCGATCGGCCGCACCCTCACCGACGGTCAGACCGGCAACATCAGCGCCAAGGTCGGCACCTCGCTGGGCGAAGACGGCGGATTCCTGCGCGTCGGCCTGGAGTACAAGCAGCGCAACGGCACCAACCGCGCTGGCTTCGACCAGATTCCGCCATGGGACCAGACGCCGGACAACCTGGCGCTGCAGGGCAAGCGCAACTATGTGCTGGGCGATGGCAAGAGCAAGGACATCAACCTGTGGCTGAACACCGAGATTCCGGTGGGCCAGACGTCGACGTTCTACGCGTTCGGCACCTTCAACCAGCGTGACACCGAAGGCGCGAACTACTTCCGCTATCCCGATGGCGATGCCAACTGGAAGCAGGTCTATCCGAACGGTTACCGACCGATCTCCGAAGGCGAGAACCGCGACGTACAGGCCGTGGCCGGCGTACGCGGCCAGTGGGGCGAGTGGAGCTACGACGGCAGCCTGGATTACGGCCAGAACGACTTCACCTACCGCCTGCGCGATTCGCTCAACGCGTCGTTGGGCCCGACCAGCCCGACCCGCTTCAAGACCGCTGACTACGAATACGCACAGACCGTGGGCAACCTCGATCTGAGTCGTGTGTTCACCCAGAGCGACAGCATCAGCCACACCCTGGGCCTGGGCGTGGAAGCGCGCCACGAGCGCTACCAGACCCGCCCCGGTGACCCGGCCAGCTATGCCGCCGGCCCCTACACCGATCGCCCGACCGGCTCGCAGGCCGGTGGCGGCCTGACCCCGCAGGATGCGGCGCGCCTGTCGCGCGACGTGGCCAGTGCCTACGCCAGCCTGTCCAGCCAGTTCGGCGAGAAGTTCTCCACCGATCTGGCCGCACGCTACGAGCACAACGACGACTTCGGCGGTGAACTGACCGGCAAGCTCGGCCTGCGCTATGAATTCACCCCGGCGTTCGCGTTGCGCGGTGCCATCTCCAACAACTTCCGTGCGCCGTCGCTGGCGCAGATCGGCTACGAGTCCACCTCCACCGGCTACAACGCTGGCGGCCAGCTGGTGCAGGGCCGCCTGCTGTCGGTCAACAATCCAATCGCGCGTGGCCTGGGTGCGCAGAACCTGAAGCCGGAAAAATCGATCAATACCTCGCTGGGCTTCACCAGCCGCATCGGCGAGCATTTCGACCTGTCGCTGGACTTCTTCCAGATCGACATCGACGACCGCATCGCGCTGTCGGAGAGCATCACCGGCGATGCACTGACCGACTACGTGGCCGCCAACTACGGCGTCAGCGGCCTGCAGAGCGCCAGCTTCTTCGTCAATGCCGCCGACACCCGCACCCGCGGCGCCGAGCTGGTGAGCAACTGGCGCCAGTCGCTGGGTGACGGCCAGCTGCTGCTGACCGGCACCTACGCGTACACGAAGACCACGCTGAAGAACGTGCTGGCCACGCCGGCACAGCTGCGCGCACTGAACCCGGACTATGTGCTGTTCGGCATCGAAGAGACCAACACCCTTACCGATGCCACGCCACGCACGCGCGGCAGTGTCTCGGCGGCGTGGAGCAACGACCACTGGTCGCTGAGCAGCCGCGTGAACCGCTATGGCAGTGCCACCCGCGTGTTCAATTTCGGGGACGGCTACATCCCGCGCCAGACCTACCAGGCCGAATGGCAGCTGGATGCGGAAGTCGAGTACCACATCACCCCGCGCTGGAGCGTGGCCATCGGCGGGCAGAACCTGACCGACAACTACCCGGATCGATCCAACAGCGATATCCACTACTTCGGCAACCTGCCATATGACGTGCTGTCGCCGATCGGCAGCAATGGCGCGTACTACTACGGCCGGGTCCGCTACACGTTCTGATTGCATTGGACCAATGACTCCCGGTGGGTGCGGACCGTTGGTCCGCACTGTCTGGCAGTGGCGGCCGCTGGCCGGCAACATCATGGTTCAGTACAAGCTTCCCCTTCGTGCCGACCAACGGTCGGCACCCACCGGAGGTGATCGCTCTGGGTGGGTGCGGACCGTTGGTCCGCACTACCAGATCCGTAGCCTGCCCTAGACCCCACGTACACGCCCACGCTGGCATGCTGGGCGTCATGGCTGAACCGCTCCCCCTGCGTCCGCCACCACCATTGCTGGACGACGCCTGCGCGTTGTTTCTCGATGTTGATGGCACCCTTATCGAATTCGCTGCACGCCCGGATGCCGTGCAGTTGCTGCCGGATGTGCGTGAAGCCATCGGCCGCATCAGCGACCGCCTGGAAGGTGCCGTGGCACTGGTCAGTGGTCGCCCACTTGAACAGCTGGATCAACTGTTCGCGCCTTTGAAGCTGCCCGCCGCCGGCCTGCATGGCCACGAACTGCGTGGCGAAGACGGTCGCGTCCTGCGCGACGAACACGACGACGACACCGCTGAGTGGCTGCACGCGCTGCACCAGCAAGCGATGCGCTTTGCCCATGGGCATCCCGGCGTGCTGGTGGAAGACAAGGGCGTCGGCCTGGCACTGCACTGGCGCGGCGCGCCGCATGCCGCCAGCGATGTCCGTGCCTTCGCCGATCGCCACGTGCGTGGCCGTGCCAGCTACCGCCTGCAACCGGGCGACCACGTCGTTGAGTTCGTTCCCGTCGGCACCGACAAGGGCCGCGCCGTGCGGCGGATGATGCAGTACCTGCCGTTCCGCGGCCGCCTGCCGGTGTTCCTCGGCGATGACCTGACCGATGAGTTCGGCTTCGATGCCGCCAACGGCCAGCACGGCTGGAGCGTGCTGGTGGGCGAACGTGAACCCAGCAAGGCGGTGTTCGCGCTGCCCGACATACGCAGCGTGCACGCCTGGCTGCGTGAGAATGCGTATTGACCCGGCCAATCCCACGGCCGCAACCGAGATGTACCGCGTGATGACCCAACCCGATCTTGATCTGGGCGTGGTCGGCAACGGCAGCTTCGGCGCCCTGGTCGACAAACGTGCCCGCGTTGTCTGGAGCTGCCTGCCCACCTTCGACGGCGACCCCACCTTCTGTGCCCTGCTCGGCCCCAACCAGCAGACCGGTGGCGACTTCGCCATCGAGCTGGAGGACTTCGCCAGCAGCGAGCAGGAATACCTGACCAACACGGCGATCCTGCGCACCGTCCTGCGCGACGCGCACGGTGGCGAACTGGAAATCCTCGACTTCGCCCCTCGCTGGCGGCAGAACGACCGCTTCTACCGCCCGGTCAGCCTGATCCGCCAGGTGCGCCCGCTGGCCGGCAGCCCACGCATCACCGTGCACGCACGGCCGCTGGCCGACTGGGGCGCGCGCGTGCCCGAATCCACCTGGGGCAGCAACCATGTGCGCTGGATCCTGCCCGAGCACGTGCTGCGGCTGACCACCGACGTGCCGGTACGCTTCGTGCGCGACGGCCTGCCATTCGTACTCAACCATCCCATCCACCTGATCCTCGGCGTGGATGAATCGCTCAACCGCTCGATCAGCGGCTACGTGCAGGAGTCATTCCAGCGCACCCGCGACTACTGGCGTGAATGGGTGCGTTACCTGTCCATTCCGCTGGAATGGCAGGACGCGGTGATCCGCAGTGCGATCACGTTGAAGCTGTGCCAGTACGAGGACAGCGGCGCGATCATCGCGGCGATGACCACCTCCATTCCCGAAGCGCCCGGCAGCGTGCGCAACTGGGATTACCGCTACTGCTGGCTGCGCGATGCGGCGTTCGTGGTGCGTGCGCTGAACCGCCTCGGCGCGACGCGCACGATGGAACAGTTCCTCGGCTACATCTTCAACCTGGCCACCACCGACGGCACGCTGCAGCCACTGTATGGCATCGGCTTCGAGGCCAGGCTGGACGAAGACGAAGTCCCCAGCCTGTCCGGCTACCGCGGCATGGGCCCGGTGCGACGCGGCAACCTTGCCTGGGTGCAGCGCCAGCACGATGTCTACGGCAGCGTAGTGCTGGCCTCCACCCAGCTGTTCTTCGACCGGCGCCTGCAGGACCCGGGTGATGCGCACACCTTTGCCCGCCTGGAGCCCCTCGGCGAGCAGGCCTTCGCCCTGCACGACGTACCCGATGCCGGCCTGTGGGAGTTCCGTGGCCGCACCGAAGTGCACACCTACACCAGCGCGATGTGCTGGGCCGCCTGCGACCGCTTGTGCAAGATCGCCGTGCGCCTGAAGCGCGATGACCGCGCCCATTACTGGCGCGAGCGCGCCGACACCATCCACGCGCGCATCATGGCCGAGTCCTGGAGTGAAGAGCTGGGCCACTTCACCGATACCTTCGGCGGTCATCGCCTGGACGCTTCGCTGCTGCTGCTGGCCGACATCGGCTTCATCGACGCGCTGGACGCCCGCTTCATCGCCACCGTCGAAGCCATCGGCCGCGACCTCAAGCATGGCAACTCGCTGTACCGTTATGTCGCACCAGATGACTTCGGTGAGCCTGAAACCAGTTTCACCATCTGCACCTTCTGGTACATCGATGCGCTGGCGGCCATCGGGCGCCTGGATGAAGCGCGCGAGATGTTCGAGCTGCTGTTGAAGCAGCGCAACCACCTGGGCCTGCTGTCGGAGGATCTGGCCTTCGACAGCGGCGAGGCCTGGGGCAACTTCCCGCAGACCTATTCGCACGTCGGCCTGATCACCGCCGCGATGCGCCTGTCGCGGTCCTGGCAGGAGGCATCGTGAGCCGACTTGTAGTGGTTTCAAACCGCGTGGCCTTGCCGGGCGAGAATCGCGCCGGCGGCCTGGCAGTGGGCCTGCTGGCTGCGTTGAAGGAACGCGGCGGCATGTGGTTCGGCTGGAGCGGCAAAAGCGTGCGCGACGGCAGTGGCACGCTGCACACGCAGAAGGACGGCGACATCGAGTTCGTCACCCTGGACCTGAGCAAGCGCGAGGTCGATGGCTACTACAATGGCTTCGCCAATCGCACATTGTGGCCGCTGCTGCACTTCCGCCTGGATCTGGTCGACTACGATCGTGGCACCCGCGAGACCTACCACAAGGTCAATGCGCTGTTTGCCGACAAACTCGCGCCGCTGCTGCGCGAAGATGACATCGTCTGGATCCACGACTACCACCTGATCCCGCTTGGCGCGCTGCTGCGCGAGCGTGGCATCGGCTGCCGCATCGGCTTCTTCCTGCACATCCCGATGCCTTCGGCCGACCTGCTGCAGGCGATGCCGGACCACCTGCGCCTGTTCTCCGCCCTGTATGCCTACGATCTGGTCGGTTTCCAGACCCAGCGCGATGCTGATCGCTTCCAGACCTACCTGCGCCTGTTCGGCGGCGGCCGCGTGCTCGACAACGGCGAACTGGAAGCACCGGGCGGGCGCCGTTTCCGCGCAGCCGCGTTCCCGATCGGCATCGACACCGAGCTGATCGCACGCCAGGCCGGCACCGCCGCCACCAAGGCTGCGGTAAAGAACCTGCGCGCCAGCCTGCGTGACCGCCAGCTGGCGATCGGTGTCGATCGCCTGGATTATTCCAAGGGCCTGCCCGAACGCTTCCTCGGCTTCGAACGGTATCTTGAGCGCCATCCCGACCAGCGCGGCTCGCTGACCTACCTGCAGATCGCGCCGGTCTCGCGCGGCGATGTCACCGAGTACCGGCAGCTGCGCAGCCAGCTGGAGCAGATCGCCGGCCACATCAACGGTGGCCACGCCGAGCCTGACTGGACACCACTGCGCTACGTCAACCAGAACTTCACCCATGCCACTCTCACTGGTTTCTACCGTGCGGCGGCTGTCGGCCTGGTCACGCCGCTGCGCGATGGCATGAACCTGGTGGCCAAGGAATACGTGGCCTCGCAGGACCCGGAGGATCCCGGTGTGCTGGTGCTGTCGCTGCTGGCCGGTGCCGCCGACGAGATGAAGCAGGCGCTGCTGGTGAATCCGCACGACCTGGACGGCGTGGCCGACGCCATCGCCACCGCGGCAACCATGTCGCTGCACAGGCGCAAGGAACGCTGGCACGCGATGATGGAGCACCTGCGCACCTACGACATCAACCACTGGCGACGCAGCTACCTGGACGCGCTGGAAGGTTGAGGAAAAAAGGGGACGGAGGGGATCACGTCGTTTGTGCACAAACGACGTGATCCCCTCCGTCCCCTTTTGTTCAATCCAGGAACCGCGCAGCCTGCTCGGGTGCGGGCAGATGGCAGGCATCATGCCGCCCGAACCAGCGATAGCGGTTGCGCGCCAGCATCCGATACGCCGCATCGCGCCAGCGACGCGGCACCATCCGCAGCACGCCGCTCAGGCGCCAGGCGCCGCCCAGCCCCGCCAGTACGCGCAGGATGGCATCGGTATCGGTCCAGGCGCCCTGCGCGTCCAGCAGCAGGAACGACGCGGGATCCTGCGGGTCCAACCCGTGCGAACGCAGCAGCGCGCTGCCCCGCTCGCCCTGCATCGCCGCAAAGCGGTAGCGCCCCCTGCGGTCGAAACGCAGCAGGAAGCGCACCCAGCGGTTGCACAGTGCGCACACGCCATCAAACACGATCACCGCGCTGCCAGCCTCGGTGGTGCCGTCACTGTGGTTCGAGCCAGCCTTCATAGCGGATCAGGGCTCCGGCCCAGGGCAGCGTCACATCGACCAGGAAAGTGTAACGCTCGCCCTGCCAGGCTTCACGGCAACGCACGCCACCAAACCAGCGCCTCGGCAGCGGCAGCAGCCCGAACGCCCAGACCCGACGCACCGACCAGTCGATGCCACCCTCGCGGGCCTGCAGGTCGAACTCGAAACGCACCGCGCCCAATTGCTCGCGCAGAAACCCTTCGTGCGCCCACAGCCGCGACACCATCGGCCAGCGGCCAAACCGCCGCGCCCACTGCTCGCCCTGCCCGCGTGCACTGAACGCCACTTCGGTGGGCAGCGCGTCGCCGTCCTTCGGCAACCGCGCCAACGCGGCCAGCAGCGGCACCAGCCAGTGCCGCCCCCTCACGATGCGCGCCTGCCCTACGTAGCGGCAGGGCAACGGCGCGGCATGTAGCGCCTGCACCGGCGCCGCCAGGGTGGCGAAGGCCGGCCCCAGCACCCGCGCGAACAGCGGCGGGGTCAGGGCGCGATCCAGGCCAGGGTCGCCATGCGCCCGGTACGACGGTCGCGCCGGTGCGAATACAGGTCCGGGTCGGCCATGGTCGACACCGTGCCGCCATACACCTGCGCCGGGTCCATCCCCGCCGCCTGCAAGCGCTGCCGCGCCAGCGCGAACAGGTCCACCTTCCAGTGGCCTGCGCGGGTGGCCACGAACGCCGCCCCGGCGGCCGGATCATGGCCGACGAAGGCGTGGTAGACCTCCTCGCCGATCTCGTAGTCGGCCGGCCCGGCGGCCGGGCCCAGCCAGGCCCGCAGCTGCGCAGGCGGCGTCTGCATGGCGGCCACCGTGGCCTCCAGCATGCCGTCGGCCAGCCCACGCCAGCCGGCATGGGCCGCGCCCACCTCGCTGCCATCGGCCGCGGCGAACACCACCGGCAGGCAGTCGGCGGTCAGGATCGCCAGCACCACGCCCGGCACCGAAGTCACCGCGGCGTCGGCCACCGGTTCGCTGGCGCCGGCCACCGGTGGCGCGGTGAAACGCAGCACGGTGCTGCTGTGCACCTGGCGCAGCCAGTGCGGTGCCGAGGGCAGTGCCAGCCCCTGCTGCAGCAGCTGGCGGTTGTGTTCCACATTGGCCGGGGTATCGCCATCGGCCGCGTGCCGGTTGCCCAGGTTGAACTGCGCGAACGGCGCCGGCGAGATGCCCGCGCCATGCCGGCGCGTGGTCAACGCATGGACGCCTGCGGGCACCGGCCAGTCGGCCTGCAGCAACGGCAGCGCGGCCGCCATCACCAGCGGTCCCGCTCGCGGGCGGCGAAGGCTTCGCTGTCTTCGCGCAGCACCTTCATTAGGTGCAGCATGTCCTCCGGCACCGGCGCGGTATTGCGCACCGGCTCACCGGTGATCGGGTGCATGAATTCCAGGGTCTCGGCGTGCAGGGCCTGGCGCTTGAAGCCGCGCAGCGCGGCCACCAGCTCGTCGCTGGCGCCCTTGGGCAGCTTCAGTGCACCGCCGTACAGCGGGTCGCCGATGATCGGGTGGCGCACGTGCGCCATGTGCACGCGGATCTGGTGGGTACGGCCGGTTTCCAGGCGGCACTCCAGCGCGGTGTGCGCTCGGAAGCGCTCGCGCAGGCGGTAATGGGTCACCGCTTCCTTGCCGTCTTCGCGCACCGCCATCTTCAGGCGGTCGCGCGGGTGGCGGTCGATCGGGGCATCGGCGGTACCGCCGGCCACCAGCGCGCCCATCACGATGGCCAGGTACTGGCGGTGCACGTCACGGGCCGCCAGCTGCTCGACCAGTGCGGTCTGCGCTTCCAGGGTCCTGGCCACCACCATCACGCCGCTGGTGTCCTTGTCCAGGCGATGCACGATGCCCGCGCGCGGCAGCACCGCCACCGACGGATCGCGGAACAGCAGGGCGTTGACCAGGGTGCCGCTGTAGTTGCCGGCACCGGGGTGGACCACCAGGCCCACCGGCTTGTTGATCACCAGCACGTGCTCGTCCTCGAACAGCACGTCCAGCGGGATATCCTCCGGCTGGGCGTCGGTCTGGGTTTCCAGCACCACAGTGAGGGTCACCACCTCGCCACCGCGCAGCGGATCGCGCGGGCGCACCTGGGCGCCATCCAGCAGGACGTCACCGGCCTTGATCCACTCGGTCAGGCGCGAACGCGAGTATTCGGGGAACAGTTCGGCCACGACGGCGTCGAAACGACGCCCGGCAGCGGTGTCGGGGACGATGGCCTGGCGGGCCGATTCAGAGGGTTGTTCAGACATGGCAGGGGGCATTCTTTGAAATTTTGGGGTCCCGGCGGCCGGTTTCAGTCGCTGGACAGGACACTAGGCTATCATCGACCCTTCGTATTCCAGCCGCGTCCCGCCTCGACCCCATGATCCGACGCTCCGCCATGCTCTCCGCGCCCGTCCGCCTCACCGCCCTGCTGCTGGTGCTGGTCATCGCCGCAACCGGCTGCCATCGCGGCGCCAAGAAGGGTGATCGCCCCGATGAAGGGGCGCCGGTCGAACAGCTGTACGAGAAAAGCCACAAGCTGATGCAGGGCGGCAACTGGAGCGGCGCCGAAGCCAGCTTCCGCCGCCTGGTGGCCCAGTACCCCTATGGCCCGTACACCGAGCAGGCGATGATCGAAACCGCCTACGCCCAGTACAAGGCCGGCAAGCACGATGACGCGGTGTCCAGCATCGACCGCTTCATCCGTACCTACCCGACGCACCGCAACATCGCCTACCTGTACTACCTGCGCGGCCTGGCCAACTCCAATCGCAGTACGGTTTTCCTGCGTCGCGTATGGTCGTTGGACGCCAGCCGCCGCGACCTGTCCACGCCGCACCAGGCGTACTCGGACTTCAACATCGTGGTTGATCGTTACCCGAACAGCCGCTACGCCGCCGATGCGCGCCAGCGCATGCTGGAGCTGCGTGACGTGTTCGCCCAGCACGAGCTGGACAACGCCCTGTACTACATGCGCCGCGGCGCCTGGGTCTCGGCCGTGGGCCGCGCCAACTACCTGCTGGAAACCTACCCGCAGAGCGCCTTCCAGTACGACGCCGTGGCCGTGCTGGCCGATTCCTACACCCACCTGGGCAACAAGACCCTGGCCGACGACGCCCGTCGCGTCCTGCAGCTGAACCAGCCCGACCACCCGTGGCTGGAAGGCAAGTGGCCGAAGTACCCGTGGATGATCCGCAAGCTGAACCCGTTCGCCGGCGAGAAGTCCGCCAGCACCGGCCAGCGCAACGCGCGACTGGAAAAGAAGTAAGAGAGGGCCCCGAAAGGGGCCTTTTCTTTGTCGGTAGATCCACGCCATGCGTGGATGGTTCGTGCGCCAATGGACCACGACGCTAGGAATGCTACGAATCCCCGGCGGATGCGACGCCGGTCGCAACCCGCCCGGGCGAGGCGCTCCACACTGCGGCGCAACGGCCATCCCGGCCGTCAAGGAGCGCCCATGTCTCCACTGCCCCTTCCTTTCCGGCCTCTCTCGTGTGTCATCGCCATCGCCCTGCTGGCGCTGTCGCCGGGCCCCCTGACAGCTGCACCGGTCGCACCGGGCGACCTGCTGTCTGCTGCCCCCTATCGCGCGTCATGGGTGCCGTCAAAGGCTGCGCAGGCCTACAAGCTGCACTATCGCACCCCGGACCATCGCGGCCAGCTGGCCGAAGGCACTGGCCTGCTGTACCTGCCCGCTGGCGCGGCGCCTGCAGGCGGTTGGCCGGTGGTGTCCTGGGCACATGGCACCCAGGGCATTGCGGATCGCTGTGCGCCCTCGGTGTCCGGCCCGTACCAGCCCGAACGCGACGGGCGCTTCCTCGATCAGTTCCTGGCACAGGGCTATGCCGTCGTCGCCGCCGACTACCAGGGGCTCGGAAGTCCAGGCGACCATGCCTACCTGCATGTACGCACCGCCGCGCGCAATGCCATCGATCTGGTCAAGGCCAGCCGCCAGTACCTGGGCAACGCAACGCTGTCGCCGCGCTGGGTCTCGGTTGGCCATTCGCAGGGGGGTGCCGCCGCACTCACCGCAGGCCACATCGCCCCCACCTATGGCGGTTCTTCCCTGCACTACCGCGGCAGCTTCACCACCGGTACGCCCACCGCGGTCGAGCTGACCGCTCTGGTGATGAAGCCCGACAACCGCACCGCCAACCCTGGCGCACTCAACGCGTATCACGCGTACCTGCTCGTCGGCCTGCTGCAGGTCGCGCCGCAGATCGACCGCGTCCTCAGCGATGAAGGCCGCGCCCGCGTGGCAGTGGCACGCGGGCAGTGCCTGGGCGAACTGGCCGTAACGCTGGATGGCGCGGATACCGGCAGCATGTTCATTGCACCGCTGACCAGCGTGCCGGGCATCCGGGCGGTGCTGCATGACTATCTCGGCGTACCGCGCCGCGGCTTCAGCCAACCGCTGATGCTGGGCCATGGCAGCGAGGACCGCGATGTGCCCTATCTGACCACCCTGCTGTATGCCGCAGGCCTGGCCCTGCGTGGCGAGCCGGTCGCGTTCCGTCGCTATCCGGTCGACCACCGCGGCACGCTGGATGCGGCGGCAGCTGATGGGCTGGCGTTCGTGCGTGCACGACTGCAGGACGGCCACTTCGACGAAGCCGCCGAAACCACCGGCCTCGAACAACTGCTCGACGACGTCCGGTAGATCCACGCCATGCGTGGATGATCTTCGACCACCGTGCGGACCAAGGTCCGCACCCACCGGAGAGGGGCCAACGGGTTGCCGGTCAGCGGCCGGCACTACCTGCCAACCGCTGCCTCAGCCCTTGTAGCCGTTGCTGATCGGGTAGCGACGCTCGCGGCCGAAGGCGCGGCGCGAGACCTTCGGCCCCGGCGCGGCCTGGTGCCGCTTCCACTCGCTGATGCGCACCAGGCGCAGCACGCGGTCGACCACGGCCGCGTCGTAGCCGGCGGCCAGGATCTCCGTGCGCGACTGCTCCTGGTCGACGTAGCGATAGAGGATGCCGTCCAGCACGTCATAGGCCGGCAACGAATCCTGGTCCAGCTGGTTCTCGCGCAGTTCGGCCGACGGCGGGCGACTGATCACCGCCGGCGGGATCACCGGCGCGCCGCCCACGGTGTTGCGCCACTTGGACAGGCCGAACACCTCGGTCTTGTACAGGTCCTTCAGCGGTGCATAGCCACCACACATGTCGCCATAGATCGTGGCGTAGCCAACCGCATACTCACTCTTGTTGCCGGTGGTCAGCAGCAGGCCGCCGAACTTGTTGGCCAGCGCCATCAGGATCACGCCACGGCTGCGCGACTGCAGGTTCTCTTCCGTCACGTCCGGCGTGGTGCCTTCGAACATCGGCGCCAGCGCTTCCATCAGGCCCTTGAACGCCGGCTCGATCGACACCGCCTCCAGCTTCACGCCCAGCGCCTGGCACTGCTCGGCCGCCAGGTCGTTGGACAGGCCCGCGGTGTAGCGCGACGGCAGGCGCACGGCGGTCACGTTCTCCGCGCCCATCGCGTCCACCGCCATGGCCAGCACGATGGCCGAGTCGATGCCGCCGGACAGGCCCAGCCACACTTTCCTGAAGCCGTTCTTGCGGCAATAGTCCTGGATGCCACGGGTCACCGCGCGCCAGGCCAGCGCGTCCATGCTCTCGTCGCCGTCGTCCATCCACACGTGCGGCATGAAGCGACGGGTTTCACCGTCGTACTCCACCACCAGCCACTGGTCGACGAAGGCCGCAGCGGCCGGGTGCACCGTGCCGTCACCGTCGGCCACCACCGAGGCGCCGTCGAACACCAGCGCATCCTGGCCACCGACCACGTTGAGATAAGCGATCGCTGCCCCGCTTTCGCGGGTGCGCGCGGCCAGCACGGCATCACGCTGGGCGTGCTTGCCACGCTCGTAGGGCGAAGCATTCGGCACCACCACCAGCTGCGCGCCGGCGCGCATGGTGTCGGCCAGCGGCTCGGCAAACCACAGGTCCTCGCAGATCAGCAGGCCGACCGGAATGCCATTGACCTCGAACACGCAGCTGCCGCCGTCCGGATCGACGTCGAAGTAGCGGCGCTCGTCGAACACGGCGTAGTTGGGCAGTTCGCGCTTGCGGTAGGTCTGCTCGACCAGGCCATCGCGCAGCACGCTGGCGGCGTTGTAGACCACCGCGCCTGCGGCCTGCGGCCAGCCGACCACGGCAGTGATGCCACGGCAGGCGGCAGCGATGCGGGCCATCGCCTGCTCGCACTCGTACAGGAAGCCCGGGCGCAACAACAGGTCTTCCGGCGGGTAGCCACTCACCGCCAGCTCGGGGAACATCACCAACTCGGCGCCGTACTCGTCGCGCGCCTGGCCGATCATCTCGATGATGCGCTCGGTGTTGCCGGCGACATCGCCGACCGGGAAGTCGAACTGCGCCATCGCGATGCGGATCGAAGCCATGGGAATCCAGCCTGTGGTTGCAATGTGCCCATTGTAGCGCCGCGCAGTGCGCGCGCCGGATGCCTGGGGTCAGATCCCTTTTGCTGCGCGAAAGGGATCTGACCCCGCACCAGACGCAGAAAGGCCGCCCGGAGGCGGCCCTTCTGTTTCAAGCAGCCGGCCAGCGGCCGGCTCTACAGCATCCTCTGCCGGAGGCAGTCGACCTTATTTCACCAGCTTGGCGATGGCAGCGCCCAGGTCGCCCGGCGAGCGGACGGTGACGACGCCAGCAGCTTCCATCGCGGCGAACTTGCCTTCCGCGGTGCCCTTGCCGCCCGAAGCAATCGCACCGGCGTGGCCCATGCGCTTGCCGGCCGGAGCCGACGCACCGGCGATGAAACCGACGACCGGCTTCTTCACGTGGTTCTTGATGTACTCGACGCCGGCTTCTTCGGCGTCACCGCCGATTTCGCCAACCATGATGATGCCTTCGGTCTGCGGGTCTTCGTTGAACAGCTTCAGGCAGTCGACGAAGTTCAGGCCGTTGATCGGGTCACCACCGATGCCGATGCAGGTGGACTGGCCCAGGCCGACTTCGGTGGTCTGCTTGACCGCTTCATAGGTCAGGGTGCCCGAACGCGACACGATGCCGATCTTGCCCGGCTGGTGGATGTGGCCCGGCATGATGCCGATCTTGCACTCACCCGGGGTGATGACGCCCGGGCAGTTCGGCCCGATAAGCACGGTGTCCGGATGCGAACGGGTCAGCACGTTCTTGACGCGCAGCATGTCCAGCACCGGGATGCCTTCGGTGATGCAGACGATGACCTTGATGCCGGCAGCAGCGGCTTCCAGGATCGCGTCGGCCGCGTACGGCGGCGGCACGTAGATGACCGAAGCGTTGGCGCCGGTGCTCTGCACGGCGTCGGCAACGGTGTTGAAGACCGGCAGGTCGATGTGGGTGGTGCCACCCTTGCCCGGGGTCACGCCGCCAACAACCTGGGTGCCGTACTCGATCATCTGAGTGGCGTGGAAGGTGCCCTGCTGGCCGGTGAAGCCCTGCACGATCACCTTGGTGTTCTTGTTAATCAAAACAGACATGGGAATTCCTTGGTGTCGAATCAGGCAGCGTTCTTGACAGCTTCAACGATCTTCTTGGCGCCATCGTTGATGTTGTCAGCCGGGATGATGGCCATGCCGCTGTCGCGCAGCAGCTGCTTGCCTTCTTCCACGTTGGTGCCTTCCAGGCGCACCACGACCGGAACCTTGACGCCCACTTCCTTCACGGCGGCGATGATGCCTTCGGCAATCATGTCGCAGCGGACGATGCCGCCGAAGATGTTGACGAAGATGCCTTCAACCTTGTCCGAGGACAGGATCAGCTTGAACGCTTCGATGACGCGCTGCTTGTTGGCACCGCCGCCCACGTCCAGGAAGTTCGCCGGCTCGCCGCCGTTGAGCTTGATGACGTCCATGGTGGCCATGGCCAGGCCGGCGCCGTTCACCATGCAGCCGATGTTGCCGTCCATGGTGACGTAGTTGATGTCCAGCTCCGAAGCGATCACTTCGGTCGGATCTTCCTGGGTCTTGTCGCGCATGGCGACCAGGGCCTTCTGGCGGAACGCGGCGTTGTCGTCGCTGTCGAACTTGCCGTCCAGCGCGTACAGGTTGCCGTCGTCCAGGATGGCCAGCGGGTTGATTTCAACCAGGGCCAGGTCCTTTTCGTTGAACAGGCGGTACAGGTTCACCATGATGCTGGCGAACTGGCCGGCCTGCTTGGCGGTCAGGCCCAGCTTGAAGCCGAAATCACGGCCGTGGTAACCCTGCACGCCTTCGACGAAGTCGACGTTCAGCGAGTGGATCAGCTCCGGGGTTTCAGCAGCGACCTGCTCGATTTCCACGCCGCCTTCCGAAGAGGCGATGTAGGTGATGGTCTTGGTGCCACGGTCGACCAGCACCGACAGGTACAGTTCCTTGACGATCTCGCCGGCGGTGGTCACCAGCACCAGGTTGACCGGCAGTTCAACGCCAGCGGTCTGGTAGGTGGCCATCTTGGTGCCGAGCATCTTGGCCGCAGCGGCCTTCACGTCGTCGGTGGTCTTGCAGAACTTGACGCCGCCAGCCTTGCCGCGGCCGCCAGCGTGGATCTGCGCCTTGACCATCCAGGGGCCCTGGCCCAGGGAGTTGGCAGCGGCAACCGCTTCGTCCGGGGTCGCAGCGACCTTGCCGGCCGGGACCGGGATGCCGTACTCGGCAAGCAGTTGTTTTGACTGGTATTCGTGGAAATTCATGCGTCACCGTGGGAATAGGAACGACCGCACGCAATTCCTCAGGGCCCCGGCGGGGCGCCGGCATGGACCGCGGCGGGCCCACTATTGTGGCCGAGCCAGCGCCGGGGCGCAAAGAAGTCTGTACAAAACGCCAGACCCGGCCAGATTTCCGCCGCCATTCAGGCAGTTGCGCCCGGGGGCCCACTGGCCAGCGGTATCCATCCCGGGCCAAATGCGCGATCCAGGCCACTCCGGCGGCGCCGTGCCGGGGGCCCTATACTGGTCAACCAGGGTGTGTAGCGTCGAGCCAGCTCGACGGCTTCCACCGCAGGCTACATAGAAGCGTCGTACCCGCCCGGCTTCAGGGGACGCCGGGCAGGCCCGCCGCAGATTCCAGACCCAGGCAGCCAGAAGGGGAGTTCCGGCGTGTCACCCAGTGCTTCATTGATCGACCGCATCGAATCAATTCCGCGGCGTGAGCTGTATTTCTTCGCGCTGTACCGGGTGCTGATCGCCTCGGTCATCGCCGCCCTGCTCTACAGCCCGCTGTCGGCCATGGTCGGCGAAGCCCACCACCCGCGGCTGGCCGACACCGTCGCCGCCATCTACCTGGTGCTGTCGCTGCTGGCCCTGGTGATCGGCCGCAACGAACGCTGGCTGCGCCCGATCGTGGTCAGCGGCGTGCTGGTGGACATCATCGCCGCCACCCTGCTGTCGCATGCCCTGCCCGGTGCCAGCGCCGGCATCTCGATGTCGCTGCTGTTCAACATCGCCGCCGCCGCCACCCTGCTGCCGCTCAGCCTGGGGCTGGGCCTGGCGCTGGCCGCCAGCCTCGCCACCGGCGTGGAATACACCTGGAAGCTGCTGGAAGGCGGCGATCCCACCCGCACCCTGGCCGAACTGGCGATGTTCGCCACCAGCTACCTGGCGCTGGCCTTCATCAGTTACCAGGTCGGCAGCCGTGCGCGCCGCAACCAGCAGCTGGCCAACCAGCGCGGCGACGAAGTGGCCAACCTGTTCCAGATCAACGAGCTGATCATCCGCCGCATGCGCACGGGCGTGCTGGTGGTCGACGCCGACAACCGCGTCACCCTGGCCAACGAAGCCGCCTCGATGCTGCTCGGCGACAGCGACGGCAGCGGCGAAAGCGGCCGCCTGGACCTAGCCAGCGCCGCCCCGGAACTTGCCCGTCGCCTGCAGCGCTGGCGCAACGGCTGGGCCCAGGACGAACTGCCGCTGCAGCTCAACCCCGACCAGCCCGAAGTGCAGCCGCGCTTTGCGCGCCTGCTGGCCGGCAGCGAGCTGGCCCTGGTGTTCCTGGACGACTCCAGCGTGGTCTCGCGCCGCGCCGAATCGCTCACTCTGTCGGCGATGGGGCGCTTCTCGGCCAGCCTCGCCCACGAGATCCGCAATCCGCTGGCCGCGATCAACTACGCGGTGCAGCTGCTCGAAGAAGGCACCGGCTTCAACGAAAGCGACCGCCGCCTGCTGCAGATCATCCGCCAGCAGTGCCAGCGCACCAACGGCATCGTCGAAAGCGTGCTGGGCCTGGCCCGGCGCGAGCGCGCCACGCCCGAGAACGTCGACCTGGCCGCCTTCGTGCGCCGCTTCGTGCTGGAGTACAAGCAGGGGCAGACGTTGGAAACCGACAGCATCGAGCCGATCATCAACGACACCTCGGTGCTTGCCCAGGTCGACACCAAGCACCTCTACCAGGTGCTGACCGTGCTGGTGCACAACGCCCTCAAGTACGGCCGCATCGGCCAGCAACCGGCACGGGTGCGCCTGCGCGTGGCGCAGCACGAGCGCAGTGCGGTCATCGACGTGATGGATCGTGGCCCCGGTATTCCCGAGAGCGTGGCTGCGCAGTTGTTCCGGCCGTTCTTCACCACCTCCGAGCATGGCACCGGCCTGGGCCTGTACATCGCCCGCGAGCTGTGCCGGGCCAACCAGGCACGGCTGGACTACATCCCGGTTCCGGCCGGTGGCTCCTGCTTCCGCCTGGTGCTGCCCGGCCCGCATACGCTGTTGCCCTCCTGATCCCGATTTCGTGCGTCAATCATTTGTCGCTTCCAGCCCCCTCGTTTATCTTTCACGCCCATGAACGAAACCCGCAGCGCCCTCGTCGTCGACGATGAACGCGACATCCGCGAACTGCTGGTCCTGACGCTCGGTCGCATGGGGCTGCGCATCAGTACCGCAGCCAACCTTGCCGAAGCGCGCGAACTGCTGGCCAGCAATCCGTACGACCTGTGCATCACCGACATGCGCCTGCCGGACGGCAATGGCATCGAGCTGGTCAGCGAGATCGCCCAGCACTACCCGCGCACGCCCGTAGCGATGATCACCGCCTTCGGCAGCATGGACCTGGCGGTGGAAGCGCTGAAGGCCGGCGCCTTCGACTTCGTCAGCAAGCCGGTGGACATCGCCGTGCTGCGCGGCCTGGTCAAGCATGCACTGGAGCTCAACAACACCGAACGCCCCGCGCCCGGCCCCACAGCCGAACAGGGCGCGCGCCTGCTTGGCGACTCGCCGGCGATGGACGTGCTGCGCACCACCATCGGCAAGGTCGCGCGCAGCCAGGCGCCGGTCTACATCCTCGGCGAATCCGGCGTGGGCAAGGAGCTGGTCGCACGCACCATCCACGCCCAGGGCGCCCGCGCCGCCGGCCCGTTCGTGCCGGTCAACTGCGGCGCCATCCCCGGCGAGCTCATGGAGAGCGAGTTCTTCGGCCACCGCAAGGGCAGCTTCAGCGGCGCCCACGCCGACAAGCCCGGGCTGTTCCAGGCCGCCCACGGCGGCACCTTGTTCCTCGACGAAGTGGCCGAACTGCCGCTGCAGATGCAGGTGAAGCTGCTGCGCGCGATCCAGGAAAAGTCGGTGCGCGCGGTCGGCGCCGCCAACGAAGAGCCGGTGGACGTGCGCATCCTCTCGGCCACCCACAAGGACCTGGCCGAACTGGTCGAGGACGGGCGTTTCCGCCACGACCTCTACTACCGCATCAACGTGATCGAGCTGAAGGTGCCGCCGCTACGCGAGCGTCGCCAGGACCTACCGGAACTGGCCGCGTCGGTGCTGGCACGGCTGGCCCGCAGCCACGGCCGCCCGACGCCGCTGCTGGCGCCGTCGGCACTGGACGCGCTGGCCCAGTACGCCTTCCCCGGCAACGTGCGCGAACTGGAGAACATCCTGGAGCGCGCGCTGGCGCTGGCCGAAGAAGACCGCATCGGCGCCGACGACCTGCGCCTGCCGCAGCACGCACCGCGCGCCCCAGGCAGCGCCGCTCCCGCCGAAGCCGTGGCGGACCTGCAGCCGGGCAGCGCCGCCCTGCCCTCGTACATCGAACAGCTCGAGCGCAGCGCCATCCAGCGCGCGCTGGAAGAGAACCGCTGGAACAAGACCCGCACCGCCGCGCAGCTGGGGATTACCTTCCGGGCGCTGCGCTACAAGCTGAAGAAGCTGGGGATGGAGTAAGCCCGGGGTCGGATCCCTTTCCGCAGGAAAGGGCTCTGACCCGGCGCGGGCCACCCCATCCATGCATGGCGTGGATCTACTGGATGGCGGGCCATTTCGCCATCCGCGCATGGCCAGCCAGACACATCAACGACAAACTCAAGGGACCTGTATGCGACGTTGGACACTGACCTCACTCACCTGCCTCAGCCTCGTCTTGGGCAGCTTCGGGGCCATGGCCCAGTACGACCAGCGCCCTACGTGGTCATTAAAGACCTCCCTCCAGGGTAAAGAGCTTGTCGGCGAATGGGAGCTTTCCAAAGCGCCGATCACGGGTGACGGCGCAAACGTCAAAGCAGCGGCACTCGCCGCCACACGGGTGAAGGCGGGATCAACCATGCAGTTCCGGGTCAAGCTGATCGACCCCAGTGGCGTTGCTACCGACATCACCGGATCGAACAAGCTGACGTACATGCCGAAGGGCTGCCTCACCTTCACACAAGACGGCAAGGCCACCGTGTCGAAGACCTCAACCCCACCCTGGTCCTGCAACAGAGGTGACCCGGTGATGCTGACGATTATCTACGCAGATAACGATACGAAGCAGACAGCAGTCAATATGTACCTACTCACTATTGAATGACGGGGCTCGGCCAGATGTGAGCCACGCACGGGGGGCTCTACTGGTAGCCGCCAACCTAGGGTTGGCGGATGGTTTGCACCAGCCAACCATGGTGTAGCTCTATCCGCATTAATCCTTGGTAACGCGATTGATCTCGGCCAGGCTGGTGATCCCGGCCGCCGCCTTTTTCAACGCCGACTGGCGCAGATCGTTCACCCCGATCTGCTGTGCGGCCTCGGCAATCTGCAGCGCATTGCCACCGGCCAGCACGATCGTGGCGATCTCGTCGGTCATCGGCATCACCTGGTAGAGACCGGTACGGCCCTTGTAGCCCTCGGTGCACTCATCGCAGCCGACCGCCTCGTACAGTTCGATGCCCGCATCCAGCTGCGCCTGGGTGAAGCCTTCGGCCAGCAGCGCATGCTCGGGCAGGTTGGACGGGCGCTTGCAGTTGTTGCACAGCCGGCGCGCGAGGCGCTGGGCGATCACCAGGGTCACCGAGCTGGTGATGTTGTACGGCGCGATGCCCATGTTCATCAGACGCGCGATGGTCTGCGGTGCATCGTTGGTATGCAGCGTGGACAGCACCATGTGGCCGGTCTGCGCCGCCTTGATCGCGATCTCGGCCGTCTCCAGGTCGCGGATTTCGCCGACCATGATGATGTCCGGATCCTGTCGCAGGAACGAGCGCAGTGCTGCGGCGAAGGTCATGCCGCGCTTGTTGTTCTGCTGCACCTGGTTGACGCCGGGCAGGCGGATTTCCACCGGGTCTTCGGCGGTGGAGATGTTGCGCGTCTCGTCGTTGAGGATGCCCAGCGCGGTGTACAGCGACACCGTCTTGCCCGAACCGGTCGGGCCGGTCACCAGCACCATGCCGTAGGGCTTGTGGATGGCTTCCAGGAACAGCTTCTGCTGGTCCGGCTCGTAACCCAGCTTGTCGATGCCCAGCTTGGCCGCGCTGCCATCCAGGATACGCAGCACCACCTTCTCGCCGAACAGGGTCGGCAGCGTGCTCACGCGGAAGTCGATCTGCTTGCTCTTGGACAGGTTGAGCTTGATGCGTCCGTCCTGCGGCACGCGCTTCTCGGCGATGTCCAGCTGCGCCATCACCTTCAGGCGTGCGGCGATGCGCTGGTTCAGCTTCACCGGCGCGCGCGCCACCATCTTCAGCAGGCCGTCGATGCGCAGGCGCACGCGGTAGTCGTCTTCATAGGGCTCGAAGTGAATGTCCGAGGCGCCCTTGCGGATCGCGTCCACCAGCACCTTGTTGACGAACTTCACCACCGGGGTGTCATCGCCCTTGGCATCGATGCCGGCGTCGCCACTGGCGCCGAGATCCTCGTCTCCGGCCGCAACGTCCAGGTTGCCCATGCCATCGTCATCCCCCCCCAGCGCGTCGCCCAGTGTGTCGTGGCTGGCATGCCACTGCTCGAGCGTGCGGCGGATCTGGTCTTCATCCACCAGGATCGGCTCCACCACCAGATTGGTGTGGAACTTGATTTCGTCCAGCGAATGGGTCGGGTTGCTGGTACCCACGAACAGCTTGCCGCCGCGTTTGAAGAGCGGCAGCACGTTGTGCTTGCGCAGCAGCTCCTCGCTGACCAGGCTCATCGCGTTCTGGCTGGCATCGAACGTGGACACGTCGAACAGCGGCATGCCGAACTCGACCGCATTGGCGGCCGCCAGCTGGGCCGCCCCGACCACCTTGTTCTGCGCGAACCAGGTCGGCAGCGGCTGCCGGGCGGCAGCGGCCTTGGCCATGGCATCGCGGGCGGAAGCCTCGTCCAGCGCACCATCCTGGACCAGGCGACGCGCCAGGCCGGTGATGCCGACGAGGTTGGCGGTGGTTACGGCGTTCATATGGATCCTTGGCTCATCATGGGTCAGGCAGTGCGGCGCGCCTTCCAGGGGCACCGCACAGGGCAGCAGAACCTGCCGCGACCCGATGGCCGACGACGACGCCAATCCTTCAGCATGACTGCCTCGCCCGGCACTCCCAGCCCGGCAGGCACGATCCTGACTCCCCCGGGGATGATAGCCCCGTCAACGGCTGGGGCACAGGCCTGGCTGGTTAACCGTCAAGGCATCTTCGGCACTCAGCCTGCATGGCCAGCACTTTTGCAGATCAAGTTCCCGTGCAGCCGGAAGGCAGGAACCGCTGTGGAATCGTCGAAGTGCACCGCCAAACGATGTTACCTTCTGGAGATTGCCCGGCCACGAGAGGCGATTCCGCCGCACCGTAGGGAGTCAGGACAATATTCCCGCCACCGGCTTTTGATGTAGTTACGGCTGTAATGGCACCCGAATTGGCATCAACGCTGGTGGACGTGACGTTTGGAGATTTGTCCGCCGCCGACGTCAACGTCGCGCCCGCCCCCAAGTCCGGCGCGTTGCTTGATGCATTGGCGATCACTACTTGCTTCAATCCACTCGCCAGCACCAATGCTTCGGAGACTCTCGCTCTGATCACGTAGTTCTGATACGCAGGTATCGCAATTGCCGCGAGAATCGCAACAATCGCCACGACAATCATCAATTCGATCAGTGTGAATCCATTTTCATGCTTCTTGCTCACCAGACACCCCCCATGCGATGTTTGATTTGATTCGAACACTCTAAGCATCCAAGAAAAAAGCCCCCGAACATCCGAGGGCTTTTATCAGACTCAGCGCTGGAAGCGCAGGTTACTTAGCCGAGCTGGTGCAGGTAGCCGGCAGGTACTTCTGCTTGATCTTGGTAGAGGTGCAGGTCCAGACGATGGTGCCCTCCGGCGGGGTACCAGCGGCCAGTGCTGCGCCACCAGCCTTCGGAGTCAGGATGACGTCGCCATTACCAGCCTTGCTGGTCGTGGTAACAGTAATCGCGCCCGAAGTCGCATCAATTGCGGTCGACGTCACGTTCGGCGAACCGTCAGCAGCCTTGGTAAGAGTGGCACCCTTGCCCAGATCAGATTCGCCCTGCGCGGCATTGTCAGCAACGACAGCCTTCAGGCCATCGGCCAGCACCATCGCTTCAGAAACGCGCGACTTGACGACATAATCCTGATAGGCCGGCAGAGCAATGGCGGCCAGGATGGCGATGATCGCAACGACGATCATCAGTTCGATAAGGGTGAAGCCCTTCTGGTTCTTCATTTGGTACATCCCCAAGATTGTGGTGGTTGAATTCAGAGCACAGGATCGGTCTGACCAACGGTCAGCTGAGCGGGTCCTGCCCCCTGCGGGTGGATCAACGCAGGTTGCGTGCCAACCCCGGCACGCCTCCCCCTGGATTTCCCCGCACCCATGATGGCAGCTATTTCACGGATGGGAACCCCCTGAATGCGAATCTGCGATGGACGCGGCAATGTGACGCAGTGCGTCACCTTTGGTCGGCACCCGACACGAATTCGCAAGATGAGCACTCCAGCGACTGCCCAGACGGGCATGAACCCGCTACCATCGGCGGCTAGACGCCCGCCTGGGGATGGCGGGTCTTGGGGAGTCCACATGTCTGTCAGTCGCAGTGCGATCAAGAAGGAACCCGTGGCGCGTAGCACCATGGAATTGCAGCCGTTTGTCTGGGAGGGGACGGACAAGCGCGGCGTGAAGATGAAGGGCGAGCAGATGGCCAAGAATGCCAATCTGCTGCGAGCTGAGTTGCGCCGTCAGGGCATCAGCCCTGGGCAAGTCAAACCCAAGCCGAAGCCTTTGTTTGGTGCTGCCGGCAGTGCCGTGAAGCCCAAGGACATCGCCTTCTTCAGTCGGCAGATGGCCACCATGATGAAGTCAGGCGTCCCGATTGTAGGAGCTCTGGATATCATCGCGAGTGGGCATAAGAACCCGCGCATGAAGAAGATGGTGGATACGATCCGCACCGATATTGAAGGTGGTTCTTCTCTGTACGAAGCCGTCAGCAGGCATCCGGTCCAGTTCGACGATCTGTATCGAAATCTGGTTCGTGCTGGCGAAGGCGCTGGCGTGTTGGAAACCGTTCTTGACACCATCGCAACATATAAAGAGAACATCGAGTCGCTCAAGGGCAAGATCAAGAAGGCCCTGTTCTACCCGGTGATGGTTATGGCAGTGGCAATGGCCGTCAGCGGAATTCTGCTCGTATGGGTCGTGCCTCAGTTCGAGGACGTATTTAAGGGCTTTGGTGCCGAGTTGCCTGCCTTCACCCAGATGATCGTCAACCTGTCCCGCTTCATGGTGTCTTGGTGGTGGCTCATGCTGCTTGCCCTTGTCGGCACCATCGTGGGGTTCACCGCGGCCTATAAGCGCTCGCCCAACATGCGTCACACGTTGGACAAGTTGATCCTGAAAGTGCCGGTGATCGGCCAGATCATGCATAACAGCGCCATCGCACGCTTTGCCCGCACCACGGCTGTGACCTTCAAGGCCGGTGTCCCACTGGTTGAAGCTCTAGGCATCGTCGCAGGCGCAACAGGCAACAAGCTCTACGAAGAATCCGTACTTCGTATGCGTGACGACGTTTCGGTGGGCTACCCGGTCAACATGGCCATGAAACAAACCAGTCTGTTCCCGCACATGGTCATCCAGATGACCGGCATCGGTGAAGAGGCGGGCGCCCTGGACGCCATGCTGTTCAAGGTGGCGGAGTATTATGAACAGGAAGTCAGCAATGCGGTCGATGCCTTGAGCAGCCTGCTGGAACCGATGATCATGGTATTCATTGGCACCATCGTCGGCGGTATCGTTGTCGGCATGTACCTGCCCATCTTCAAACTTGGCGCCGTCGTCGGCTAAAGGTATCAATGGCATTTCTCGACCAGCATCCCGGCCTCGGCTACCCCGCCGCGGCCGCCCTGGGGCTGCTGCTGGGCAGTTTCCTCAACGTCGTCATCCTGCGCCTGCCCAAGCGGCTGGAGTGGCAGTGGAAGCGCGATGCGCGCGAGGTCCTGGAAGAACCGGACTTCTACGAGCCCCCACCACCGGGAATCGTGGTCGAGCCCTCGCACTGCCCGCACTGCAAGCACAAGCTGAGCTGGTACGAGAATATCCCGCTGTTCAGCTGGATCATCCAGGGCGGCAAGTGCCGCCACTGCAAGGCGCCGATCTCGCTGCAGTACCCACTGGTCGAGGCCCTGACCTCGGTGCTGGTGCTGGCCTGCGTCTGGCAGTTCGGCTTCGGCTGGCAGGGCTTCGGCGCCATCGTGCTGACCTGCTTCCTGATCGCCCTGTCCGGCATCGACCTGCGCACCCAGCTGCTACCCGACCAGTTGACCCTGCCACTGATGTGGCTGGGCCTGATAGGCAACATCGACAACCTGTACATGCCGGCCAAGCCTGCCTTGGTCGGCGCGGCCGTGGGCTACCTGTCGCTGTGGATGGTCTGGTGGCTGTTCAAGCAGCTGACCGGCAAGGAAGGCATGGGCCACGGCGATTTCAAGCTGCTGGCCGCCCTCGGCGCTTGGTGCGGGCTGAAGGGCATCCTGCCGATCATCCTGCTGTCGTCGGTGCTGGGCGCCATCATCGGCTCGATCTGGCTGTATACCCGGGGCCGTGACCGCGCCACGCCCATCCCGTTCGGCCCCTACCTGGCCATCGCGGGCTGGCTGTACTTCATGTGGGGCGCACCCGTGGTGGAGCAGTACCTGGTGTTGAGCGGACTGCGCTGAGGGGAATCCCCATGAGCCGGTATGTGGTTGGCCTGACCGGCGGCATTGCCGCCGGCAAGAGCGAGGTGACCCGGCGCTTCGAGGCGCTGGGCATCGTGGTGGCCGACGCCGATCTGGCCGCCCGCGCGGTGGTCGCCGCCGGCAGCCCCGCCCTGGGCCGCATCGCCGAGCGCTTCGGCGCCGACATGCTGCAGGCGGACGGCAGCCTGGACCGGTCGCGTCTGCGCGCCCACGTGTTCGCCGACCCGACCGAACGGGCCGCGCTGGAAGCGATCACCCACCCGGCCATCCGCCTGCTGATGCAACAGCAGTGCGAGCAGGCCACCAGCCCCTATGCGATTGCCGCCATTCCGCTGCTGACCGAGGTCGGTGGGCGGCAGGCCTACCCGTGGTTGGACCGGGTATTGCTGGTGGATGCGCCCGAAGCCGTGCAGCACGCCCGGCTGATGCAGCGCGACGGCATCGACGCCGCGCTGGCCGACAGGATGATCGCCGCCCAGGCCAGCCGCGCGCAGCGGTTGGCACTGGCCGATGATGTGGTGGTCAACGATGGCCACCCGGAAGATCTGCAGGCGCAGGTGGAAGCGTTGCATGAGCTCTATCTGGAATTGGCTGGGGGCTGAGGCCTGGCTGCCGGCCGGCACCACCGAAGCGAATCCACGCATGGCGTGGATCTACTGGACGACTCAGCGGCCAGCGCTACCGGATCGCGCATCCACGCATGGCGTGAACCTACTCCAGCTGCAGGCGGGCATAGCGGGCCAGTTCTCGTGCGCCGAGCAGCAGACCATCGACGACATCCGGGCTGAGCTGCTGATGGGCACCGCCCTGCTCGCGGGCGGCTTCGGCGGCGTGCAGCACCTGCATGAGTGCATTCAAGCCGGCCAGGGTGCGGCTGAGGCCGGCCATGGTGGCCGCCTGTGCCGGACTGAGGCCCGCAGCTTCCAGCCGCCGGCCGTCGGCGGCATCGCGGCCGTCCATGCGGGCCAGCAGCGCGGGCAGCAGATCCTTGGGATCATCGATCAGGGTTTCGATGCGCTCGGCGACGTCGGCCGGCAGCAGGTCGGCGGCTTCGCCGATCAGGGCGTGCAGTTGGGGGAATACTGGGCGTGCGGACATGGTGAGGCTCCTCGCAGACGACGAGCCACCTGCGGATGCAAGGTGGCGGACGGTGCGGGTTGGCGTACCGGAGATCCGACATTCAGCAAAAAGACTCCAGCGGATTCTGATGAATCCCCACGCACCGCCCGCCGAAGCAAGGCACGCGGTGCATTTTCAACGACGGACCGATGGGCCGTCGAAGATTGCTGAATGTTGGTTTTTTTCAGGACGCCAATCCCGGCCAGGGCACCTGCCCCAGCCGCCCCATCTGGCCATCACGCAGCAGCGTGATCTGTAAGGAAATTCTCAAGCCGCAGTTGGGTGCACGAATGCGTGCATGCGGACACGCGCGCGACGTGGCGGCGATCACGGCGATGTCGTGTTGGGCTTCTGGCCCAGGGTTCCCGTGAGGGGGATTCGATGGCACAAGCGACACAGGGCGCTATGCGAGGTCGGCAGGATTCGTGCCGACCAAGGTCGGCACCCACCAATGCAAGGGCTCTTACAACGGCTTCGGCGAGAACGTCAGGGTGGCGATCACGCCGCGCTCGCCACCAGGGCGCACGCTCACCTGCCAGCCGTACAGATCGCACAGGCGGCTGACGATCGACAGGCCGATGCCACCACCCTGCGAATGGCCTGCGTGCGTACCGCGATAGCCACGCTGGAACAGCTTGGCGGCGTCTTCTTCGCTCAGGCCCGGGCCGCTGTCGGTCACCGACACCGAATTACTGCCGACAAAGACGCGCACTTCGCCATCCTGCGAGTACTTCACCGCGTTGCCGATCAGGTTGCCCAGCGCCACCGACAAGGCCGCCTCGGGCGCATCGATCACCAGGTTGCGCTCGCCTTCCAGCGCCAGTTCCAACGGCTTGCCGCCCAGCTGTGCGCGGTGTGCATCCAGCAGCTGTTCGGCCACGCGGGCGACGTTGCTGGTGCCCTGCCCGCGTTCGTTGCGCGACAGCAGCAGCAGCGCGCCGATCAGGTCGCTGCACTGCTGTTCGGCACGCTGGATGCGCTGCAGGCGCTGCAGCACCTTCTCATCCAGGCCGGGCCGGGTCAGCAGCAGCTCGGTGGCGCCACGGATCACGGCCAGCGGCGTGCGCAGCTCGTGGCTGACGTCAGCATTGAACTCACGGTCGCGCTGCACCACTTCGGTCAGCCGCGACGAATAATCATCCAGCGCCTGCGCCAGCTGCCCCACTTCGTCATCGGGAAAACGCGGCGCCAGCGGCTCGGGATCACTGGTGCCGCCGCGATAGGCACGCAGCCGCGCGGCCAGGTCCGAGACCGGCTTCATCACCTTCGATGCCGACCACCAGCCCAGCACCAGCGACAGCAGGCTGAACACCAGCACCGACAGCACCAGCGCGCGATTGAGCTGCTGCCCACCGCGCACGCTGTCGGTCATGTCGTAGGCCAGGAACGCCCAGGCGTCGGGCGTCTTGCGCACGGCCAGCTTGTAGGCGTACGGCTGCCCACGTTCGTCAGTGCCCGAGATATTGTGGTTGCCATCAGGCAACGCTGCCCAATCAGGCTCTTCCTCGCGCAGCGCATCGAACTTGTCGGGTTTGACGAGGCGCGCGCGCATCTGCTGCACGGGCAGGTCGGGGTTGCGATCCGGGCTCTCGTAGAACCGACGCACATACTCGTTGATGTTGCGGTTCATCACGTCTTCCACCAGCTGGTTTTCCACGCGCATGCGGGCCCAGTTGGTGGCGAACGCGAACAGGGTCGTCAGGCAGAAGCCCAACAACACGAACGAGACGATGATGCGGCTGCGCAGGCGCCGCCGATACGGCGAACGCCGACGCTCCCCCTTGGTTGCCACGGAATCAGGCTTCCGGGGTGGCGATGCGGTATCCGATGCCATGGCGGGTCTGGATCAGCGGCACTTCAAACGGCTTGTCGACCACAGCGCGCAGGCCGTGGATGTGGACGCGCAGCGAATCCGAATCCGGCAGCTCCTCGCCCCAGACGCGGGTTTCCAGCTCCTGGCGGGTCACCACGGCCGGAGCGGCCTCCATCAGGGCCTGCAGGATCTTCAGTGCGGTCGGGTTGAGCTGCAGCAGCTTGCCCTGGCGGCGCACTTCCAGCGTGTCCAGGTTGTATTCCAGATCGCCGGTTTCCAGCACGCGGGTCTGCACGCCCTTGCCGCGGCGCGACAGTGCGTTCAAGCGCACTTCCACTTCCTGCAGCGCGAACGGCTTGATCAGGTAGTCATCGGCGCCGGAATCGAAACCGGCCAGCTTGTTGTCCAGCGAGTCGCGGGCAGTCAGCATCAGCACCGGGGTCTGCTTGCGCGCTTCGTTGCGCAGCTTGCGGCACACTTCGATGCCGTCCATGCCCGGCAGGTTCAGGTCCAGCACGATGGCGTCGAACTCGTGAACCACGGCCAGGTGCAGGCCGGTCACGCCGTCGGCGGCGAAGTCCACGGTGTGGCCACGATCCTCAAGGTAGTCGCCAAGGTTGGCGGCGATGTCGCTGTTGTCTTCGATTACGAGAATGCGCACTGGGACCTCTGGTTCTTGAAGGGTCGTCGGGGGGCCAGGCCCACCCGCTCAGGATGCCCCTGTGCGGGTGGACGCGACGTCTACCTGCTGAACGATACAGGTTCCATTCTTAACATTTCGTACCGAAGGGGCGACACCAGTAAAAGCCCCGGGGCGAGCGGTCAGCGGCTGATGCGCTGCTGGTCGGTCAGCGCCCGGCGGCTGTCTTCCTGGGCCTTGCGACGCTGGGCCACGGTCAGGCAGACGCTGGTCGGCATGTTGCTGCCGGTAAGGCGCTCGCGGCGGCAGATCATGCGGCTGTCGGCCTGGGCGCGGGTCATGATGGTGTTGACGATCTCCTGCTCGTTGAACAGGTCGTTGCGCTCCTGCGGCGCCAGCTCATCCACCTTCTCGCGGCCATTCATCTTGATCCGGATCCGGTTCAGTGCCTGCTGCACGCGGCTCTTGTCCTCCAGCCCGATCTCGCTGTAGTCCTCACTGCCCATGGCCGTTTCAACGCGACGGATCTGTTCGGAGACCGGGGTGAAGGAATCCATCTGCACGGTGTCCTTCTGCGCCCTGGCCTGCACGGTGGCAACCAGGCCCAGCGACAGCATCAGGGCGAGCGTAGTGTTGCGGTACATGACGAGCTCCATGTTCGTCCATGAATAGGGTCTCGACTTTACGGTTCCGCCGATGCGTCCACAAGGGACGCACGGCAGGGTGACCGATGGCGGCGTGCGATCGGCCCGCCAGCAATCAGGGCTTGTAGTTGTTGAAGCGCTGGTTGTCGTTGAGCGCCTTGCGGCTGTCTTCCTGCGCCTTGCGGCGCTGGGCCACGGTCATGCAGACGCTCTGCGGCATGTTGCTGCCGGTGGTGCGTTCGCGGCGGCAGACCATGCGGCTGTCGGCGTGGGCGCGGGTCATGATCGTGTTGATCACTTCCTGGTCGTTGAAGATCTCGGTGCGGTCCTGCGGACTGACCTGCTCCACGCGTTCGTGGTCGCCCATCTTGATCTTGATGCGGCCCAGCGCCTGCTGCACGCGGCTCTTGTCTTCCAGCCCGATCTCGCTGTAGTCCTCGGTGTTGATCGCCGCTTCGACGTTGCGGATCTGTTCGGCCACCGGGGCGTTGGCGTCGAACTTCACCTGCCCTTTCTCGGGCTTGGCGTGGGCAGTGGTGGCCAGGGCCAGGCCCAGCATCAGGGCGACGGGGGTCATGCGCTGCATCGTTACCTCCAGGTTCTTCCATGAGTGGAACATTGACCCTGCGGTGCCACCGCCATGCCACCAGTGCACGTTCGGTGGGCCGGAGGGCGGTGCGGTCAACGCCCGGCGGGCGGTGGGCTGAGCGTGTTGTAGCTGCGCTGGTCGTTGATCAGCGCCTTGCCTTTCTCTTCGATCCGGCGCCGTTCGGCCACGGTCAGGCAGCGGCTCTTGGGCATGTTGCTGCCGGTGGTGCGTTCGTACCTGCAGATCTGGCGGCTGTCTTCATGGCCACGCGCCAGCAGGGTGTTGATGCGTTCCTGCTCGTTGAAGACCTCGGCCTGCATCTGCGGCGGCAGCTCCTGCACGCTCTGGCGCTCGCCCATGTATTGGCGGATACGCGAAAGCGACTGCTGTACCTGGCCGCGATCCTCGGCAGACAGTTCGGCATAGTCGGGGGCGGCCAGGGCGATCTCCACCTGGCGCATCTGCTCGGCGACCGACCCCTGCCGGTCCATCTGTACAGCGACCTTCTCCGGCTTGGCGGCAACAGCGCCAGACAGGCCCAGCAGCAACGCGATCGTCATGATGCGGTACATCGCCAACCTCCCGATCCATCCCGGAACGAAGGGCCAACTCTACGACCGTCACGCGGCGTCCACAAGAGACCTTGGGCACAGGGCCGACAGGCATAAAAAAGGCCCAGACGGTGCACCCGCCTGGGCCTGAAGTCGTATCCCGATACCGATCCTGCTGAGAGGCAGAGCTGCGGTTCGCTGAAGCCTACGCCGGAGCCGATTAAAGCCTCGTTAAAGCGCCGGATCATTTGGCCATGAGAATCGCAACCACCTGAATAATCAGGGCTTTTTGATCTTTTCCACGTGCTCGATGATGCGTGTGGCCACGTCGACCCCGCAGGCCGCTTCGATGCCTTCCAGCCCCGGCGTGGAGTTGACCTCCAGCACCAGCGGGCCGCGCGCGGAGCGGATCAGGTCCACGCCGCATACCGACAGGCCCAGCGCCCTGGCCGAGCGCACCGCCACCTGCTGCTCGGCGCGGCTGGCCTTGGCCGCCACGGCGGTGCCGCCGGCGTGCAGGTTGGAGCGGAAGTCGCCCTCCGGTGCCTGCCGCTGCATCGACGCCACCACCTGGTCGCCCACCACAAAGCAGCGCAGGTCCGCGCCCTTGGCCTCGCCGATGAATTCCTGCATCAGGAAGTTGGCGTACAGGCCGCGCAGCGCTTCGACGATGCCGCGCGAGGCACTGGCCTTTTCGGTCAGGATCACACCGCGCCCCTGGGTGCCTTCATTGAGCTTCACCACATGCGGCGGCGGGCCGAGCATGGACAGCAGGTCGACGGTGTCGTCGGGGTTGTCGCCGAACACGGTGACCGGCATGTCGATGCCCTTGGCCGCCAGCAGCTGGTGCGCGCGCAGCTTGTCGCGCGAACGCAGGATGGCATCGGACGGATTGGGCGTGCGCGCGCCCATCAGCTCGAACTGGCGCAGCACCGCGGTGCCGTAGCGGGTGATCGAGGCACCGATGCGCGGAATGACCATGTCCACGCCGGTCATTGGCCGGCCCTTGTAGTGCATGGAAAAGCCATCGGCGGCGATGCGCATGTAGCAGCGCAACGGATCCAGGATGCGCACGGTATGGCCGCGCGCGCGCGCCGCCTCGACCAGCCGACGGGTGGAATACAGGGAGCTGTTGCGGGACAGGATGGCGAGCTTCATCGCAGTGGGATCGGTCGGCAGGCGCGCAGCATAGCGCGGGCGTGTGGCGGGTGGATGATGCCAGCAAGGATGGACCAACTAACTTGGGGTCTCCTCGTAGGTGCGCCACTTACCCCTACTCAGCCCCCCCCCAAGAGAGCCGCCACATGCCTGCTGCAAAATGGGCAGTACGCCCCGACGCCATATCTACCATTCGAGCCCCGGGCGCCAATCGACACCCGGGGACTTGTTTCAACAGGGGAACTCCGCAAACTTCAGTTCATCACATCGACGCAATCAGATTCACGCTCTGCGTTTGCTCAATAGTCAATGGCGTGAGCACTGCGGCGGACCCACTCTGCGCCATTGCCGCAATCAGACTATTCAACTCGACGTTATCTACATTCCGGCCATCTGCAAAACTCAGGACCTCGATCTGTGCACCGGTGGATCCGAACCACCCCCTGAAAGTAACCGAGTCAGTCTCTTCAGCGAAGCTCAGCTGAAGATCATTACCCTGCCTGAGGAAGCGTGCATCGCCCGATTGCAGACCCTCGCCCAACACCAGCGTATCAATCGAGTCGCTGGCGTACTGGCCAGTTTCCACGATCGTGTCATGGCCATCGCCCTTGTTGAACAGGTAGGTATCGCTCTTGATGCTACCGATCAACGTGTCGTTGCCGACGCCACCGGCCAGGATGTTGCGGTCGGACGTTACCGCCACGCCCAGCGTGTCATTGCCGGCGCCGCCGTGCAGCTCGTTGCTGCCCAGTCCACCGTCAATGACATCGTCGCCTTCTCCGCCCAGGATCAGATCGTTGCCGTTCCAACCAACGATCTTGTCATCCCCGGAGGTGCCCAGCGTGGTCAACTGCGCCCGGATGTTGGCCGCCGTCCACTGGGTACCGTCGGCAAACACCAGCTTCTCGATGCTGGCCGACGCGTTCTCGCCCAGTGAACTGGTCAGCCAGTCCTTCAGCCGCACCGTGTCACTGCCGCCACCAAAGCTCAGCACCACATCACGTCCTTCGCGCAGCACCCGCACATCGGTGGCGGACAGGCCTTCGCCCAGCACCAGCGTATCAACCGAGTCGCTGGCGTACTGGCTGGTTTCCACGATCGTGTCGTGACCATCGCCCTTGTTGAACAGGTAGGTATCGCTCTTGCTGCCACCGATCAACGTGTCGTTACCGATACCACCGGCCAGAATGTTGCGGGCGGAGGTTGCCGCCACGCTCAGCGTGTCATTGCCGGCGCCGCCGTGCAGCTCGTTGCTGCCCAGTCCACCGTCAATGACATCGTCGCCTTCTCCGCCCAGGATCAGATCGTTGCCGTTCCAACCAACGATCTTGTCATCGCCGGAGGTGCCCAGCGTGGTCAACTGCGCCCGGATGTTGGCCGCCGTCCACTGGGTACCGTCGGCAAACACCAGCTTCTCGATGCTGGCCGACGCATTCTCGCTCAGAGAACTGGTGAGCCAGTCCTTCAGCCGCACCGTGTCACTGCCGCCGGCAAAGCTCAGCACCACATCACGTCCTTCGCGCAGGACACGCACGTCGGTGGCGGACAGGCCTTCGCCCAGCACCAGCGTATCAATCGAGTCGCTGGCGTACTGGCCAGTTTCCACGATCGTGTCATGGCCATCGCCCTTGTTGAACAGGTAGGTATCGCTCTTGATGCTACCGATCAACGTGTCGTTGCCGACGCCACCGGCCAGGATGTTGCGGTCGGACGTTACCGCCACGCCCAGCGTGTCATTGCCGGCGCCGCCGTGCAGCTCGTTGCTGCCCAGTCCACCGTCAATGACATCGTCGCCTTCTCCGCCCAGGATCAGATCGTTGCCGTTCCAACCAACGATCTTGTCATCCCCGGAGGTGCCCAGCGTGGTCAGCTGCGCCCGGATGTTGGCCGCCGTCCACTGGGTACCGTCGGCAAAC
>NZ_JAWIRX010000028.1:0-47798 GCF_036319965.1 Stenotrophomonas sp. SMYL41 | reverse complement strand
CGGGAGTGTCCGCGGCATGGATGCCGCGGCCAAGCCCCCACGGAAGGGTTTACGGCGTCTCCCGCAACCGGACCCACCCCGCCATCCCTCAGGAAACCAGCTTCTGCTGTTGCTGTTGCTCCAGCTCGTAGCGGGTGCAGGGCGCAGCCCTGCCGTACCCCTACCCCTTGGCCATTGCCTGCCACCACTGCGACAGCAGCCCCGGCCTGCGCAGGCGCTCGCGCCACCAGCGTAGTGCGGCGCCATCCTCACCGGTGCGCCAGGCCAGCCAGAAGGTTTCCTCCGGCTTGTGCTCCTCCACCTCGCGGATCACCAGTTGGCCCCGCGCCACCGCCGCGCGCGCGCACGGCTCGGGAAGGAAGCCGAAGCCCACGCCTTGGCATTGCAGCTTCAGCTTGCTGGCCATGTCCGGTACGGTCAGCATCTCCTGCCCCATCAACAGGCCCACCGTGCGCGGCAGCAGCCGCCGCGCCGAATCAGAAACGGCGATCGCGCAGTGCTCGACCAGCTGCTCGCGACCGAGCACGCCCGGCACGTTGGCCAACGGATGATCCGGCGCGACCGCGAACACGAACTCCACCGTGCCCAGCGGCTCGACCACATAGCCGCCGCCACTGGGTCCCTCGCCCGGTGCACCGACCAGCAGGTCGGCGCGGCGGTCCAGCAGGGCCTCCCAGGTGCCGGACAGGGCCTCGCCGATCAGCCGCAGCCGTGTCGGCGCCTCCGCCTCACGAAACGCCGCGATGTCCGGCCCCAGCAGCCAGGTCGGGAACACCGAGTCCACCGCCAGGGTCAGTTCGGTCTCCCAGCCCGACGCCACCCGACGCACCCGCAGCTCCAGCTCGCGGGCCGCGCGCAGCAGATGCCGCCCCTCGTCCAGCAGGGCGCGTCCGGCCTCGGTCGGTTCGGCACGCGGGCCGACGCGGTCGAACAACTGGACGCCGAGGTCTTCCTCCAGCTTGGCCACGGTGTAGGAGATGGTCGAAGGCACCTTGTGCAGGGCCTTGCCGGCGCCGGCGAACGAGCCGCGGCGGTCGATGGCGTCCAGGATCTGCAGGGCATCGAGGCTGAGCTTGAGCATTCGAATTTTTCGATGATGACTGTCAAAACTATCCGTTTTTCAAACCCCAGGCGCAAGCGGATACTTCTCTCCAACGGGGAAACACGGCGACTACCAGCCCACCCCGCCCCATCGAAAACATCGAACAAGGAGATTCCATCATGCTGCAGATCCGCAAGAGCGCTACCCGTGGCCTGGCCGAGCATGGCTGGCTGTCCTCGCGCCATACCTTCTCCTTCGCCAACTACTACGACCCCCGCTACGTCAGCTTCGGCCCGCTGCGGGTGATCAACGAAGACAAAGTGATTGGCGGCCAGGGCTTCGGCACCCACAGCCACAGCAACATGGAGATCGTTTCCTATGTGCTGGGCGGCGCGCTGGAGCACAAGGACTCGATGGGCACCGGCTCGGTGCTGCGCTACGGCGACGTGCAGCGCATGAGCGCCGGCAGCGGTGTCAGCCACAGTGAATTCAACCACTCGGCCGACGAGACCGTGCACTTCCTGCAGATCTGGATCTTCCCGGACACCGAGAACATCACGCCGTCCTACGAGGAGACTCACTTTGCGCCGGAGACCAAGCGCGGCCAGCTGCGCCTGATCGCCTCGCCAGACGGTGCCGATGGTTCGCTGCGCATCCACCAGGATGCCCGCATCTTCGCCACCATCCTCGATGGTGGCCAGAAGCTCCACCACGCGCTCGGCAACGGCCGTGGCGCCTATGTGCAGGTAGCCCGCGGCCAGCTGCAGGTCAATGGCATCACCCTGGAAGCCGGTGATGCGCTGCAGGTCAGCGACGAAGCGCAGCTGACCCTGGAAAACGGCAATGATGCCGAAGTGCTGGTGTTCGACCTGCCGCTGTAACCGTAGCGCCCGCGATGCTGCAGAACATCGCGGGCGCTTCTGTGCAGAACATCACCGGACGTACTGGCCAGCGGCGCCTTCCGGATCACCACCGTCGTGCTCATGTACAGGCCTCCGACAGCGGCCGGCGGAATGCCGACCGTGTCGCCACTGTCCGCACGGTGCGTCAATCCCGGGTCACGTGTTCAGGTCACTGCATTCGTATGCGTCACCCGATGTCACGTTTGGCACTTGCCGACACGACCTGAAAACGTTTTCATGGATGATCCTTGGAGCTTCGCATCGCGCATGACGCCTTCATCCCCACGTGCCCAGCAGCACGCCACCCGCGCCGCCTTCTTCATTCCCGGATTCGCCACGGCCGCATGGGCGCCGATGGTGCCCTTTGCCAAGGCCAAGGCCGGGCTGTCCGATGCCAGCCTCGGCGCGGTACTGCTGTGCCTCGGCCTGGGCTCGTTGCTGGCGATGCCGCTGGCAGGTGCGTTGACGGGGCGGCTGGGCTGCCGCCGGGTGATGGTGATCACCTGCGCGATGATGCTGTGTGCCCTGCCCTTGCTGGTGCTGGCGCCCTCGCCGGTGGCACTGGGTGCGGCCCTGTTCGTGTTCGGCGCCGGCGTCGGTGCGCTGGATTGTGCGATGAACATGCAGGCCGTAGCGGTCGAGCGCGACGCCGGGCGCGCGATGATGTCCGGCTTCCACGCCTTCTACAGCATCGGTGGCTTCGTCGGTGCCGGCTGCATGACCGGCCTGCTGATCCTGGGTACGCCGTTGTGGCTGGCCGCGCTGGTTTCGGTGGCGGCACTGCTGCTGGTCGCGGTGCTGTCGGCACCGCACTGGCGCCCGCAACGGATACTGCACGAAGGCCCACTGCTGGCGCTGCCGCACGGCGTGGTGCTGTTCATCGGCGTGCTGGCCTTCGTGGTGTTCCTCGCCGAGGGCTCGATGCTGGACTGGAGCGCGGTGTTCCTCACCGACGTGCGGCAGGTGCCGCGTGACCAGGCTGGTGCCGGCTTCGCGCTGTTCACCCTGGCGATGACCGCGATGCGCCTGCTCGGCGACGGCATCGTCGAGCGCCTCGGCCGGACCCGCACCCTGGTCATCGGTGGCATCACCGCTGCAGCCGGCTTCACCTTGGCCACGCTGGTACCGTCGTTCCCGGTGGCGCTGGCCGGCTACGTACTGGTCGGGCTGGGCTGCGCCAACATCGTGCCGGCGTTGTTCTCGATGGCGGGGCAACAGCGGGTGATGCCGGAGAGCATCGCCATCACCGCGGTGACCACGCTGGGTTACGCCGGCATCCTCGCCGGCCCGGCAGCGATCGGCGCACTGGCACACGCCACCAGCCTCGGCTTCGCCTTCCTGTGCGTGGCCGCGCTGCTGCTGGGCGTCGCGGCGTCTGCGCGCTCGCTGGCAAGACGGGTGGCCTGACAGAAAAAGGGGACGGAGGGGATTAAGTCGTTTCTAGCGCAAGTGTGCGGGAAACGACTTAATCCCCTCCGTCCCCTTTTTCTCAGCTGCGCGCCAGCCACTCGGCCTGGGCAGGCAGCTGTGGGGCCGGGCAGGCACTCTGCGGATGGTGCTCGTCGCGCGCCATCCAGTCATCGACCACCCCCGCCAGCAGGTCCAGCCGCAACGGCAGGGTGATGTGATCCTCGCCGCGCATTTCGATGTAGTGCGCGCGCGGGTTGGCCTGCGCAAGCTCGCGCCCCTGGCTGACCGGGATATGCTGATCGCCCTGCCCGTGCAGCAGCAGCACGCAGGCGTGGGTATCGGCCAGCGCACGCGCCACGTCCACGCGGTCCAGATCGACGTCGATGCGGCGGCTGGCGGCGGCGATCACCTGGTTGATGTCCTGGCCGCCATAGCGCCAGCGCGCGTACGAGGCCACCGCCTGCGCCTTCAGGCCCTCCGGCTGCAGCCCCATCAGGTGCGGGATCATGGTACGGATCGCCACGCCAGCGTTGGCGAACGATTCCATCGCCACCACGCCTTGCACCTGGTCGCCCAGCTTGTCGGCGGTGAAAACCGCCGTGGCCGCGCCGTAGGACACACCGAACAGGTACAGCGGCCCGGTCACTTCGCCGCGCGCGCGCAGCTCACCGATCACATCGACCACGTCATCGGATTCATAGGTGCCATAGCCGGAGGGGCCGGCACCGGACTGGCCATGGTTGCGCAGGTCGAGGGTGATCACGCGATAGCCGGATTCGGCCAGCTGCAGCGACCATGGCAGCATCGAATCACCGTTCATCATCCAGCCATGCAGCAGCACCACGGTGCCGCGCGGCGCCTGCGCTTGGAACGGCTGCGGCACGGCCACGCGCAGGCCGGTATCCAGCGGCAGGCCGTTCTCGTGGCGCTGCGGCAGGTAGTGGTAACGCGCGCCGTAATCGCCGGGATCGAACACACGCCAGAAGATCGGCACCCCATCGCGGCCCGGCGCGAAGCCATGGCGGTTCGGTAGTTCGGCAATGGCCGCGGCGATGCGCGGACGATCAAGCAGGGTCGACACACCACCTGGCGCAATCAGCCGATCGGCGAGCGAGGTGGATGCGGCATTCATCGAGGAGGAGCATGCAGCCAGCCACAGGCCGGCGCACGCCAGCAACAACAGCAGCAGGCGCTTCATATGACGTCATAGGGGTGAATCAGGCAGGCCGAGACGTTAACTCCCCGATAGGCCGGTCATCTATCGCGCACGGATGACGACTTGATGACAGCGCAGGAACGATTCAGCTTGGTGTACAAGCCGTATCCGTTCAGTCATTGATCCGGATCAATGAACACGCATGCGGGATTGCCCACAGTGCCGCCATGCGCACCTCGTTCAAGCTCGCCATTGCCCTGGCCGCCACGGTGGCCGCCGCCTACGGCATCGCCCGCAGCACGCCCTACTGGTTCGCACCGCGGCAGATGGCGCAGGTCGACATCCACGACCCGGCGCTAATCGCGCAGGGGCAGTACCTGTCGCGCGCCGCCGACTGCGCGGCGTGCCACACCGCGCCGGGCGGCAAGCCGTTCGCCGGTGGCCTGGGCATGCAGACACCGATGGGCACGATCTACTCGACCAACATCACGCCCGATGCGGACACCGGCATCGGTGCCTACGACTACGCCGACTTCGAACGCGCGGTGCGCCGTGGCATCCGCCATGATGGCCAGCCGCTGTATCCGGCGATGCCGTACGCCTCGTACGTGATCGCCAGCGATGCCGAGATCAAGGCGCTGTACGCCTATTTCATGGGTTCGGTGCAGCCGGTGAAACAGGACAACGCCGACAGCACCATTCCATGGCCGGCCAACATGCGCTGGCCACTGGCCTGGTGGCAAATGCTGTTTGCACGCCCGCGCAGCTTCCGCCCGGATCCAGCGCTGGATGCCGTCCAGCAGCGCGGCGCCGAACTGGTGGAAGGCCTGGCCCACTGCGGCGCCTGCCACACGCCACGCGGGCTGGCGTTCCAGGAAAAGGCGATGGCCGATGATGGCAGCCGCCAGTTCCTGTCCGGCTCGGTGCTGGAAGGCTGGTACGCGAAGAACCTGCGCAATGAATCGACCGGCCTGGCCAGCTGGAGCGAGGGTGAGATCGTCGACTTCCTTCGTACCGGACGCACCGATCGCTCGGCGGCCTTCGGTGGCATGGCCGACGTGGTCGAGCACAGCACGCAGTACCTGTCCGACGCTGACCTGCTGGCCATGGCGCGCTACCTGAAACAGCTGCCCGCGCGTGAGGGCCGCAGTGCCCAGTGGTCACCCGGTACCGACACCACCACGGCCGCACTGCGCAGCGGCGACTACCGTGTTGCCGGTTCGCTCGCCTATGCCGAGCACTGCCAGGCCTGCCACCGTGCCGACGGTCGTGGCATGCCCCGCGTCTATCCGGCCCTGGCCGGCAACTCGATCGTGTTCGCCGATGATCCCAGTTCACTGGTACAGGTGACCCTGATCGGCGGACGCACGCCGCATACCCCGCACGACCGCATGGCCTTCACCATGCCTGGCTTCGAGCAGCTGCCGAATGCACAACTGGCACAGATCCTGACCTTCATCCGCAGCAGCTGGGGCAACCAGGCCGGCGCGGTGAGCGAGGTCGATGTGGCGCGCATGCGCCGGGTGGTGCGCGACAAGCCGGTGCATTACGTTCCGCAGGAGACTGCACGATGAAGCGCTCGCGCAAACGTTCCCGCCGGCTGATCGGTAGTGCGATCACCGTGGTGCTGCTGGCCGGTGCCAGCGCCCTCGCCTACCGTCACCTGTACCCGGACCTGGATGCTGCCGTAGCCAGCACGATCGATATCCTCGATGCGCAGGGCAAGGTGGTCGGGCACTACCACGCACCCAGCGCCGAGGAGATCGCCGGGCTGGGCAATGCCGAATCGGTGATGCTCGGCCGCCGCATCCTCAACGAAACCGCGCGCCTGCTGCCGGACAACGTCGGCAACGATCTGAACTGCAACTCATGCCACCTGGCCGAGGGCAAGAGGCCCTTCGGCAACCACTACTTCAATACCGGTGGTGGTGCCTATCCGCGCTACATGCCGCGCCCCGGCAAGGTCATCGGGCTGACCGAGCGCATCAACGGTTGTCTGCAGCGTTCGATGAACGGCAAGCCGTTGCCGAAGGACTCGCCACAGATGCGCGCGATGCTCGATTACATGGCATGGCTGAGCAGCCCGGTGCCGGACGGCGCGCGCGTGGCTGCTCCCAGCGAAGGGCCGATCAACAACACGCTGACGCCGGACCCGATCCGTGGCCAGGCACTGTACGCCGCGCAGTGTGCTGCCTGCCACGGCGACAACGGCGAAGGCCGGCGCGACGCCAGCGGAGACATCGCTTTCCCGCCGCTGTGGGGCGACCACAGCTTCAACATTGGCGCCGGCATGGCGCGCCTGTACAAAGCGGCCGGTTTCGTCAAGCACAACATGCCGCCGGCGGTGACCCGCGAGCCGCCACTGGGGCAGCAGGTGATGCCCGACCAGGATGCGGTGGACATCGCCAGCTACTTCATCAACCAGCCGCGGCCGGACTTCGCCAACAAGGCCAAGGACTGGCCGCGCGACCCGAAACCCAAGGACGCGCGCTACTGAAGCAAGTGGCGGGTGCGGGCCGTCCCACAACACGGTTCCTGCATATTCACGTCATGCCGATGTCATTGGCATTGCTGACACTCCGGGGCTTCCCACCCCTGAAGGTCCGGTCTCGATGCGAACGTTCGCGCGCTTTCCCCGTGTCTCCCTGCTTGCCCTGCTGATCGCCCCCGCACTGGACGCCCTGGCCGAAGCACCGCAGGGCGCGGCGGCCGAGGCGCGCAGCAGCGAGGCGCGTACCCTCGACCAGGTGCAGGTCATCGGCCAGGCCACCAGCTACGCCAAGACCTCGGTGCGTGCGGAAACGCTGAACCGGCAGACGGTGATGAGCAGCGTCAACGACGCGCTCAACGAAGTGCCCGGCGTGGTGGTCAGCGAAGCCGACTCCACCGGTTCGTCGGTGTGGGGCACGCAGATCAGCATGCGCGGCTTCGTCACCAACCGCGATACCCAGCAGATCGGCACCACCATCGACGGCCTGCCCAATGGAGGCTCGGGCTACGGCGGCGGTTCGCTGGCCAACCGCTACATCGACACCCTCGATCTGGAAACGGTGGAGGTCAGCCAGGGCACCGCCGACATTTCCTCGCGCTCGAACGAAGCGCTGGGCGGCACCCTCAACTTCCTCACCAGCGATCCGCTGCAGGACAGCCGCCTGCGCTTCGTGGTCGGTGCCGGTGACAACGAAGCACGCAAGTACTACGTGCGCTACGACACCGGCCTGCTGGGCGGCCATACGCGCGCCTGGGTCAGTGCCTCTTCGGCCCGCGTGCATGACTGGATCGACGGCAGCGGCAAGACCAGCAACGACCACATCGCCGGCAAGTTCATCACCGAGTTGGATCGCTGGACGCTGACCGGCTACCTGTCCTACAACGATGCCGACGAGCCGGAGTACACCAGCGTCTCGCCGAAGGGCTTCGCCACCAATCCGGACCGCGACAACCTGGTCGGCACCCTCACCGGCATTCCCTACCTGGACCAGAACTACCGTTCCGGCTCGCGTGCGCTGCGCGAGAACACCTTCGGCTACCTGCGCGCGGCCTTCGACGGCGGCAACGGATTCAAGGCCTCGATGGCCGCCTACGGGCACCGCATGCAAGGCCGTGGCGACTGGCTGCCACCCTACCTGGCGCAGGTCAGCGATGATGGCGCGGGCCGCCCAGAATCGGAATACCTCGGTGGCAAGACCGTGTACGGTGGCAGCAACCGTGGCCAGATCTTCTTCGTCAATCCCGACGGCAGCGCTGCGCAGCGCCTGGCCAGCTGTACGCCGCGGCTAGGCTTCACTGCCGAGTACGATCCGAACTGCTATGCCGGCAACGTGCTGGGCGCGCAGTCGTATCGCCACACCCACTATGACAATGACCGCATGGGCGTGACCGCCGACGTCGAGTGGCGGCAGACCTTCGGTGCGGTCGACAACACGATCCGCGGCGGCCTGTGGGTGGAGAAGCTGGACCGCTCTGCCCGCCGCGATTGGCACCGCCTGCTCAACGTCGGCCAGGACATCGGCTTCGACCACCAGCCCTACTGGGTCCAGTTCGAGGACAAGTACAAGGTCGACGAGCAGATGTACTACGTCGAGGACGTGGCCCGCTTCGGCCCGTTCAGTGCACGCCTGGGCGTGAAGCAGTTCTTCGTCGACCAGTCCCGCCGCCGCGTGATCGGTGCCAGTGAGCACGTCAAATCTGATTCCAAGTCCGACCCGCTGCTGTCCACCGGCTTCACCTGGGCGCCGGGCGTGGAAGGCATGGAGCTGTTCGCTGGCTTCTCGCAGAACTTCGCCGCCATTCCTTCCGGCGTTCTCGGCGAGACCGACCCGCAGCGCTTCCGTAACGTCGAGCCGGAGACCGCCGACAACATCGAAGTAGGCATGCGCATCAGCCGCTGGCCGCTGACCGCCTCGGTCACCCTGTACAACATCAAGTTCGACAACCGCATCGTCTACCTGCCGGCCGGATTCGTCAGCGGCATCGACTACCTGGGCGAGACCGACGGCGTCTACGAGAACTTCGGCGGCGTGGAGAGCAACGGCCTGGAGGCCGCCTTCGGCTACGGCTGGGACAACGGCTGGCGACTCAACGCTGCCTATACCTACAACCGCTCCAAGTACCTGGGCAGTGGCGACGCCGCACGTGATACCCAGTTGGGCATCGTCGACGGCGCCAAGGTGATCGGCCAACCCGAACAGACCCTGGTGCTGTCGGCGGACTGGCAGGGTGAGAACTGGAACTTCGGCCTGTCCGGTCGCTACCTGGGCACGCGCTACCTCGATGCCGCCAACGTCAACAAGCTGCCTTCGGCCACCGTGTTCAACGCCAACATCGGCTTCGACCTGCAGGGCCTGTCGCCGCGCCTGAAGGGCATGGGCGCCAACCTGGTGGTGAGCAATCTGACCGACAAGCGGTATCTTGCAGGGGTGGACGGCCGCGACAACGCCTTCATCGGCGCCCCGCGCACCGTCGGCATCTCCTTCCGTGTGGACCTGTGAGTGAGCCCGTGACCGATATCGGCCGACGCCGGTTGTTGCAGGCCGGCGTTGCCGCCGGCCTTTCCCCGCTGCTGCCCAGCATCGCCCGGGCCGCAGCGATCGCCCCCGCCGCGCAGACGCGAAGCCTCGAAGACCTGCAGCACATCGTGGTGTTCATGCAGGAGAACCGTTCGTTCGACCACTATTTCGGCACACTGCCGGGTGTACGGGGTTTCGGCGATCGCTTCGTCGCTCCGGCGCAGGCACTGCAGGCCGGCGGCCGCGCGCGCAGCCTGTGGCTGCAACCCGATGCCAGCGGCAAGCGCGCGATCGCACCGTTCCCGCTGGATACCGCTGCGCACTTCGGCTACATGCGGGTGGAAGGCACGCCGCACACCTGGCCGGATGCACAGCGGGCCTGGGACCACGGACGCATGGGGCAATGGCCGAAGGCCAAGCAGAACCACTCGATGGGCTACTTCCAGCGCAGCGACCTGCCCTTCCAGTTCGCCCTGGCCGATGCCTTCACCATCTGCGACGCCTACCACTGCGCGATGCAGGCCGGAACCAACCCGAACCGGGTGTTCCTGTGGACCGGCCACAACGATGCCGCCGCGCGCGCTGGTGGCCCGGTGATCGCCAACTCGCACGACAACTTCCCGGAACATGGCGGGCATCCAGCGTCATACCGTTGGACCAGCTATGTCGAACGCCTGCAGAAGGCAGGCGTTTCCTGGCAGATCTACCAGGACATGGCCGACAACTTCACCGACAACCCGCTGGCTGGCTTCGAGGCGTTCCGCCAGGCTTACCGCGCTGCACCCGGTCATGACCCGCAGCTGCGCGCACGCGGGGTCAGCACGCGTGGACTGGCGCAGCTGCGCCAGGACGTCATCGACGGACGCCTGCCACAGGTCAGCTTCATCATCGCCGACGCGGCCGGCAGCGAGCATCCCGGCCCCTCCAGCCCGGCCCAGGGCGCGGCCTATACCGCGCGCGTGCTGGATGCGCTGACTGCCGATCCGGAAGTGTGGAGCCGCACCGCCCTGCTGCTGATGTTCGACGAGAACGACGGCTTCTTCGACCACATGCCGCCACCGGCACCGCCTTCGCCGGTGGGCGGGGGCTGGGCGGGTGCGTCCTCGGTGAGCACCGAGGGCGAGTACCACCACCATCCGGCCCCGGGCGACGAAAAGTACGACGCGGCCGAACTGCGCGGCCGTCCGTATGGGCTGGGCCCGCGCGTGCCGCTGTACGTGATTTCGCCCTGGAGCCGCGGTGGCTGGGTCGATTCGCAGGTGTACGACCACACCTCGGTCATACGGCTGATCGAACGCCGCTTCGGCGTGGCCGCACCGGACATCTCGCCTTGGCGCCGCGCGGTCTGCGGTGACCTGAGCAACGCCTTCGACTTCGCCCAGCGCGATACCCGTCCGTTCGTACGCGGCCTGCCCGACGTGAGCGCGGTGGCCGCACGTGCCGCCGCCCTGCCGGGACGCACCGTGCCGGCGTTGCCTGACGGACTGAAGCCGGCGAAACAGGAAAGCGGCGTACGCCCAGCGCGCGCCCTGCCCTATCGGCCGCAGGCATCGATTGCTGCGATCGACGCCTCGGGCGTGGACCTGACGTTGTCCTGCGAAGGTGCGGCAGCAGTCCTGCATGTCTATGATCGGCTGCGGCTGGATGCGGTGCCACGCCGCTATACGCTGGTGCCGGGCACGCCACTGCAGGCGCGTTGGCCGCTGGATGCGCACGGTCGCTACGACCTGTGGCTGCTGGGCCCGAACGGCTTCCACCGCCATTTCCAGGGGGCGGCCAAGGCACCCGCCGTGCAGGCTGCGGTCGAGCGTGCGGACGACCAGCTGCGGCTGAACCTGCGCAACCTGGGTGACAGCGCACAACAGGTACGCGTGCATGCCGGTGCCTATGCCGGGCACATGCCCGAGCAGGCACTGGCGCTGCCCGCGCATGCAGAGACATCGCTGGCGTGGGATGCGATGCCTACCGCCGGCTGGTATGACCTGCGCGTCAGCGCGGGTGAGAGCGTGCTGCGCCTGGCAGGCCGGGCCGAGGATGGACGCCCCGGCACCAGCGACCCGGCGATGGGCAGCGAACCGCTGCGCTTCGAACACGATTGATGGATCTCTGTAGAGCCGGGCCCAGGCTCGGCCCTACAGTGCGGCTGTACTGATCAGGCCTCCTGCAGCCCCGGCCGACCGTGTTCCACCGCATAGCGTTTCCAGCTCTGCAGCGCGCCATTCGGCTGCATCACGGCATCCAGCGTCTTCATGTCGCCGATCCACGCATCGCGGGTGACATCGCACAGCACATAGCCGCGCTTGTCGATGGTCGCCTTCAGGTGCGGACTGTGCCGCAGCTGATTCTGCGCATACGCGTCCACGCCCTGTCCATCGGCGCCCGAGCTGATCGAGGTGGCGAGGAATTCGCTGGAGACCACGCCCGAATCACGATGGTCCTGCACGAGGTCGCTGGCGTAATGCCGGTGCGCGTCGCCACAGGCGGTCACCACGTTGCCGAAGCCGACCTCCTGGATGTGGTCGAGCAGGCGCCGGCGGCTGTCCAGATAACCCGACCACTGGTCATCGGACGACTGCACCGCCCCGTCCTTCTCGCGCATGTAGTTGCCCAGTGCCACCTGGTGGGCGATGGTGTGCCAGCGCGGCGTGGCATCGGCCAGGCCGTCGAACAGCCATCGCTCCTGCTTCGCACCCACAATGCTGCGCGCCGGTGATTCCACTTCCTCACGCAGCGCCATGTTCACCTGCTTGCTGCGGTACTGGCGTGTGTCGAGCAGGTGCAGGTCCATCAGCGTGCCGTAGCGCGCACGCCGGTACATCTGCATGTGGCCATCGCGCGGAAACGCCGATCGGCGCAGTGGCATGTTCTCGTAGTACGCCTGGAAAGCCTGCACGCGACGCAGCAGGAACACCTCGCTGGGCGTATCGTCCTGGTCTTCGGCACCGGCCCAGTTGTTGTCCACTTCATGGTCATCGAAGGTGACGAACCACGGTGCAGACGCATGTGCGGCCTGCAGATCGGCATCGCTCTTGTACTGGGCGTAGCGGCGGCGGTAGTCGTCCAGCGTGTAGGTCTGCGGCCCGACATGATTGCGCAGGTTGGTGAACGGCTGTCCGTTCATCTTCCGCAGGCCCGGCTGGCTTTCGCCCTCGTAGATGTAGTCACCATAGTGGAAAACGAAATCCAGCGGTTCCTCGGCGATGCGCCGCCACGCGGTGTAGTGGCCCTCTTCGTAGTGTTGGCAGCCCGCTACCGCGAAGCGCACCCGATCCACCGCCGTCGTGGCTGCGGGCAGCGTGCGCGTGCAACCCACCGCACTGGCATGGCCGCCCACCGTGAAGCGATACCAGTAAGGCCGGCCCGGTGCCAGTCCTTCCAGCTCCACGTGCACGGCATGGCCCAGCTCGGGATGCGCCATCGCCGAACCCTGGCGCACCACCCTGCGCATACGCTCGTCCGCAGCCAACTGCCATTCGACCACCATCGGCCGGGTCGGCATGCCACCGCCGAACACCAGCGGTTCGGTCGCCAGCCGTGTCCACAGCACCATGCCATCGGCCGAAGGATCACCCGAGGCCACGCCCAGGGTGAACGGAGAGCTGGCAAACCGCGGCGAGGCCAGCAGGTTGCGCGGGTTCAACGCGGTGGCATCGGCCTGTGCGGCCAGCGCGTGCGCCGTACCCATCCAGGCGCCGGCGGCGGACAGGCCAGCCAGGGCCAGGAATCGCCTGCGATTGATCGTATCCACGGCTGCGTCCTCAGTTATAGATGATGTGGAAGTAGAAGAAGCGGCCGTAGTCGTCGATCTCGGTACGGAAGCGCCCATTGGGGCCAGTGCTGTAGGTCGGCTGGGTGTTGAACAGGTTCTTGGCCTCGTACTTCAGCGTCACGTGCCTGCTGACCTTGTGGCTGAAGGCCATGTTGAAGGTCATGTACGGGTCGTAGTACGAATCCAGCCACTGCGTATCGCCGAAGTCGACCAGCATCCGGCTGCGGTAGGTGCCGGACAGGCGCAGCTGCGCGCTCTTCCACGGCATGCGCCAGATCACCGAACCATTGAGCGACCAGTCCGGCTGGTACAGCAGGCGGTCCAGGCGACGCTCGGTGCCATCACTGATGCGGTAGTTGGTCTGGCCATCCAGCCGCGTGGCGTTGAAGTACATGTCGAAGCGCTGGCGGCCCCACTGCAGGTTGCGGTTGGCCACTGCGAACTCGACGCCGCGAAGCCTGGACTCATCGGTGTTCATCGGCTGGGTCACCCGGTAGCGGGTATCACCCACGTTCTCGAAGGTGGTCAGGGTGTAGATGTCGTCCTTGATCACCTTGTCGAACAGCGCGACCGAGACCAGGCCGTTGTTGCCGTTGAAGTACAGGTCCCACGCCAGGTCGATGTTGGTGGAACGGCGCGGCTGCAGATCGGCATTGCCCTGCTTGATGGTGCAGAAGCCCCTGCCCTCTTCGTCATCGCCACAGCTGGTGCTGGTGGCCTGGGCGATGTTGCTCGGCGTCGGCCGGCCCAGCGTGCGGCTGGCGGAGAAGCGCAGGCGCTGGTCCTCGCTCAGCTTGAACGTCGCATTCAATGAGGGCAGCAGATTGTTGTAGCCACCGCTCGTGTTGCGGAAGGCGGAGGTATACGTAGCGCCGCCATCATCGCTGAATGGGCTGTAGGCATCGAAGCGGGTGTGGTCGTAGCGCAGGCCGCCGATCAGCAGCAGCCTGTCCCAGGCGTAGTGCGCGGAGACGTAGGCATTGGTGATGTCCTCCACGTACTTGTAGTCGCTGGTGAAGTTGGCATTCGGATACGCCGCATTGTTGTTGCCCAGTTCCGGCAGCAGTTCCTCGTTCCACTTGCGGTTGTCGATTAGCGGGAAGCCAGGCACGCTGCCCAGCAGGGTCGAACCCGGGTACAGGTAATCGTTCAGCGTCGCGCTGCTCTTGTAGTAGTCGAAGTCGATGTCCTGCCAGATCTTCAGGTGGCGGTACTCCGCACCAGCAGCCAGGCCGAAGCCACGTGCATCGGCATCAATGTTGTAGCTGAAGTCGGCGCGCAGGTTGTCGATGCTCTCCTTGGCATCACGCGGCGAGATATAGGCCTGCGCAGGATTGAGCTTGAACGCCGAGCTGGTCAGCAGGCTGGAATCGGAAACCGCCACCGCATTGGGAAAGCCATGGCTGTCATTCTCGTAGTCGACGAACAGGTTGCTCGGGTAGGCGCGTACCCCCCAGTAGACCTGATTGTTGTGGAAGGTTTCTTCGGTGTGGCCACCGCGCAGGGTCAGCCGCGAGCGATCACCGATATCCCAGTTGAAGCTGGCGATGGCACCGCGGTTGCTGCGGTCCCAGCGGTCGTGCCGGTTCTTGATGTAGATGCTGTTGATCTGGGTGGTGCCGCTGTCCTCGGTCTGGTTGCGGATCGGGAACTTGGCATTGCCGTACAGATCGGTCTTGTTCATCGTCGAGTTCTCATAGAACCGGTACGAGTACAGCAGCAGTGATGCGTAGAACGGATCATCCGATGGCTTCCATTCCAGCTTGGCCGAGCCACCAAAATTGGTGATGAAGTTGGTGTAGGTGCCGGTGCTGAAATTGCCCGGCGCGCGCAGCCCGTTCCAGCCCTTGGCCTCGTCCGGCCCGGTGGTGCCGTCGGTGAGGTACTTGCCGGTGTCGTTGTAGTAGTAGTTCGACTCCACCCAGCGCTTGACGCTGTTGCGCGAACGCTGCTCATAGCGCGCCACCGCAACGATGCCGAAGTCCTGGTCGGCACCGAACTGGTTGGAGAACACCATCTTGGCGCTCTTGCCGAAGTGACCCAGGGTCTCGTGGTTCCCACCGGCGCTGCGCTCGACATTGGTTTCGGCCGTGGAGTAGATGCCGGCTACATCGGCGAACACATACTTGCCGGAACGGTCGAAGGCGCTGCGGCTGATGATGTCGATCACACCGCCGATCGCGTCCGGCGCCTGTTCTGCACTGAAGCTCTTGTAGATGTCAGTACGGGTACCGATATCGCTGGGAATCAGCTGCAGGTTGTTCATGCGCTCACCCGAGCCACTGCCACCCACGCTGGCAATCGCAATGCCATCAATCGTGGTGTAGTTGAGGTTGGCCTGCACGCCACGCACGGTCACGTAACGGGGCTCGCCGGCATCTTCCACCGCACTCAGGCCCGGCGCGGCCATCAGGCTTTCGGCCAGGGTTTCGTCGCCGTAGCTGTCCATTTCGTCATAGATCACCGAATCCTTGATCACCGGCGAAGTCTTCTTCTGGTCGATCACCTCGTGCGCGGCGATCACCTTCACCGTGCCCAGGGTCGGCGCAACCACTGCCTCGGCCTCGCGCGGCTTCGGCGCGACCGGCTTCGGTTCGTTGCGTGCGGGCGCCGGATCGATGGCGATGACGTTGCCGTCAACCACGGTGTAGCCCAGTCCAGTCCCTGCCAGCAGTGCGTCAAGCGCCTGCTTGACGGTCGCACCACGCGGCACCGCCCCGGCCATGTGCGCTTCACCGCTGCCCGAATACAGGAACTGCACGCCGGAGCTGCGCGACAACTGCTCCAGCGCACGCGACAGGGGCTGTGCTGCGATCGGCGCCGATACGCGGACCTCCAGGCCATCGGCAGTGGCCGCGGACGCCAGCGGAACGGCGCAGGGAGACAGAGCGAGGAGGATCGACAGGTAGAGCGTGTTGCGCATCACGGGTCCTTGGAAGAGAGAAGGCAGCAGGTGCCACTGCGCAGATCGGCAGCGGCTTCTTCCAAGTAAGAGCCCGCTTCCACCGAAGTGGAGAATGCGGATTCGATGAATCTTTTCTGACAGTGCACGGCCACGTCGCCCTCAGCGACTGCCAACCCGCACCGTGTCGCCTTCGCGACGGACGACGAAGCGTGGATCGCGTTCGAGGAAGGCCTGCAGCGCGCCGATGCGATGCGCATCCAGGCTGCCGGACAGCCGCGCCGACGCCGCACCTTCATCCAGCACCCGCACCTGCACCTGGTTGTGCCGGTTGAAGGCGGCGGCCACCTCATCCAGCCGCTCGTCCAGGAAGGACACCTTGCGTTGCTGCCAGTCCAGCAGCATCGACAACGGCACATCCAGCGTCTCCACGGCCTGACTTCGCGCGTCGACCTGTACCACCCGGCCTTCGCCCAGTTGCGCAAGGCGCCGGGCGCCCTCGCCCTGGCTCCATACCTCCACCTCGCCGGAGACCACGCCGATGCGCGTCCCCTGCAGCCGTCGGGACACGTCGAACACCGTGCCGATGTCGCGGATCTCCAGCCCGTTCACCTGCACGTTGAACGGCCGTCGGTCGCGTGCAATGTCGAACGAGGCCTCGCCCTGGAGCAGCTCCACCCTGCGGCTGAACCAGCCCATGCGTACCCGCAGCCGGCTGTCCGCGTTGAGCCGCACCTGGGTCTGGTCGGGCAGCACCAGCACACGCAGTTCACCATGGTTGGCGCTGTACAGCTGGTCGGTGGGCATCAGCTGCGGAACCAGGCCCACGCCAAGCAGTGCAACACTGGCGACGGCAGCCGCCACCCACCAGCGCGCGTGGCGACGACGCGGCGCAGCGCGCGGCGCGGCCTGTGCGCTACCGAACAGGGGCACCACCTTGGCGGCACCCTGCCGTGGCAGCAGCGGCGCCTCTTCCGGCAATGGCGGTTGCAGCGCCTCACCGACCTGCCGATGCAGCGCGAGGGCGTGCATGTACGCGCGCACGTGTTCCGGCGAGCGCTTCATCCAGTCCAGGAATGCACCCCGCTCGGCCTCGCCCAGCATTCCGTCGCGATTGCGCAGGAACCAGTCCATGGCCTCGCAGGCGATCATGTCGTCGACCACGGGGGATGGGTTCCGGTTCATGTGTGCTCCCTGGCGCCAAGCGCCTTCCTGCACGCCTCCAGCCCCTTGCCGATGTGCTTGCGCACCATGTGCACCGACACCTGCAGCTGCTGGCTGATTGCGGGGCAGTCCAGCCCGTCGCGGTAGTGCAGCTCCATCACCCGCCGCGTGGTCGTCGGCATCCGTGCGATGGTGGCGCGGATATCGTTCCAGCGCTGCGCGCGCTCGAATGTACCTTCGATGTCTTCTTCGCTTTTCAGCACTTCGGCCAGAAGGTCGACGTCCTCCAGCGGCGGCAGGGACGAACGCGAGCGTGCATGCTCCCGTGCAAGATTGGCCGCGACCGTGAACAGGTAGGCCTCGGGGTTCTCGATCGCTGCGGCATTCTCGCCGGTGGCCCGCAGCAACCGCAGGTAAACCTCCTGCGCGAGGTCCTCGGCATCTTCGCTGGCAGAACCGCGGCGCAGGAAGAAGCCACGCAGCAGCCGTCGCCGCAGGGCGTAGCCCTTCTCCCATATCCTCACGCTGTTCACGGCCGGCCAACCACCCCGAGGCTGGAAAGCCCTGCAGGGTGACGGCCATCGATGACAGTGGCGTTTCAACAGCCCACAGGCAGCGGCTAGAATGCCGCCCCTGCAGTTTCCGGCAGCCGGCACAAGGAGTGCCCCGCAATGAACGCCCGCACCGCCATCAACACCCTCAGCAGCCTGCTGTTCCTGCTGCTGGTCGCACACACCACCGCCTACCAGCAGCAGATGTGGCCACCCAGCCGGGTCGTCCACGTGCATCCGGTGGTCGTCGCCCTCGCCTACGCGCTGGGCCTGCTCACCCTGCTGCTGTGGATCGGAGGACGTCGCTTGCCGGAACGCTGCCAGCAGCTCGCAGGCTGGCTGCCGATCGTGGCCTGGTGCCTGCTGGGCGTCGGCGTGGCGGTCATCCCGATGTTCTTCCCGGGCCTGTCCCCGGCCTGATCAGCGGCCGCACGCAGCACACCCGCCCATGATACGGCGCGCCGTGCCAACCCTTGCTTGCCAGAGACCCAAGCCGGGCCCGCCTATCGAAGGCACAGGGCCGGGCCTACGCTTGTCTCCTCGGTGACTACGACGGTCGCCCTTCGCGTCACGGCTCCGCCGTTGCGACCCAGCTCCAGTGCTGTGCGCCCTGCCGGTGTTGTCGCCCAGGCCGAAGTCCAACTGGCGCTTTCTGGAGACAGCCATGAATCAAGTCCTCATTCCCTTCGATACCGATCCACTGGAAACACAGGAGTGGCGCGAGTCGCTGGAGGCGGTGATGCAGGCCGGCGGTCGACCGCGTGCGCATTACCTGATCGACCAGCTGAGCGAACTGGACGCGCAGCAGCACGGCGACCTGCATACGCGCGCGTGGACCGCCTATGTCAACACCATTCCACCCGAGCGCCAGCCGGCCTATCCAGGTAACCTGGCCATCGAGCACCGCTTGAACGCGATGATCCGCTGGAATGCGATGGTGATGGTGCTGCGTGCTGGCAAGCAGTCCAACGTGGGCGGCCACATCGCCACCTACCAATCGGCGGCAGTGCTGTACGACGTGGGTTTCGATCATTTCTTCCGAGGCCGCACCGACGCCTTCGACGGCGACATGATCTACATCCAGGGTCATTCAGCGCCAGGCATCTACGGACGCGCCTATGTGGAAGGCCGCATCGATCCTGCGCGGATGGACAACTTCCGCCGCGAAGCCGGCCGCGAAGGCCTGTCTTCGTATCCGCACCCTCGCTTGATGCCGGAGTTCTGGCAGTTCCCCACCGTGTCGATGGGGCTGGGGCCGCTGACCGCCGCCTACCAGGCGCGCTACATGCGTTACCTCGAGTACCGCGGTCTGAAAGAACACCAGGACCGCCGAGTCTGGGCCTTCCTCGGCGACGGTGAGATGGACCAGCCCGAATCGCTGGCGGCGATCTCGCTGGCCGGGCGCGAGCGGCTGGACAACATCGTGTTCGTGGTCAACTGCAACCTGCAGCGCCTGGACGGTCCGGTGCGTGGCAACGCCAAGGTCATCCAGGAACTGGAAGGCACCTTCCGCGCGGCCGGCTGGAACGTGATCAAGCTGATCTGGGGCAGCGGCTGGGACGACCTGCTGGCCCGCGATCACAGCGGCCTGCTACGCCAGCGCATGATGGAATGCGTGGATGGCGACTACCAGACCTTCAAGTCGCAGAGCGGCGCGTACGTGCGCGAACACTTCTTCGGCCGTTACCCCGAGTTGCTGGAGCTGGTCGCGCACATGAGCGACGACGACATCTGGGCGCTGGCACGTGGTGGCCACGATCCGCAGAAGGTGTACGCCGCCTACCAGCAGGCGGTGAACACCAGCGGCCGGCCGACAGTGATCCTGGCCAAGACGGTCAAGGGTTTCGGCATGGGCGAAGCCGGCGAAGGCCAGAACATCAACCACCAGCTGAAGAAGATGAGCACCGATGCGGTGCACGCCTTCCGCGACCGCTTCAACCTGCCGGTCAGCGACGATCAGCTGGAGGAAATGCCCTATCTGCGCCCGGAACCCGGCAGCGCCGAGGCCGCCTACTTCGCCGAACGCCGCCGCATCCAGGGCGGGCAGTTGCCCGCGCGCCTGGCCAGGGTCGATCCGCTGCCGCTGCCACCGCTGTCGATCTTCAATACCCAACTGCAGGGGAGTGGTGATCGTAGCCAGTCCACCACCATGGGCTTCGTGCGCATCCTCACCAGCCTGCTGAAGGACCCGGAGCTGGGCAAGCTGGTGATTCCGATCGTGCCTGATGAATCGCGCACCTTCGGCATGGAGGGCCTGTTCCGGCAGATCGGCATCCATTCGTACCTCGGCCAGCTGTACACGCCGCAGGATGCCGGCCAGCTGAGCTATTACAAGGAAGCCAAGGACGGCCAGATCCTGCAGGAGGGCATCAACGAATCCGGTGCGATTTGCTCGTGGATCGCCGCCGGCACCGCCTACAGCAACCACGGCCTGGCGACGATTCCGTTCTACATCTTCTACTCGATGTTCGGCCTGCAGCGCGTGGGTGACCTTGCCTGGGCTGCAGCCGATGCACGTACCCGCGGCTTCCTGCTTGGTGCCACCTCCGGCCGCACCACGCTGATGGGCGAAGGCCTGCAGCACGATGACGGCCACAGCCACGTGCTGTCGTCAGTGATCCCGAGCTGCGTGTCCTACGACCCGACCTACAACTACGAGCTGGCAGTGATCATCCACGACGGCCTGCGCCGCATGTACGTCGACCAGGAAGACATCTACTACTACATCACCGTACTCAACGAGAACTACCCGCAGCCGGCACTGCCCGAAGGCGTCGAGGCCGGCATACTGAAGGGCATGTACCTGCTGCATCCGGCAGCCGCCGATGCCGCCTCGCAGCCACGCGTGCAGCTGATGGGCAGTGGCTCGATCCTGCGCGAAGTGGAAGCCGCAGCCGAACTTCTGCGGCAGGACTTCGGCGTCGCCAGCGATGTATGGAGCGCGACCAGCCTGACCGAACTGCGACGCGAGGGCCTCGCCGCCGAGCGCTGGAACCTGCTGCATCCAGCTGCGGAACCGCGTGTGCCGTATGTGCAACAGTGCCTGCGGGGCCACCAAGGGCCTGTGGTGGTGGCCACCGACTACATGAAGATCGTCGGCGACCAGATCCGTCCCTTCATCAACGACCGCCGCTTCACCGCGTTGGGCACCGATGGCTTCGGCCGTTCCGACACGCGTGAGTCGCTGCGCACGTTCTTCGAAGTGGACCGCCACTTCATCGTGCTGGCGGCCCTGAAGTCGCTGGCCGACGAAGGGCGCATCGAGCGCTCGCGGATGCAGGAGGCGATCGACAAGTACGGCATCGACACCGGCAAGCGCGATCCGGCCGCGGTGTAAGGCTGCTGCGTTCACCACGCCCGTTCTGCGGGCGTGGTGCCGGCGGCAACGCTAGGGCATCCGCTTGAACAGGTTGGTCTGCAGGATCGGCGTACCGTCGTGGCCGTAGAACGCCTTGGTCTCGGTCATCGTCGTACGGTCGGCCGCCACGGTATAGATGCGGGTGGAGGCCGGCGTACCGTGGTCCACCAGCTGCATCACCAGCGTGTTCGGCGCCGGCAGTTTCAGGTTGGCCTTGTCTGCGCCATAGGTGCCGGACAAGGGCCCCGGCGTGCCATCCAGCGCCAGCGTGCCGTCGGACTCCATGGTCTTGCCGTCGTGCAGGACGATGTCCACATGTGAACTCCAACGCCCCGCACCGGCGTCCTTGAACTCGAGCACCACCTGCTTCGGGCGTTGCGCCTCTGGCAGCGCGGACGTGGCGATATCCAGCGACCAGCGCCCCAGCAGCGGTGAGGCCGAAGCCTCCACTGCCAGTGCCGGAACAGCGGGTAGCGAAAGCGCAGACAACAACACAGCGGACAACAGTTTCATACGTTGCTCCGTTCCAGTGAAGAAAGCGCTGCGTGACGCGTTGCCGGGCGCAGCAAGGCGAATGCTGCGCGCCCAAGGCCTGTGGTGCAAGCCACTTGCTGAATGGCCGACCACGCGCCATGTCAGGCCCCTGTCACACACGGGTAGTAGAACGATCCCAAACCTCCGGCAATCCTTCCCCCACACGGCGTTGAACGCGCAGCCCTCGCTGCGGCATCTTTATGCCGCCGGCCACTTCGCCCGCACTCTGGCCTGGTCGTTCGTGGACCTCGCGCTGGGCTTCTACCTGCACGCCCGGCTCGGACTGTCGGCTGCCCACACCGGCCAGCTGCTGGCGATCTCCCTGGCCTACAGCAGTGTTCTGGACCTGCTGCTGGCCGCCATGTTCACACGCCTGCGCAACCAGCATCGCCTCGCATTGCGCCTGCAGCTGATCGGCGGCCTTGGCACCGCCGCCAGTGCCTGCCTGCTGTTCAGCCCAGGTCCTGCAAACGGGTCCGCCTTCCTGCCGTTGCTGGCCGCGTCGTTGCTGTTCCGCACCTGTTATGCGGTCTACGACGTGGCCCAGAACGCGCTGACGTCATTGCTGCCCCGCGACGAAGACGAGGCCATGCGCTATGTCTCCACCCGCGCTGTGGTGGTGCCGATCTCCAAGCTATGCATCGCCGCAGCACTGTTCGGGGTGGTCGGCGCACCTGCCTCCCCAGGCAGCAGTGGCAACGAGTTGCTGATCGGCATGATCATCGGCGTCCTGATTACCTGCGCCGCGCTTCCCCTCGCCTGCGTTTCCACGCCCTCACGGCTCTCCGCAGCCAGGATGCCCGGTACCGGCGCCCTGCCCCTGCCGGCACTGCTGCCGGTTCTGCTGGCCGCAGCGGCAGAGACGGCGCTGGTTGGCCTGGCCGGGCGTCTGTTTCCCTTTGCCGACCAGGGCGCGACGCTGACCTTCGCCATGGTGGCAGGCATGGTGGTCGCGCCCTGGCTCTGCCTTCGCCTGCATTCTTCGCTACACAGCGAGACAGGAATGATCGCGTTGATGTCGGTGCTGGCCGTCGCTGCTGTCGGCGGATACCAGGTCAGGCCCTCCCTGCCTGTAGCGATTGCATGTGCTTCCGCCCATGGAGCCGCTGTGGCCAGCGTCGGCCTGGTGCTGTGGCGGCGGACCGCGCTGATCGCCCGTCGCCATGCCGCCCGCAGCGGACGCGAGGATGACCTGAGCTGTTTTGCCCTGCTCACTGGAACCATGAAACTGTCCATCGCCGCCTCCTCATTGCTGCTGGGCCAACTGCTGCCCGGCATACAGGCCGGTGATCCGGGCACCGCCGCCGCACTGATCGCGCTGGTCGCCGTCGGCAGCCTGCTGGCGCTGGCCGCATTGGCCTGGCCAAGCGCGCTGCCCCGTAGCGAGGGCCTGCAGCCATGAGCCTGGCTCCCACATCGCGGTTGCGCCACAAACCGCTGATCGCGCTGGATGCCGACCACAAGCGCATCATCTGGCTGTTGCGCACGATGGGTGCGGTTCCCCGCATCACCATCGCCCACCAGCTGGGCATGCACAACGGCGCGTTGACCCGCCTCGCGCGCGAACTGTTGATGCTTGAGGTGATCGAGGAACAGGGTCAACTGTCCGACGGCCAACGTGGGCGTCCCTCGGTGCCACTGGCGCTGTCCGGACGGGGTGGCTATGCCGCCGGTGCCACGGTGCATCCCGGTTGGCTGGAGATCGCGCTGGTGGATTTCGCCGGCCAGGTCATCGCCCGTGACGCCACCGCATTCGACAGCGCAGATCCCCGCGATTTCGTCCATCGCGTGGACCAGCGCCTACGCAGCCTCACCAGCAGCACCGGACTGATGCGCGCCCGCTTCCTGGGCCTCGGCGTGGCCGTTCCTGGGCCTGTGGTCGAAACCGGTCCGGCACGCCGGCACGCGGTGGACTGGCTGCATGGCTGGCGCGATATCGACAACGACCAGTTCTTCGAAGACTACTTCGGCTTCCCGGCCTGGGTGGAGAACGATGCGACCCTGGCGGCGTTGGCGGAGTACTACGACAGCGGGCTGATCCGCGACTGCGCGTCGGCGCTGCTGCTGTATGTCGGTCACGGCGTCGGCGGTGGCGTGATCCATCGGCGCGATGTGATGCGCGGTGAATTCGGCAATGCCGGCGACATCGGCCGCCTGTTCCGCATGGACGCACCGCGCCCCTCGGGCATCGACCTGCTGGGCACCCTGCGCGACGCCGGCGCCGGGATTCCTTCGCTGTTCGAGCTGGAGGCCTGCCTGGAAAGCCATGCCGGCATCATCAGTGCCTGGGCCGAACGCGCCGGAAATCAGCTGGGCGCAGCGGCCAATACGGGCGTCGCCTGGCTCGATCCGGGTGCCGTGATCCTGTCCGGTTCACTGCCCCGCCAGGTGCTTGACGCCTTGGGGCAATACCTGCAGCAGCCGGCACGCTGGAGCAGTGCGCTGGACAGCCTGCGCCTGCCGCAGGTGCATGTGTCACGACTGGGAGGGTCTGCGGTATCGGTGGGCGCGGCCCTGCTGCCAATCCATCAGCTCGGTGCCGATGCCATCGTTTAATTGTTTATTTCCGCCGAAGTAAACAATTCCGTCATCGCCCGCACCTACCGTGCAGCGGGTCCCCCTTCCCTGCATGGTCGCCCTCCGATGAACGTCAACCCCTTGGTCCTGGGTATCTCCCTGGCCTTGATCTCCCTGCATGGCAGCGCTTCCGCCCAGGACGCGCCGGTCCAGAGCAAGGACAGCACCGACGCCGCAACGCTGGATGCGGTGGTGGTCACCGGAGCGGCACGCACCCAGCGTCGCTTCGATGCGTCCTTCGCCGTCAATTCACTCAGCCGCGAAGACGTGCAGAAGCTCGCGCCGAAAAGCTACGCCGATCTGCTCGGCTCGGTGCCCGGCATCCATGTGGAAGCCACCGGGGGCGAGGTCCAGAACATCACCCGGCTGCGCGGCATTCCCACCGATCGCGGCTTCATCGCCTTCCAGCAGGATGGCCTGCCGCTCTACCAGGAGTTGGATGGCCACTTCTTCAATTCCGGCGACGGCATGAACCGTTTCGACGTGATGAACCAGCGGGTGGAGATCGTACGCGGTGGCCCGGCGCCGATCTATGCGAGCAGCGGCGGCGCCATCGTCAACAACATCCTGGCCGAGGGCTCCGAAGAGACCCACGGCAAGGCCCAGCTGACCATCGGCGATACCGGCCTGTACCGCGGCGAGGCGTACCAGTCGGGCGCGCTCGGCAAGGACACCTTCTATGCCGTCGGTGGCTTCCTGCGCCAGCATGACGGCTACCGCGACAACGGCTTCCCGAACGACAAGGGCGGGCAGATCCGCGGCAACATCAAGCACTACTTCGACGACACCAGCTGGTTCAAGGTCAGCGGTACCTTCGTCGATGATCACAATACGTTCTACCTGCCGATTCCGGTCGCCGACCCGCGCAATCCCAGCGTTCCGCTGGATCCCTACATCGACTACTTCGACGGCACCCTGAACTCGCCATCGCTGCGCAGCGTAAACCTCAAGTACCTCGATGGCGGCGGTGTCCTGCAGGGCATGAACCGCGATCTGGCCGACGGCCGCCACATGCGCTTCGGCAACATCGGCTTCCAGTACGAGAACACCGCCAGCGGGTGGACCCTGTCCCTGAAATCCGGCTACACCAAGGGCCGCAATACGTTCGACGCACTGTACTCGACCACCAACCCGGTCGACGCACGCAGCTTCGCCAACAGCTATCTGGGCGCGGCCCGCAGCGCCTTCGGTGCCGGCGTTGCGCGGATGGGCTACGCCCTGGCCGGCAGCAACGGAGCCATTGCCTACGATCCCTACGCCGACTCCGGCCTGGTGGTCTCGGCCCAGTACCGGGCAGCGGATTCGGACTTCTACTCCGGCCAGGCCGACTTCAGTGCGACACGGCTGTTTGAAACGGCCTGGGGCAGCCACGATCTGAACATCGGTGCATACACCGCCTTCTTCGGCACTACGTCCTTCAGCCTGTACCAGGACATGCTGATGGAGATGCGCGGCAAGCCACGCCTGCTGGATCTGGTGGCCTACGGCAATGATGGCACCCCGCTGGGCTATGTCACCGACAAGGGCACACTGCGTTACACCACCACCCTGAATCGCGGCAAGGTCGATGCCCGCATGTTCGCGGTGTATGCCAATGACACCTGGGCACTGACGGACCGCTTCAAGCTCGACGCCGGTATCCGCCATGAACGCTACCGCTATGAAGGCTATGCAGAGCAGACCGCCCAGGTCGACCTCGGTGATCGCGGCACACTCGCCGACAACACCACGCGCCGGTTCACCGGCGTCGTCCAGAACCATCGCCTGGATCCGTCCGCCACCAACTGGACGGTCGGTGCGAACTTCGACTTCACCCCTTCGATGGGCGCCTATGCCCGCGTGTCGCACATGGAGATCGTTCCCAACTCGTCGGTGGCACGCTCGATCGATCCCACCATCGTGCAGACCCAGCTGGACCAGTACGAGCTGGGCCTGAAGGCTGGTTTCGGCCGGTCCTATCTCTACCTGACCGCGTTCTACACGAAGTTCGATCCACTCAATGCCTCGTTCGTGGCGTTCAACCCAACCACCGGCCGCAATGACCAGTCGGTGCCCTTCATCGGCACCGCCGTCTCCAAGGGCATCGAACTGGACGGCCTGTTCCGGCCGCTGGACTGGTTCAGCATCGCCGGCTCGATCACGGTCAGCGATCCGCAGTACGACAGCCTGCAGAACGATTCCGGCGCGGATCCGGCCGCGGTCAATGGCAAGCAGATCGTCCGCGAACCCAAGCTCTACGGCAACCTGCGGCCGACCTTCAGCTTCCAGCACGGCCAGGACCAGTTCGAGACCTGGCTGCGGTACGACGTGGTCGGCAAGTCCTATGTCGACCTGTTCAACCAGACCGCGTTGCCGGCCTACCAGACCCTGGGCCTGGGCGTTTCATGGAAGCGCGGCAACTGGGGCGCACAGCTGGTGGGCGACAACCTGACCAATGAAAAGGGACTCACCGAAGGCAACACCCGCACCGATGCCCTGGCGGGCCAGGGTTCGGCCGAGGCAATCTATGGACGGCCGCTGTTTGGCCGCAACGTCCGCCTGATGGTCAGCAGGAGCTGGTGATGCATCGAAGATTGAGCTTGTCGCTCGCCCTGCTGGCGACTGCCATGCTGCCGATTGCGGCAGCCGCCGACGACCGCGACAGCGCTGCCCTGGCCGGACGCTTGTTCCCGACCCTTGTACAGCTGAAGCACGACGCACTGCCCGCGCCTGCGCGCGCCCTGATGGTCGAACGCGCGCAGCACATGACCGGCTGCCGGACCGCGGCCTGCACACTCGACGCGGCACGTTGGACGCCGGCGCAGGCCGATCTGCTGGCCGCCACGGTTCCGGCGCGTGCCGAGGCGATCACGCGGGAGCTGGCGGGCCTCAACAACGTCCTCTCCGTTTACGGCCATGGACAGCGGCCCCGCTACGACGCCATCGACGGCCCGATCGGCACGGCAGGCAGCACGCGCCTGGCGACCGATGTAGCCATTGCCATGCAGATGAGCGAGGTCGACGCCAGCGCGGCCTACACCGCATTCGATCGCAGCATCGCGGTGGCGGTGGGCCTGCTCGATGCCAATGACCGCCTCGATGCGATCCGCTTCGAGCCCATCAACGCAGGAATGAACGCCGCGCCATTCGCGCGCGCGCGGCAGCTCGATTGGTACGCGCATCCGTACACATCGATCATCGTGCTTGGGCAGGGCCCGGACGAACTGACCACCCCGCTCAGCGCTGGCAGCAAGCTGCGCCTGAAGGCGGCCGCGCAGCGCTACGCGGCAGGCGATGCGCCATTCATCATCGTCTCCGGTGGCGCCGTGCATCCACGCGGCACCCGTAGCGTCGAAGCGGTGCAGATGCGCGAAGCGCTGATCGCACGCTTCGGCGTTCCCGCAGATGCGATCATCATCGAGCCGTATGCCCGCCACACCACCACCAACCTGCGCAACGCGGCCCGGTTGCTGGCCGCGCTGCAGGCACCGCCGCAGCAACCGGCGCTGGTCGTCAGCAGTCCATCGCATATCGATTCAGTCGCCAGCAGCGGATTCGGTGACCGGAACCGCCGTGAGCTGGGCTACGTTCCCGGCAAGGTCGGTTCACGCATCTCACCGTACGCGATCACTTTCGTGCCAGCGCCCGAATCACTCCGCATCGATCCGATGGATCCACTGGATCCCTGAACGCACCGATGCAGCTTCAGCAACCGACCTTCATCGCGGACATCACGTTTCGCGGTGCCGCGTGCCAGCCCTGGTTGTAGAAGCCGATCTGCGAGCAGTACTGGCGGTCAAACAGGTTGTTGATGTTGACCGCCGCCGACACGTTGGAACTGAGCGGATAGAGCGCCATCCGGCCCGTGCAGTCCAGATAGCTCGCCAACAGCGGGAAGCCGCTGCCGCTACCCAGGCCGTCGAGGTCGGCAAGGGCGGGGCTGTGCATGTGCGCTCGTGAAGAATCCCGTATGAGAGCCGCTTTCATATCCGGCTCTTCCATATCCGGCTCGTCGGCAAGGCCGAATCCACCCTTGTTGACCCGAATCGTTATGTTATAACATTGCAACTCAACGTCACGAATCGAGTCATGCATCGCCATCTCCTTGCTGCAGCCATTCTGCTCGCCGCCCACACCGCGCAGGCCGCGGACGACCCCACCCTCCCCACCCTGCAGGTCCAGGCCACGCAGCCTTCCCGCATCGACAACCGGGTCACCATCGACAATCCGCAGGCGCAGAACCGCACCCTCGGCAGCCTGCTCGAACACGTCTCCGGCGTGCAGAGCAGCGCCTTCGGGCCAAACGCGGGCGCTCCGATCATCCGCAGCCTGAGCGGCAACCGCGTGCAGATCCTGCAGGACGGCCAGTCCATCCTGGGCATGAACGCGATCAGCGGCGACATCAACATTCCGTTCGATCCGCTGTTCGTGCGCAGCGTCGCCGTCAACAAATCCTCCGACACCGTGCGCTATGGCGGCAACGCGATCGGCGGCAGCGTGGAGATCGACTCGGGCCTGATCTCGCGCAGCATGGAAGACAAGGACCAGTCGATGGAACTGGTCCTGCGCAAGGGCTTCAACGCCGCCGACGCGCAGGGCTTCCGCATGAACTTCAACAACCAGCGCAATCTATCCACCAACCTGCAGGTCTCGCGCCAGCGCATCTCGCACTACGACATTCCCGGCAACAGCAAGGCCAGTGTCTGCAACAGCGGGCTGTTCCCGGTCGGCGGTGGCGTCAATTCGGCGCTGGCCGACAGCTGCCAGAAGGAAGCGCGCGTCCAGCAGCTCTACAACAAGGCCTCGCAGCCGTACATCGACCAGTTCATGACCGAAAACCCGGACTGGGCCGACGGCGATTTCTCGTTCTACACCAACAATCCCACCTCGGTCTGGCAGCGCCGCACCTACATCAATCCGGTCAACCCGGCCTATGTTGCCGGCACGCCGTCATACGTACAGAAGCAGATCAACAACGATGTCACCCCCGACTATCACCACCGGTTGGGCAACAGTTACGCGCGCAATTCGCAGGTGGCGTTCGGGTCGACCCTGTTCTTCGACCGCGGTTACGTGGGTGTCAGCATCGATGCCAAAGACAGCGAGTACGGCGTGCCGGGGTTCTCGATGCAGAACCTGTCGTTCGGTTCCAACTACGCCAACGCATTGCCGGTGGGCGTGGTGATCAAGCAGGAACGCTACGCACTGGAAGCCCTGTTGCGCGATCCGCTGCCGCTGTTCGAGCGCGCCGAACTGCGTGTCTCCAAGCTCGACAACACCTCGGGCGAACGGCTGGGTGCCACCCGGGCCAACGACTACGATTTCGAGAGCACCCAGGCCGAGCTGCTGCTCAGCCACCAGCGCGTCGGCCCGCTCAGCGGCCTGCTCGGCTTCAGCCATCAGTCGCGCGATGTCACCGGCAGCGGCTCGCTGCGCTACCTGCCTGATGTCGACACCCGCAGCAACGCGGTGTTCCTGAAGGAAACACTGGACTTCGGCTGGGCCAGCTTCGACGCTGGCGTGCGCCACGAGCGCGTTGACCATGATCTGCAACCCAGCCGCTTCAAGACCGCGCGCAATGCCGCTAACACAAAACTCCAGGACCGCGACTACCGGCTCAACAGCTACAGCCTGGGATCGTATGTCGAGCTCGGTCCATTGTTCGCCGCCAAGGTGCGCTACTCGTCCTCGCAGCGCGCACCGGAAATCAACGAGCTGTATGCCAGCAATGCGCACTATTCGGTGATGACCCAGGAAGAAGGCAACCAGAACCTGGAGCCGGAGCGCGCGAAGAACCTGGAACTGACCGGACTGTTCCACCTCGATGGTTTCGAGCTGTCCGCCACCGCGTACCAGATGCGGTACGAGAACTACCTCTACCTCGGCTACTCCGGACTGCAGACCGCCAATCGCCTGCCGCTGAAGTACTGGAAGCAGACCGGCACCACGGTGAAGGGCTTCGAGATCGACGCGTCGCAGGTAGTGGACCTTGGCCGCTACGGCACGTTGAACGTCTCCGCCTTCGCCGACCTGGTGAAGAACAAGGCCGACCACCCCGATTCGTTGCGCGCCCACAACGATGGCGAGTACCTGCCGAACATGCCGACCAACCGCTATGGCGCCAACCTGCAGTGGCAGCGCGAAGGCTGGAAGGCGCAGCTGTCGAGCACCTACTACGACACGCAGAAGTACCTCGGCCGCAACGTCAGCGAGGAAGTACCGCTGGATGCGTTCAACCTGGTCGACCTGCAGGTCAGCCGTGAGCTACCGGTACGCAACAGCTACATCGCCGGCATGGAGGTGTTCGTCAACGGCAGCAATCTGCTCAATGAAGAAGCACGCCCGCACAACTCGCCGCTGAAGTACATCGCGCCGCTGCCGGGGCGGGGCTTCCAGGTAGGGGTGACGGTGAAGCTCTGAGCAGAGCCGATTCGGCCGCCATCCAGCGATCAACGATCGCTGGATGGCACGCCGGGATCCTGCAGAAGCGCAAAGAAAAACGCCTGCAGTTCGAGGATCTGCAGGCGCTTCTTTGTATCTGGCGGAGTGAGAGGGATTCGAACCCTCGATAGAGCTTTTGACCCTATACTCCCTTAGCAGGGGAGCCCCTTCGGCCACTCGGGCATCACTCCGGGGTTTTCTCCGCGCCTGGTGCGTTGCACCTCAGCGGGGCGTGAATCATAACGTTAATCGGGTGCGAAGGTAAAGCGTTATTCGGCAGAATTTTCGCTACCGGTGCCACCGGCTTCATCACCACGCTGGATGCGCTGGTAGATCTCTTCGCGATGCACAGCGACGTCCTTCGGCGCAGTGATGCCGATACGCACCTGGTTACCCTTGACGCCAAGCACGGTGACGCTCACCGAGTCACCGATCATCAGGGTTTCGCCGACGCGGCGAGTCAGGATCAACATTTTTGTAAGTCTCCATGGAACCGTGTGGAAGGGTATCCCCCACCGGCTTGACGCTCCGTCAAGAAGCGCTACCACGACAAAGGGAAAAGATTCGCAATGGTACCGTCAGCCGTCCCGCTCCTACAAGGAGGGGGACGGCAGGGTTCATCACAGGCGGGGGCTGACCCATTCGACGACTGCAGCCAGCGCAGTAGCAAGGGCGGGCCCGTCCTCGCCACCACCCTGGGCGAGGTCCGGGCGTCCGCCGCCCTTGCCCCCGATCTGACCGGCGATATGGGACAACAGTTCCCCGGCCTTGACCTTGCCCATTGCGCTGCCGTTCACACCGGCGACCAAGGCAGCCTTGCCGTCCTGGGCGCCGGCCAGCACGATCACCGCGTCGCCCAGCTGCTGCTTCAGGCGGTCCATGGCATCACGCAGGGCCTTGGCGTCGAAGCCCTCCAGGCGCGCGGCCAGCACCTTCACACCGGCGACCTCGACGGCCTGGCCGGACAGGTCGGCCGTGGCACCGGCGGCGACCTTGGCCTTCACGGCCTCCAGTTCGCGCTCCAGCTGCTTCTGCCGCTGGCCGAGCGCACGGATCTTCTCGACCACGTCGGCAGCGCTGCCGCCGAGCAGGTCGGCGGCTTCGGCCAGGCGGGCCTCTTCGGCGTCCACGTAGTCCAGGGCGCCCTGGCCGGTGACGGCCTCAATGCGGCGCACGCCGGCGGAAACACCGCCCTCGGAGGTGATCTTGAACAGGCCGATATCGCCGGTACGGCTGACGTGGGTGCCACCGCACAGCTCGGTGGAGTAGTCACCCATCTTCAGCACGCGCACATGCTCGCCGTACTTCTCGCCGAACAGGGCCATCGCGCCGAAGTCCAGCGCTTCCTGCATGCCCATGGTGTGCACTTCGGCGGCATTGTTGGCGCGCACCTGCTGGTTGACCTTGCGTTCGATCACGGCCAGCTCTTCGGCGCTGATCGGCTGGAAGTGCGAGAAGTCGAAGCGCAGGCGGTCCGGAGCGACCAGCGAACCCTTCTGCTGCACATGGGTGCCCAGCACTTCGCGCAGCGCGGCGTGCAGCAGGTGGGTTGCCGAATGGTTGAGGATGGTGGCGCCACGGCGCTCGCCATCAACCTGGCCGGACAGCACGTCGCCGACCTTAAGGCCGCCTTCGGACAGGGTGCCGACGTGGCCATGGAACTGGCCGGCGAACTTCTGGGTGTCCTCCACCGCCAGGCGCACGCCGTTGCCGGTCAGAACGCCGGTGTCGCCGACCTGGCCACCGGATTCGGCGTAGAACGGAGTCTGGTTGGTGATGACGATGACCGCATCACCCGCATCGGCCGACTGCACTGGACGACCGTCCTTGAGCAGGGCCAGCACGCTCAGTCCGTCGGCCTGCAGGCGGTCATAGCCCAGGAACACGGTCGGGCTGAGGGTGGCCACCAGCTCGGCCGGCAGGGTCACGCCGCCGCCGAACTTGCCCGCGGCGCGTGCGGTCTCGCGCTGCTGTTCCATCGCGGCATCGAAGCCGGCGATGTCGACCGTCAGCTCGCGCTCGCGGGCGATGTCCTGGGTCAGGTCGAGTGGGAAGCCATAGGTGTCGTAGAGGCGGAAGGCGTCAACGCCTGGGATCACGCCATCGTTGGCCTTGCCGGCCACGTCCTCGAAGATCTTCATGCCCGCATCGAGGGTTTCAGCGAAGCGCTCTTCCTCGGCCTGCAGCGCACGGGTCACGGTGTCCACCGCCGCCGGAAGTTCCGGATAGGCCTCACCCATCTGCTCGACCAGCGTCGGCACCAGCTTGCTGAAGAACGGCTGGCGCACGCCCAGCATCCAGCCATGGCGCAGGGCACGGCGGATGATACGGCGCAGCACGTAGCCGCGGCCTTCATTGGACGGCAGCACGCCATCGACGATCAGGAACGAGCAGGCACGGATGTGATCGGCAATCACGCGCAGCGACTTGTTTTCCAGGTCAGCAGTACCGGTCAGCTCGGAAGCCTTGCGGATCAGTGCCTGGAACAGGTCGATCTCGTAGTTGGTATGCACGTGCTGCAGGATCGCCGCCAGGCGCTCCAGGCCCATGCCGGTATCCACGCAGGGCGCCGGCAGCGGCACCAGGGTGCCGTCGGGCTGTCGATCGAACTGCATGAACACCAGGTTCCAGATTTCGATGAAGCGGTCGCCGTCTTCATCCGGGGAACCCGGGGGGCCACCAGCGATATGGTCGCCGTGATCATAGAAGATCTCGGTGCACGGGCCGCAGGGGCCGGTGTCGGCCATCTGCCAGAAGTTGTCCGAGGCGAACGGTGCGCCCTTGTTGTCGCCGATGCGCACGATACGCTCTTCCGGCACGCCGACCATGTCGCGCCACAGCGCGTAGGCTTCGTCGTCGGTCTGGTAGACGGTCACCAGCAGGCGCTCGGCCGGCAGTTTCCAGACCTGGGTCAGCAGCTCCCAGGCCCAGGCGATCGCGTCCTTCTTGAAGTAATCGCCGAACGACCAGTTGCCCAGCATTTCGAAGAAGGTGTGGTGGCGTGCGGTGTAGCCGACCTGGTCAAGGTCGTTGTGCTTGCCGCCCGCGCGCAGGCAGCGCTGCACGTCGGCCGCGCGCACGTAGCTGCGCTTCTCCGCACCAAGGAACACGTCCTTGAACTGCACCATGCCGGAGTTGGTGAACAGCAGGGTCGGATCATTGCCCGGCACCAGCGGCGCCGACGGCACGATGGTGTGGCCTTTGCCCTTGAAGAATTCAAGGAAGTCGCTGCGGATCTGGGAAGTCGTGAATTTGGCGGATGCGTTCATTGGGGGCTGGCAGTCTGCGGGCCGACGGACCCGGGGACCACCGGCCGCGTTGGCCAGGGTCCACGAGGGACCGCCGAAAACCTAAAGGGTATCAGGCCCGGCGCCGCCAGTCTCAGTCATCCGGGTCGTAGCGGGTCGCACGGCGGATACTGTCACCGTCAAAGCCCCGCCGGGCCAGCAGATCGGCAGCCTTGCGCCGCTGCGTCAGGTCCTGCGGGCCGGCCTCGCCGAAGCGGCGGCGCACCAGATCACGGGCATTTTCCTGCCAGTCGCCTTCGTAGCTGTCCATCGCTGCCGCAATCGCGGCGCTGTCCAGGCCATGGGTACCCAGCTCGGCACGGACATGGATCGGGCCATAGCCGGTGTTGGCGCGCATCCGGACCAGGTTCTCGGCAAATCGGGTGTCGTCCTGCCAGCCGGCCTCGGTCAGCTTGTCGACAGCGGCCTGCGCGGCTTCGTCTTCGATGCCACGGGCGGTCAGCTTACGGGCGAGTTCCTTGCGCGAGTGCTCGCGGCGGACCAGCAGGCCCAGTGCCCGTTGCACGGGCGTCTGCTCACGCGGCCGGCGCTTGCGGCCGGTGGGAATGTCGTCAGCGTCGGACATCGGTACTCCAAGGGTGGCGCCATCCATGGCGCCCTGCCCATCCCTGGGCGATTCGAACCTGCGGGACAGGGCGACGTCACTGACGGCGCCGCCCTGCCCCACAGCAAGCCTTACTCGTCGTCGCCTTCGTCGTCGCCTTCCTCACGGCTGGCTTCGGTCGGCTGGAACTTCTCTCGCAGCTCGGCTTCGAGCTTGGCTGCGACCGTCGGGTTGTCGCGCAGATAGCCTCGGGCATTGTCCTTGCCCTGGCCGATGCGTTCTTCGCCGTAGCTGTACCAGGCACCGGCCTTCTCGACCAGCTTGGCGTCCACACCCATGTCGATCAGCTCGCCTTCGCGGCTGATGCCTTCGCCGTACAGGATTTCAGTAATGACCTGCTTGAACGGAGGCGCCAGCTTGTTCTTGACGACCTTGATCTTGGTCTGGTTGCCAATGATCTCGTCGCCCTTCTTGATCGCGCCGATACGACGGATGTCCAGGCGGACCGAGGCGTAGAACTTCAGCGCGTTGCCGCCGGTGGTGGTTTCCGGGCTCTGGCCCGGCATCATCACACCGATCTTCATGCGCAGCTGGTTAATGAAGACCACGAGGGTGTTGGAGCGCTTGATGTTGCCGGTCAGCTTGCGCAGCGCCTGGCTCATCAGGCGAGCCTGCAGGCCCGGCAGCTGATCACCCATCTCGCCCTCGATTTCGGCCTTCGGGGTCAGCGCGGCAACCGAGTCGACCACCAGGATGTCGACCGAACCGGAACGGACCAGCATGTCGGCGATTTCCAACGCCTGCTCACCGGTATCCGGCTGCGACAGCAGCAGGTCGTCCACGTTCACGCCCAGCTTGGCGGCGTAGATCGGGTCCAGCGCGTGCTCGGCGTCGATGAAGGCCGCGGTGCCGCCCATCTTCTGGCATTCGGCGATGGCCTGCAGGGTCAGCGTGGTCTTGCCCGAGGATTCCGGCCCGTAGATTTCAACGACACGGCCCTTCGGCAGACCGCCAATGCCCAGCGCGATGTCGAGCATCAGCGAACCGGTCGGAATGGCTTCGACGGGCTCGACCACGCGGTCGCCCATGCGCATCACCGAGCCCTTGCCGAACTGCTTTTCGATCTGGCCCAGAGCTGCAGCGAGGGCGCGCTTCTTGTTCTCGTCCATCGGATTGGTCCTTGCAGAGGTCGTGTCGTTGGGGGTGCTGTCTTTGGGGGTCTTCTTTGCCATGGGTTCACTTTAAGTCGGACGTATCGCACAGGCTGAGATTCTGCCCGGCGCTCTGAAAAGAATTATCGGACATCCGTACCAACCTCAGTGGAACCAGAGAATCGCCACAAAAGACCGCGGGGTAATGCGCTATGGAGCAGGTCAACGGTTGGGCCGCAGCAGCCCGCAATAGAGGCCTTCGATCGCGAAGTCCTGATCCGGCAGCACCTCGATCGGCTTGTAGTCGGGGTTGCGCGGCAGCAGGCGGATGCGGTCCTTGGCGATCTTCAGCAGCTTCACCGTGATCTCGTCATCGATGCGGGCCACCACGATCTGTCCGGAATGGGCGTCTCGGGTGCGGTGCACGCCGATCAGGTCACCGTCGAAGATGCCCTCGTCGATCATCGAATCGCCCTGCACCTTCAGCAGGTAATCCGGCGCTGGCGAGAAGAACACCCGGTCCAGCACTACGAAATCGTCCGAGCCGATGTCGGCGCCGATCGGCAGGCCGGCCGCGACCCGGCCCAGCACCGGCAGGCGCAGGACGCTGTCGGGCAGGCCCGGCTCGGCCAGCTTTTCGACCGGCGGCGCCTGCACCAGGCGGATGCCGCGGGCCTGGCCTGGGATGCGACGGATCGCACCGGCCTGCTCCAGGGCTTCCAGGTGATACTGGGCTGCGCGCACGCCCTTGAAGCCAAACGCACGTGCGATTTCAGTCTGCGACGGCGGGGCGCCTTCGCTCTCGATACGCTCGGCGATCAACTGCAGGATCGCCTGCTGGGTGTCGGTCAGGTCCATGGTTAGTAGTATTACTACTAACTAACAGGACTGCAAGTGCCGGGGCGACACGGCAACATCCGTCGTGCCCAGCCACGCGAGGCAATCGTCGCCGGCTTGGCCCGGCCGGCAGAGACAAAGCCGAGAGCAAAAGCAGCCGACCAACGGTCGGCTCTAGGAATCGCGCAGCGATTCCGCGGTTCCCCGTTGGGAACAGATGCGGTAAACACACTCATGTGTGCCTGCCGCTTCTCCATATCGAAACCAGGATCCACACGCCGCAGACGCCGGCGCCGATGAAGCCGCACACGCCCAGCGCCAGCAGCCAACGGCTCGAGACGCCACCAACACTGTGCATCACGATCGACGAGCCGATGATCAATGCGGCGGTGACGATGCCCACCACCAGCCGGTTCGCGGCGCGGTTGACCTGCTCGCCGAAGCCCTCCAATGCACTGGTTTCCACCTTCAACTGCAGGCGTCCTCGGCGCGCCGCCTGGACCAGCTTGCGCAGGTCGCGGGGCAGCTCACCGGCAAAGTCGACCAGGCCCAGCAGGCTGCGCCGTCCACGCTTGAGCAGCGCCTTGGGCGCATAACGCTGCAGCACCACCCGCTCCAGGAACGGGCGCGCAGCACTGGCCATGTCGAAATCAGGGTCCAGCTGCCGACCCATCCCTTCCAAGGTCAGGAACGCCTTGATCATCAACGCCAGGTCGGCCGGCAGGGTCAGGCTGTAGCTGCGCAGCAGCTGGGTGATGTCACCCAGCATCAGGCCGATCCGCAGGTCCTTCAGCGGCACGCCGCGGTACTGGTCGACGAACTGGCTGATGTCGTGCTGCAGCCGGTTCTCATCCACTTCCACGCCGCCGGCCCAGTCCAGCAGCACGTCCGCCACGCCCTGCGGGTCCTGCTCGACCAGGCCATGCAGCAGTTGTGCGACCTGGAAGCGGCGCACTTCCGACAACGCACCGACCATGCCGAAATCGATCACACCAATGCGGCCGTCACGCAGGTAGATGATGTTGCCGGGGTGCGGATCGGCGTGGAAGCTGCCGTCCTCCAGCACCATCTTCAGCACGATGTCGGCACCACGCCGTGCCAGCTCGCGCCGGTCCAGGCCCGCCGCGTCGACGCCGGCCAGGTTGCGCCCGGGAATGCCGTCGACGAAGTCCTGCACGTTCAGGCTTTCGCAGGTCCACTGCCAGTGCACGCCGGGAATCAGGATGTCGTCGCGGCCTTTGAAGTTGCGCGCGATGCGCTCGGCGTTGCGGCATTCGGCGGCGAAATCCAGCTCACGGCGCAGCGATACGGTGAACTGCTGCACGACCTCGGCCGGGCGATAGCGGCGCAGGTCCGGCAGGCGCGCCTCGACGATCTCGGCCAGCCGCGCCAGCAGCCGCAGGTCGGCCTCGACCACATCGCGGATGCCGGGCCGCCGCACCTTCAGCACCACCTCGCGGCCGTCATGCAGGCGCGCACGATGGGCCTGCGCCAGCGAGGCGGCGGCCATCGGGGTTTCATCGAGGAAGGCGAACACCTCTGCAGGCGATGCGCCCAGGTCGGCCTCCAGCTGCTCGCGGATGTCGGCATACGGCAGCGCCGGCACCGCGTTCTGCAGTTCGGACAGTTCGGCGATCCATTCCGGCGGCAGCAGGTCAACGCGCGTCGCCAGCACCTGGCCCAGCTTGACGAAGGTCGGGCCGAGATCCTGCATCGCGCTGCGCACGCGCACCGGCGCGGTCATCCGCAGCAGCTCCTGCCGCTCTTCGTTCCAGTGCAGCAGGCGCCCTGCCCGCTCCAGCGTGGTGGCCAGGCCGATGCGCCGCACCACGTCGCCGAAGCCATAGCGGATCAGGACGACGGCGATTTCCTGCAGTCGGCCCAGGTCACGGACCGTGCCCAGCGTTTCCCACATCATGCGTGCTCCGGACGATTACCGGAGCAGCATGTCACAGCTGGGCGTCGATACCGCGCAATGCCGCCGCCACGGTTTGCCGGCGGATGGCTTCGCGGTCGCCGTCGAACTGGAAGAGTTCGGCACGGGCGTAGCCGCCACGGCGCTTCCAACCGATCCAGACACTGCCGACCGGCTTGTCCGGACTGCCACCGCCGGGGCCGGCGATACCGGTCACCGCCACGGCGATGCCGGCACCGGAATTGACCAGTGCGCCAGACACCATCTCCAGCACGGTTTCGCGGCTGACCGCACCGAACTGCTCCAGGGTCTGCGCGCGCACACCGAGCAGGCGCTGCTTGGCCTCGTAGCTGTAGACCACCATGCCGCAGTCGAAGAACGCCGAGGAACCGGCGATATCGGTCATGCACTTGGCGATCCAGCCGCCACTGCAGCTTTCGGCCGTGACCAGCTGCAGCGAGGCCTGTTGCAGGCGCTGCCCGAGCGCGGCGGACTGGGCGTTGAGATCGGCGTCGGTGGGGATGGACATCGGCATGACGGTGGGGTGAAGAACCTGCACGTTGTACCGCAGATGACAGGTTGATGTCGCGGGCCGCCGCGATGGCAGCGGCCGGGTGTAGCCCGGCGCTACCTCACCACTCCGGCAGTTTCTCCGGCAGCAGCGCCCGGATCGGCGCGCCTTCGGCACTGGCGGCCAGCTTCTCGGCTTCGGCGATCGGCAGGTCCACCTGCAGCAGCCAGCCCTCTTCATCGGCCTGTTCGCTACGGATCACTTCCAGCTGGTGCAGGCGCGCACGCAGGCGGCCGGCATCCGGCGGCAGGCGCAGTTCACCGGTCACGTGCTGCAAGCCCAGGCGCCTGCCCAGCACTGCCTGCAGCAGCTCAAGGCCCTGCCCGTCGCGCGCGGAAATCCAGACGCGTTCACGACGCGACTCGTCGGGCACGCCATCCTGGCCATCGTGGCGGACGTCGGCACCGTCGATGCGGTCGATCTTGTTGAACACCAGCAGCTGCGGCAGATCACCGGCACCGACCGCGGTCAGCACCTCGTCCACCTGCGCGATGCGCTCCTCGCGATGCGGATCGGCAGCATCGACCACGTGCAGCAGGAAATCGGCCTCGCGCGCCTCGGACAGGGTCGAGCGGAACGCGGCGACCAGATCATGTGGCAGATCACGGACGAAGCCGACGGTGTCGGCCAGCACCACGTTGCCGCCCGGCACCGCGATGCGGCGCACGGTCGGATCCAGCGTTGCGAACAGCTGGTCGGCGGCGTAGGCCTCAGCGCCGGTCATGGCGTTGAACAGGGTCGATTTGCCGGCATTGGTGTAGCCCACCAGGGCGACACGCGGCAGTTCGCTGCGCACGCGCGCACGGCGCATCTGGGTGCGCTGCACTTCCACCTTTTCCAGGCGCTTCTGCAGCTGCTCGACCCGCTTCTGCAGCAGGCGGCGGTCGGTTTCCAGCTGGGTTTCGCCCGGGCCGCGCAGGCCGATCGAACCACCGCGCTGGCGCTCCAGGTGGGTCCAGCCGCGGACCAGCCGCGTGGCCAGGTGACGCAGCTGCGCCAGCTCGACCTGCAGCTTGCCTTCGTGGCTGTGCGCACGCTGGGCGAAGATGTCCAGGATCAGGCCGGTACGGTCGATCACCCGGCGCTCGAGGAAGCGTTCCAGGTTGCGCTCCTGGCCCGGGCTCAACGCATGGTTGACCAGGATCAGGTCGGCACCGCTGGCGTCGGCCGCGGCCTTGATCTCGTCCAGCTTGCCGCTGCCGATCAGGGTCGATGGATTCGGACGATCCAGGCGCGCGGTGATCGTCGCGGCGATGCTGGCCCCGGCCGAGCGGGCCAGATCACCGAACTCTTCAAGCACATCGTCTTCCAGCTTGCCGAAATGGGGCTGGATCAACAGGGCGTGTTCGCCCTTTTTCGAGCGGTCAAACATTCACCGCTCCGGTATTACTCGTCTGCTTCATCACCTGCCTGACCACCTTCACCCGACTGCACGTAACCACCGCCCGGACCGACCTTCACATTGCGTGCCGGAACGACCGTGGAAATGGCGTGCTTGTAGACCATCTGACTGACCGTATTGCGCAGCAGGACCACGAACTGGTCGAACGACTCGATCGTGCCCTGCAGCTTGATGCCGTTCACCAGGTACACCGAAACCGGCACGCGTTCGCGCCGCAGTGCGTTCAAGAAAGGATCCTGCAGCGATTGCCCCTTGGACATTGCACACTCCTGATTATTGTTCTTATTGGGTTGCCGACGGTTGCCACGGCCCCCGAGCCGCCCGCCGACCGATGATGTTACACGGCTGGCGGGACTTCAGCGTGCGACAAAGGTCGACACCGCGCCGGCCAGGCGCTCCTGGTCGATATGGGGGTCGAACCAGCGCGCATCAAGCTCGCCGCGCAGCCAGGTCAGCTGGCGCTTGGCCAGCTGGCGGGTGGCGAAGATCGCCTTGTCACGGAAACGGGCGGCATCGCCCTCCCCGTCCAGGTACTCCCAGGCCTGGCGATAGCCGACCGCACGCACCGCTGGCAGGTCCAACGGCGCCTCCACGGCGGCCATTTCCGGCATCGCCCTCAGCGCCCGTACCTCGTCCAGAAAACCCTGCGCCAGCATGGCGTCGAAGCGCGCCTCGATGCGCTGGTGCAGTACCGCGCGTTCACGCGGGGCCAGGATCAGCTTGAGCGTGCGCACCGGCAACGGCGCCACACCCGGCCGGCGCTGCCATTCAGTGATGGGGGTGCCAGTCAGGCGATAGACCTCCAGCGCCCGCTGGATGCGCTGCGGGTCGCTGGCATGGATGCGTGCGGCAGCGGCCGGATCGACCCTGGCCAGTTCGGCATGCAGCGCGGCCCAGCCGCGCTCGGCGGCTTCGGCTGCCAACGTCGCACGCATCCCCGGGTCGGCCTCGGGCATCGGCGACAGGCCCTGCAGCAGCGAACGGAAGTACAGGCCGGTGCCACCGGCCAGGATCGGCGTTCTGCCACGCGCCACGATGTCGGCCACGACCCGGCCGGCATCGGCAGCGAACTCCGCCGCCGAGTAGGTCTGCCAGGGATCGCGCAGGTCCAGCAGATGGTGAGGTGCCTGCGCGCGCTCGGCCGCATCGGGCTTGGCCGAACCGATATCCAGGTGGCGGTACACCAGTGCCGAATCGACGCTGACGATCTCGCCGTCCAGCTGTTGCGCCAGGGCGATCGCGGTGGCGGTCTTGCCACTGGCGGTCGGGCCCATCACGGCGATCGCCAATGGCCGCCGGTCGCTGGCCATCAGTCTTCGTCCGGCCAGCGGATCGTCGGCGTGGCGTCGGCGCGCGGCGTAGGCACCGCCTCGACCGCCTGCCAGATCTTCAGCGCATCGACGGTGGGCGCCACGTCATGCACGCGCACGATGCGTGCGCCGCGCTGCACCGCGATCAGATGCGCGGCCACCGAGGCCGCTACCCGTTCGGACGGCATGTCGCGGCCAGTCAGTTCACCGAGGCTGCGCTTGCGCGACAGGCCGGCCAGCATCGGTACACCCAGTTCCACGAAGCGGTCCGAGCGCGCCAGCAGAGTCATGTTGTGGGCAGTGGTCTTGCCGAAGCCGAAACCGAGATCAATCAGCAGGTTCTTCTTCGCGATGCCGGCCATTTCTGCAGCGAACAGGCGCTGCACCAGGAAACCGTGCACCTCGGCAACCACGTCGTCGTAGTGCGGATCGGCCTGCATGTGGCCGGGCTCGCCCTGCATGTGCATCAGCACCACCGGCACGCCGGCCTCAGCAGCGGCGTCCAGCGCCCCGTCCTGGCGCAGGCCATAGATGTCATTGATCATGCCGGCACCAGCAGCCACCGCCGCACGCATCACCTCCGGCTTGAAGGTGTCGATGCTGATCGGCACCTGGGTCCGGGCCGCCAACTGCTCGATCACCGGGATCACCCGGCGCAGCTCTTCCTCGACCGATACCGGCGCGGCGCCCGGGCGGGTCGATTCGCCGCCGACATCCAGCAGATCTGCGCCCTCCTCGACCAGCTTCAGGCCATGCGCGACCGCGGCCGCGGTGGTGTCGTGCGCGCCGCCATCGGAAAACGAGTCCGGGGTGACGTTGACGATGCCCATGACACGGGCACGGTCGAGGCACAGGATCCGGCCGGCGCAATCGAGCTGGGGCGAGGTATCGAACATGGGCAATCCTGCAGGGACAACGGCGGGTAGTTTAGTTCGGCAGGGCGGCGCCCTGCACCCGCAAAGGCAACGGCCACAGCAAGAGCCCAAGCAACAGGAGAAGCTGGTTTCCTGAGGGTAGCCGGGGTGGGTCCGGTTGCGGGAGACGCCGTAAACCCATCCATGGGGGCTTGGCCGCGGCATCCATGCCGCGGACACTCCCGCAACCCGCCCCACCCCGCCTTCGACAGATTTCTGCGATCTGTCGGAGCACGGGGTCGGATCCCGTTGCTGCGCAACGGGCTCTGACCCCAATCTGGAATTCGATATCTGACAGATGTGTCGACCAAGGTCGACACCTACCAACAACCGCGCGTTCCAACAGTCGCCGTTACCCACAGCCGCGTGAACCTGTCAGAGGTGGCGCGGTGTGGGTGGGCAGGACCGTTGGCGCCATGGATCGCGCTATCGAGCCGTCATGGACGGGTTTACGGCATGTCCTGCCCACCCACACCGCCCCGTCCCCCGAGGAATGCCCGCTTCTGCTGTTGCTGTTGAGGTTGCCGGTCAGCGGCCGGCACTACCGCAGGTGCAGGGCGCAGCCCTGCCGATACCCCTCAACGGCGTCGGCGCTTGCGGTCCACGTACAGGGTCTTGGCGATGCTCAGCACGATGCCGACCGCGATACCCACCACGCAGCCCAGCAGCAGGTTGTCGGCCCCCAGGCCCACACCCACGCCGACCACGGTGGCGATGACCATTTCGGCCTTGTGGGAAATCGGTTCGGGCTTCGGGGCGGACATGCGGGCTCCAGCGTCAGTTCGGTTTTTCGGAATGGGCCAATGGCCCGGAAACGACGAAGCCGGGTCGCCCCGGCCTCGTCTGGTGTCACGTGCAGCGGGCCGTCAGTGCGACTCGGCCGGGCCTGCGATAGGTGGCAGCGGACGGGCGTCGCCGCCCTTGTCGTTGCCACCGTCCTTGTTCGACTTGTTCCAGCCGGCCGGCGGCGGCGGATCGCGGCCTTCCATGATGGCGTCGATCTGCGGCGCGTCGATGGTTTCGTACTGCAGCAGCAGCTGCGACATCGCATGCAGCTTGTCGATGTTGTCGGTCAACAGCTGCGTGGTGCGGGCGTAAGCCTTGTCGAGGATGTTGCGTACTTCCTCGTCGATGCGGCGCGCCGTGTCGTTGGACACACTCTTGTGCTGGGTGACCGAGCGGCCCAGGAACACTTCGTCGTCCTCTTCGCCATAGGCGATCGGGCCGAGCTGCTCGGACAGGCCCCACTTGGTGACCATGTTGCGGGCCATCTTGGTGGCACGCTCGATATCGTTGGAGGCACCGGTGGTGACCTTGTCCTCGCCGAAGATCAGCTCTTCAGCGACGCGGCCACCGTACAGCGAGCACAGCTGCGACTGGATCGCCACGCGGTTCATCGAGTACTTGTCGCCCTCCGGCAGGTACATGGTCACGCCCAGCGCACGGCCGCGCGGAATGATGGTGACCTTGTAGACCGGGTCATGCTCAGGCACCAGGCGGCCGACGATGGCATGGCCGGCTTCGTGGTAAGCGGTCAGGGTCTTCTCGTCCTCGCTCATGGCCATCGAGCGGCGCTCGGCGCCCATCAGGATCTTGTCGCGGGCACGGTCGAAGTGGTCCATCCGGACTTCCTTCTCGTTGCCACGCGCTGCGAACAGGGCGGCCTCGTTGCAGAGGTTGGCCAGATCCGCACCGGAGAAGCCCGGGGTACCGCGCGCAATTACCATCGGCTCGACGTCGTCGGCCAACGGCAGCTTGCGCATGTGCACCTTCAGGATGTGCTCGCGGCCCTTCACGTCCGGCAGGCCGACCACGACCTGGCGATCGAAACGGCCCGGACGCAGCAGTGCCGGATCCAGCACGTCCGGACGGTTGGTCGCGGCGATAACGATCACGCCCTCGCCACCTTCAAAACCGTCCATCTCGACCAGCAGCTGGTTCAGGGTCTGCTCGCGCTCGTCATGACCGCCGCCCAGGCCGGCACCACGGTGGCGACCGACGGCGTCGATTTCGTCGATGAAGATGATGCAGGGGGCATGCTTCTTGGCCTGCTCGAACATGTCGCGCACACGGCTGGCGCCCACACCCACGAACATTTCCACGAAGTCCGAACCGGAGATCGAGAAGAACGGCACCTTGGCTTCGCCGGCGATGGCCTTGGCCAGCAGCGTCTTGCCGGTACCCGGCGGGCCCACCATCAGCACGCCGCGCGGAATCTTGCCGCCCAGCTTCGTGAACTTGGACGGGTCGCGCAGGAAGTCGACCAGCTCGCCCACTTCTTCCTTGGCCTCGTCGCAGCCGGCGACGTCGGCGAAGGTAACCTTGATCTGGTCTTCGCCCTGCAGCTTGGCGCGCGACTTGCCGAAGGACATCGCGCCCTTGGCACCGCCGCCACCGCCTTGCATCTGGCGCATGATGAACAACCAGAAGCCGATGATCAGGATGACCGGCAGGAAATTCATCAGGATCGCGCCCAGCGAGATGCCGCTGGACGGCTCCTCCTGCACGATTTCCACGTTCTTGGTGCGCAGCACGTTGATCAGGTCACGATCGAACGGTGCGGTGATGGTGGACGACTGCCCACCCCGGGTGGTGTAGGTCAGCTGGCTGGTGCCACCGCGCATATCGCCGCCGAAGGCGACCTTCTGCACGTTGCCGCTGTCCACCTGGTCCAGGAACTGCGAGTACGACGCACCCTGCGCCCCAGCCCCGGAGGTCTTGGGCGAGAAGCTCTGGAAGACCACCATCAGCACGACGGCGACGACCACCCATAGCAGGAGGTTCTTGGTCAAGTCGTTCATCCTCATTGGCTCCGGTGTTCCTCTCAGTGCTGGCGTTGCGTTGGGGTCGAACTTGCGTACGTTACGAGCTTACTTCATGTGGGCGCGTTTTCCCTGACCCAAGGCATACACCTCGGGAGAGCGCTTGCGCGAGGCTTCCGGCTTGCGGATGGAGACCTTGTCGTACCGGCGGCGCATGTCGCGCACGTAGTCGTCAAAACCTTCGCCCTGGAACAGCTTGATCAGGAATGCCCCACCGGTCTTCAGGTGGTTGTCGGCAAAATCCAGGGCCAGCTCCGCCAGGTGCATCATCCGCGGCTGGTCGACCGCGCCCACACCACTCTTATTGGGGGCCATGTCCGACAGCACAAGGTCTACCGGCTGATCCCCGAGCATGGCTTCAAACTGCGATAGGACGGCTTCTTCCCTGAAGTCACCATGAAGGAACTCCACGCCGGCCAGGGGCGGCATGTCCAGGATGTCCAGGGCCAGCACGCGGCCGGTGTCGCCAATCTGTCTCCGAACCTGCTGAGACCAGCCACCCGGCGCCGCGCCCAGGTCGACCACCACCATGTGTGGCTTCAGCAACCGGTCACGTTCGAGCAGCTCCTCCAGCTTGTAGGCGGCGCGCGAGCGCATGCCTTCGGCCTGCGCCTTCTTCACGAAGGGGTCGGAGAAGTGTTCCTTGAGCCAGCGCTGGCTGCTTTTGCTGCGGGTAGCCATTGAAAATAGGGGCTGATGGGGTCCTCATGATACCCTGATCGCCCCATTCAACCGTGTTTTCCTGCATGTCCATCGCCCTGACCGCCTCCCAGACCCGTTTCCTGCGCGGCCAAGCCCACGACCTGAAGGCCCTGCTGCAGACCGGCGGCAAGGGCGTGACCCCGGCCTTCATCGCGGAGCTGAACGAAGTGCTGGAGCGCCACGAGCTGGTCAAGGTGAAGGTCGCTGCCGAGGATCGCGACGCCCGTGACGTGATGATCGGCGAGATCGTCGAAGCCACCGAAAGCGCGCTGGTGCAGCGCATCGGCCACGTTGCCGTGCTGTACCGCCCGAGCAAGGAACAGCGCCAGATCGTGCTGCCGCGCGGCTGAGCGCCCTGACCCCATGCAGCTGAACCACGAACCGCCTGACTACGCCTACAGCCTGCGCGCCGCCGATGGCCGCTCGGCCAAGGTCAACGACCAGGTGCTGGGCAGCAGCTTTTTCCTGACCCCGGACCAGCTGGTCACGCACTGGCCGGTGGCGAGTGCCGCTGCACTGCAACTGTCGGACCTGGAGCCGATCCTGGCGCTGAATCCGGCACTGATCGTGCTCGGCACCGGTGACCGCCAGGTGTTCCCGCCGGCGGTGGTGATGGCCGCCTGCCTGTCACGCGGGATCGGCCTGGAAGTGATGAACAACCCAGCCGCCGCACGCACCTTCAACATCCTGGCCGGCGAAGGCCGCAAGGTCGCGGCCGCCTTCATCCTGGAAGGCTGAGTTCGGGCCGCCGGGTGTGCCCCAGCGCTAGCCGCCCGAAGGTGTGCAGCGGAAGGCCGAGAACTGCTGCAGCCGTCCGATCAGGCTGCCGCCCTGCCCCCAGCGGATATCCATCACCTTCCAGTCCCGGTCCTGCCGCTGCAGCAGGACCCGGTCGGTCCAACGATGGTCGCCCACGGCCATGTCGACGCGGATCCAGGTGGCGTCACCGCTCGATCCGGGCATTCCCACGGATATCGTTTCCGGTCGATCCGGCGCCAGCAGATACGGACTCTGGTCGAGCATATGCGGCTTCTCGTCGTGCGCGGCCAACGCGGCACAGGCCCGCTCGTAAGCGCTCTGCGCGTCCAAGGCTGAGCGCAGGGCATCGCCCAGCAGTGACGGAATGGCCGCATCGTTCGAAGTCGGCGCCTGGAGCGCGTCGTAGAGACGGGTGACCACGTCACGCGGATCGCTGGCTGCTGCGGCCAGCGGCGCGACGATGAGCAGTGCGAGAGTGGAAGCAAAGCGGAACATGGGGCACCGGAGCGGATGGAACCGCTCAAGAATGCCGGGTCTTTCATTCGCCGTGAAGGTGAGCCTGCGACACACAAGATCGCAAATGACCGCATCTCTCCGGTACCCGAGTCGAGCACGGCTCGACGCTACAGGTCAGGAACGCCGGGCAATGCCCGGCGATACCAGATCCAACGTTGTCAACGCGCCGGCAGGTACTGCTGCGGGTCGACCGGCTTGCCGTTGTAGCGGGTGAGCCGACGGCGCTTGCGGGCCATGGGCCGCGCCGCCGGCG
>NZ_JAWIRX010000027.1:0-51104 GCF_036319965.1 Stenotrophomonas sp. SMYL41 | reverse complement strand
GCGGAGTGGGGCCGGTTGCGGGGGACGCCGTAAATACGTCCATGTAGGCTCGGTCGCGCCATCCATGGCGCTCACGCCCCCGCAACCGGACCCACCCCGCCTTCGACAGATTTCCGCGAGCTGCCAGCAAAGCTTGGGGTCAGATCCGTTTTCCTGCGGAAAGCGGATCTGACCCCATTTTGTTTGTCGATATCTGAAAGATTTCATCCACGCATGGCGTGGATGGGCCCACCGTCACCGGAAATCTGTCGGGGGAGGGGCGGTGTGGGCTTGCAGGACCGTTGGCGCCATGGATGGCGCCATCGAGCCCCCATGGATGGGTTTACGGCGTGTCCTGCAAGCCCACACCGCCCCGCCCAACCAGCAGACACCCCAGAGCCGGCTGTTGCCTTTGACGTTGCTCTGGCTTGAAGGCTTCGGCAGGTGCAGGGCGCAGCCCTGCCGAGACACCCCCGCCGGGGTAAACTAGCCGGATGGCTTCCCGTCCCGCGCACGACCTGCTCCAACGCGTCTTTGGTTACGACGATTTCCGTGGTCCCCAGCAGGACATCGTGGAGCATGTGGCTGCCGGTCACGATGCCCTGGTGCTGATGCCCACCGGCGGTGGCAAGTCACTGTGCTACCAGGTCCCGGCCCTGTTGCGTGACGGTTGCGGCATCGTCATCTCGCCGCTGATCGCGCTGATGCAGGACCAGGTTGAAGCCCTGCGCCAGCTCGGCGTGCGTGCCGAATACCTGAACTCGACCCTGGATGCCGAGACCGCCAGCCGCGTCGAACGCGAGCTGCTCGCGGGTGAGCTGGACATGCTCTATGTCGCCCCCGAGCGCCTGCTGACCGGTCGCTTCCTGTCGCTGCTGTCGCGCAGCCAGATCGCCCTGTTCGCCATCGACGAAGCGCACTGCGTGTCGCAGTGGGGCCACGATTTCCGCCCCGAGTACCGCCAGCTGACCGTGCTGCACGAACGCTGGCCGCAGATCCCGCGCATCGCGCTCACCGCCACGGCCGACCCGCCGACCCAGCGCGAGATCGCCGAGCGCCTCGATCTGCAGGACGCACGCCACTTCGTCAGCTCCTTCGATCGCCCCAACATCCGCTACACCGTGGTGCAGAAGGACAACGCCCGCAAGCAGCTGACCGACTTCCTGCGTGGCCACCGTGGCGAGGCGGGCATCGTCTACTGCATGTCGCGGCGCAAGGTCGAAGAGACCGCCGAATTCCTCTGCGGCCAGGGCTTCAATGCCCTGCCCTACCACGCCGGCCTGCCAGCGGACGTGCGCGCCAGCAACCAGCGCCGCTTCCTGCGCGAGGACGGCATCGTGATGTGCGCCACCATCGCCTTCGGCATGGGCATCGACAAGCCGGACGTGCGCTTCGTCGCGCATACCGACCTGCCCAAGTCGATGGAAGGCTACTACCAGGAAACCGGCCGCGCCGGGCGCGATGGCGAAGCCGCCGAGGCCTGGCTGTGCTACGGCCTGGGCGATGTGGTGCTGCTCAAGCAGATGATCGAGCAGTCCGAGGCCGGCGAAGAACGCAAGCAGCTGGAGCGGGCCAAGCTCGACCACCTGCTGGGCTACTGCGAATCCATGCAGTGCCGCCGCCAGGTGCTGCTGGCCGGCTTCGGTGAGACCTATCCCCAGCCCTGCGGCAACTGCGACAACTGCCTGACCCCGCCTGCCTCGTGGGACGCCACCATTCCTGCGCAGAAAGCGCTGAGCTGTGTCTACCGCAGCGGCCAGCGCTTCGGCGTCGGCCACCTGATTGACATCCTGCGTGGCAGCGAGAACGAGAAGGTGAAGCAGCAGGGCCATGACAAGCTCAGCACCTATGCGATCGGCCGCGACCTCGATGCGCGCACCTGGCGCAGCGTGTTCCGCCAGCTGGTCGCCGCCAGCCTGCTGGAAGTGGACAGCGATGGCCACGGTGGCCTGCGCCTGACCGATGCCAGCCGCGACGTGCTGACCGGCCGTCGCCAGATCAGCATGCGCCGCGATCCCGCCAGCAGCTCCAGTGGCCGTGAGCGCAGTGCGCAGCGTACCGGGCTGTCCGTGCTGCCGCAGGACCTGGCGCTGTTCAACGCCCTGCGCGGCCTGCGTGCCGAACTGGCCCGCGAACAGAACGTACCGGCCTTCGTGATCTTCCACGACAGCACCCTGCGCAACATCGCCGAGCAGCGCCCGACCAGCCTGGATGCGCTGGCCCGGGTCGGCGGCATCGGTGGTACCAAGCTGAGCCGCTACGGCCCGCGCCTGGTCGAGATCGTGCGCGAAGAGGGTTAGCGGCGGGCTGGGCTCTACATTGGTGCTGCTCCAACCTTGAACCGGCCATTCAGCCGGAAGTGCATCCGCGCCCGCTTGCGGCTAGATTAGCGCCATGTCCCTGGCCTCGACCCTGCTCCGCGTCGTGCTCATGCTCAGCCTGTTGCTCAACGGGCTGAACGCGGCCATGGCCAGTGGCCACGAGGAAATGAGCCGGATGGCCCACGCCGTGGCCACTGCGGTTGATGGCGGCACTGCCGACTGCCACCACCACGCAGGCATGCAGGCCGACCCGGCCCCGCAGGCCAAGGCCCCGGCCCACGACGCCCACTGCCAGATCAAGGACTGCGTGCGCAGCTGCGCCCAGCATCCGTTGCTGGTAGTGCAGCCGCTGCCGTTCATGGCCGGCCCCGCACTGTCGCTTGCCCCGCAGCCGATGCCGGCCACTGGCCGCCCGGCGCCGCCGCTGCCGCCGATCTCGCGCCCTCCCATCGGCTGATTCCACACGCACCGTGCGCCCCGCGCACCGTAGCCGGCCGCCTGCCGGCGTCTTTACGTGTCTGGAGTCACCACCATGAATACCCGTATTCCCCCCGGTCCGGGCGTTGTGCCCATGCCGTCGCGCCGCCTGTTCGTGCAGGGCCTGGCCGCCGGCGGCGTGGTTGCCGGCATCGCCGCTGTCGGCGTGCCGCAGCGCGCGCTCGCCGCCGCCAAGGCCACCCCGCGCCTGGCCGGCGCCCCCGCCGTGCTCAGCGACACCCGCATCGAACTGGCCATCGGCGAGTCGCTGGCCAACTTCACTGGCCGCACCCGCCCGGCGATCACCGTCAACGGCTCGCTGCCCGCGCCGATCCTGCGCTGGCGTGAAGGCCAGACCGTGGATCTGTTCGTGCGCAACACGCTGCAGCGGCACCCGACTTCGATCCACTGGCACGGCATCCTGCTGCCGGCCAACATGGACGGCGTGCCTGGCCTGAGCTTCAACGGCATCGGCCCCGGCGAGACCTACCACTACCACTTCGACCTCAAGCAGTCGGGCACCTACTGGTACCACAGCCACTCGATGTTCCAGGAGCAGGCCGGCCTGTACGGCGCGCTGATCATCGACCCGGCCGAGCCGGCGCCGTACCACCACGACCGCGAGCACGTGATCATGCTGTCCGACTGGACCGACATGGATCCCGGCGCATTGTTCCGGCGCATGAAGAAGCTCGCCGAGCACGACAACTACTACAAGCGCACCCTGCCCGACTTCCTGCGTGATGTGAAACGCGATGGCTGGTCGGCCGCGCTGTCCGACCGCGGCATGTGGGGGCGGATGCGGATGACGCCGACCGACATTTCCGACATCAATGCGCATACCTACACCTACCTGATGAACGGCACGGCCCCGGCCGGCAACTGGACCGGGCTGTTCCGCAGTGGGGAGAAGGTGCTGCTGCGCTTCATCAACGGCGCCTCGATGACCTACTTCGACGTGCGCATCCCCGGCCTGAAGATGACCGTGGTCGCCGCCGATGGCCAGTACATCCATCCAGTCAGCATCGACGAGTTCCGTATCGCCCCGGCCGAAACCTACGATGTGCTGGTAGAGCCCACTGGCCAGGATGCGTTCACCATCTTCTGCCAGGACATGGGCCGCACCGGCTTTGCTGCCGGCACGCTGGCGGTGCGCCACGGGCTGCAGGCGCCGATTCCGGCGCGTGACCCGCGCCCGCTGCTGACGATGTCCGATATGGGGCATGACATGGGCAGTGCCGGCCATGGTGGCCACGACATGGCCGCGATGAAGGGCATGGAAGGCGGCTGCGGCGCCAGCATGGGCCACGGTGCGCACGGCAGTGGCGATGCCGCCAGCAAGGCACCGAAACATCCGGCCAGCGAGCGCAACAACCCGCTGGTGGACATGCAGAGTTCGGCCACCGAACCCAAGCTGGACGACCCCGGCATCGGCCTGCGCGACAACGGCCGCCAGGTGCTGACCTACGGCGCGATGCGCAGCCTGTTCGAAGATCCCGATGGTCGCGAGCCGAGCCGCGAGATCGAGCTGCACCTGACCGGCCACATGGAGAAATTCTCCTGGTCGTTCGACGGCATTCCGTTCGCCAGCGCCGAACCGCTGCGGCTGAACTACGGTGAGCGCATGCGCATCGTGCTGGTCAACGACACCATGATGCAGCACCCGATCCACCTGCACGGCGTGTGGAGCGACCTGGAGAACGCGCAAGGCGAATTCCAGGTCCGCAAGCACACCATCGACATGCCGCCCGGCACCCGCCGCAGCTACCGCGTGCGCGCCGACGCACTCGGCCGCTGGGCCTACCACTGCCATCTGCTGTACCACATGGAAGCGGGCATGATGCGCGAAGTGAGGATCGAAGAATGAGCCGCCCACTGCTTACCTCCAGCCTGCTCGCGCTGGGCCTGGCCGCCGCACTGCCGGTGTTCGCGCAATCGCATGCCGGGCATGACAGGGGCACGATGGCCCCTCCGGCGAAGACCGCGATGCCCGCGACCGAACCGGTCGATCATTCGAAGATGGATCACTCGACGATGCACCATGGCGCGATGCAACCGGCGGCGATGGACCATTCCACGATGGATCATTCAAATATGGACCACGCAGCGATGGGTCACGGCGCGCCCGCCCCCACCGAACCGCGCGAGCCGATCCCGGTCCCGACCGACGCCGACCGCGCCGCCGCCTTCCCGCCGATCGCGCATGGTGCGATGGAACATGCGCCGGAGATCAACAGCCTGCTGCTGATCGACCGCCTCGAACACTGGGACGGCAAGGACAGCAACGGCCAAGCCTGGGAAGCGACCGGCTGGATCGGCGGCAACATCAACCGCCTGTGGCTGCGCACCGATGGCGAACGCAGCCGTGGCCGCACCGAATCATCGGCGGTTGAAGCGCTGTATGGCCGCAGCGTGTCGCCGTGGTGGGACGTGCTGGTCGGCGTGCGCCAGGACTTCCGGCCGGCCGACTCGCGCACCTGGGCTGCCATCGGCGTCCAGGGCCTGGCGCCGTACAAGTTTGAAAGCTCGGCCACGCTGTACCTGGGCTCCGGCGGCCAGGTGCTGGCCAAGGCCGAAGTCGAGTACGACGTGCTGCTGAGCAACCGGCTCATCCTGCAGCCGCTGCTGGAAGTGACGGTGGCGGCCAAGGATGAGCCGGAGTACGGCATCGGCCGCGGCCTGAACAAGGTCGAAGCCGGACTGCGCCTGCGTTATGAGTTCAGCCGCCGCTTCGCGCCGTACATCGGCATCGCCCACGAGCGCAGTTTCGGCGATACCGCCGACTATGCCGGTGACCACGCCCGCGACACGCGCTGGGTGGCCGGCGTGCGCATGTGGTTCTGAGCAGCGGAGTGTGAGCAACCGCCAGCCCCGGCACCCGCCGGGGCCGGCTACACTGCGCCACGCTCCATTGCAGGCACCGCCATGTCGTTGCAGATCCGCCGCGCCACCCTCGCCGACGTCGACGCCCTGTCGGCCACCGACATCGCTACCTACAACGAAACCTGGGGTGACTCGTATCCGCCGCAGGAACTGCACGATTTCCTGCAGGCGCACTACAGCAGCGGGCCACAGCGCATCGAACTGTCCGACCCGCGCAGCGCGGTCTGGCTGTTGATCGACGGTAACTCGGTGGTCGGCTATCTGGCCGCCGGTGCCAACACACTGCCGCATGCCGAGGCGCGCGAAGGCGACATCGAACTGAAGCGCTTCTACATCCTGGCCAACTACCAGAACGGCGGCCACGGCGCGCGCCTGATGCAGGCGTTCATGGCCTGGCTTGACCACCCGCAGCGCCGTACCCTGTGGGTAGGCGTATGGGAAGAAAACTTCGGCGCGCAGCGCTTCTACGCGCGCTACGGTTGCAGCAAGGTGGGTGAGTACGACTTCATCGTCGGCGACACCCACGACCGCGAATTCATCCTGCGCCGGCCCTGACCGCCCGTAGCGTCGAGCAAGCTCGACGCTACAAATCGATGCGCCTAGAAATCAAACAGCTCCGACAGGAAGCTGTCCTTCTTCTTTTTCTTGTACCCATGGCCGTACTGCTGGCCACGGTTGTCCTCGTAGCGCTGGCCAAGGTGGCGGGTATCGCGATGCATCACCGGCGGCGGCGCAGCGGCCGTCTGTGCCTGTACCGGTGCGGGCGGCGGCACCGCAGCACCGGCACCGGCGCGTTCGATGATCTTGTCCAGTTCGCCACGGTCCAGCCACACGCCACGGCAGCCGGGGCAGTAATCGATCTCGATGCCATGGCGCTCGGCCATCTGCAGGGTCTGGGTCTTGCACACGGGGCACAGCATGGGCAGGGCTCCTGAAGGTCAGGCAACGACTTTAACTGCCCACGGATGACTGTCCGGCAACACATGACCGATGGCACAGGGACTTCCGGCGCGTGCCAGCGTTCCCGGCCGCCTTCCACACTGCACGCTGGTTCCGCAGGGAGTGCGTGCATGACCGTCCTGTCCCGCCTGCCCAACGCCGCGCGCCTGCTGCTGGTGCTGCTCGGCGTCGGCCTGGGCCTGAATCTGCGCGATGTCGCTGCGGCCGCAGGCGCGCCGATTCCCGCCTTGCCTATGCCCTACGGCGGCAGCCTGCTCGACAACGCACTGGCCATACTGCTGGCGCTGCTGCTGGCCGCACTGCTGCGCCCCCGTGGGGTCGGCCTGATGGCCAGCCTGGGGCTGCGCGGGAACGGCTGGCGCGGCCCGATGTGGGTGCTGCTGGCCAGCCTGCCCTGCTGGCTGGGCCTGGCGATGCTGGGCACGCCCAACACCGCACTGACCGCCCAGGATGCAACGATGCTCGCCGTGCTGTTCCCACTGGCCGAGGAAGTGCTGTTCCGCGGCCTCGGCTTCGTGCTGCTGGTGAAGATCGTGCGTGGCCCGTGGCCGCTGCTTGCGCTGCCGCAGGCACTGCTGTTCGGTTGGGTGCACTGGCTGGGGTTCGGCGGCTTCGACGGCGGCGGCACCGCGCTGTTCGTCGGTGCGGTGATTTCACTGGGCGGTTTCATCTTCGCCTGGCTCGACCACCTGGACGGTGACTCGCTGTGGTGCGGCATGGTGCTGCACGTGTCGATGAACCTGGCGTGGAATGTATTCAGCCTCGATGACGCCGTCGCGCTCGGTTGGCAGGCCACCAGCCTGCGCATCGGCACCGCGCTGCTGGCGGTGGCGGTACTGGGCTGGCACGTGCGCCGCCGGCGCCCGCAGCCGCTGTAACGCCCACTTAGCCTGGCGTGCACGCCGGGATCACCCCCGGCTTGCGCATACTTGCGCGCCTTTTCATTGCTGCTTTCCGGAGCTGTAGCGTCATGTTGCTGTCCAAGCGCCACGTTGAACCCCGCGTCCTGCTGATCGAGGACGCCGAGGAAACCCGCGAGCTGAGCCGTCTTGCGCTGGAAAGCCAGGCCTGCCACGTGGTGGGCGTGAGCTCGGCCGAAGCGGCACTGGGCCTGCTGGCGGCCGGTGAGCGTTTCGACCTGCTGTTCACCGATGTCAATCTGGGCGCGATCAGCGGTATTGAAGCCGCCAACCAGGTGCGCGGGCTGTACCCGCACCTGCCGATCCTGGTGACCTCGGGCATGGACCAGCACCAGGTGTTGCCGCAGCTGCGCGACGGCATCCATTTCCTGCCCAAGCCGTACAACATGAGCGAGCTGCTCGATGCCATCCGGCTGTGCTTCCGGCATGCCGATGTGGGCGTGTTGACCGGGCCGGATGCACAGGCGGCCTGAGGCGTTCATCCACGCATGGCGTGGATCTACCAGGTTCTTGCAGTAGATCCACGCCACGCGTGGATGGCGCTCACCCTCAACCGCTGCTGTACGGCCCGGTACCCGGGAACACCTTCAGCAGCGCGCGGGTGATCATGTCCGGGTAGACCGTGAAGTGATCTTCGTCATCGATCACCATGTTCTCCACCTTCAACGATCGCCCGCTGTTGCGCAGCTGCTCGGCGAACTCGGCGTTGTGGCGCAACATGTCGTTGCGGGTGAAATAGCGCGGTTCGGGCCTGACCGTTTCAAAGCTGCCCACCGACAGCACCACCGTGGTCGGCTGCGTCGGCGCCTTGGCCTCTGCCTGCATGCGCGGCACCCGATGACCGTCAAACCACAGCGAAGGACTGGACAGGATGTAGGTGCGGAACATGTCCGGGCGCGTGGTCAGCACATAGGCGCCGAACAGTCCGCCATAGGAATGACCCGCATAGGCACGCCGCGCCGGATCGGTGCGGTAGCGCGCGTCGATCATCGGCAGCACCTGCTCGGCGAGGAAATCGCGGTAGTGCGCCGCGCCGCCGTAGCTCACGTCATCGCTGTAGTCACGCGGATCGGTACGCGCCGGGTCGCTGGGCGTGTAGTCCCGCGAGCGGCTCTGCTTGGAGGTCAGGCCTTCCTGCGGCGGCAGGCCGACCAGGATGAAGTCCTCGATGTTGACGCCCTGCTGCCCTACCAGGTTGCGTACGCTGCGCACCAGCGGGAAGCTGTACAGCGCGTCGGTCACGTACAGCACCGGATAGTGCTTCTCCGGATGTGCGGCGTAGTCGGCCGGCAGTGCCACCCAGACCGGGTAATCGCGGCCGATCGGATCGTGCACGCGCAGCGCTTCGGTATCCGGCAGTACCACGCCCGCAGCGGCCGTGGCCGCGCCGTCCTTCGCTTCACTCTGCGCTGCCGGCGGCGCCACCGACATCGCACAGCCACTCACGGCCAGGCAGGCCGCCACACTCCATCCACGCACACGCTGCATCCACACGCTCCCGTTGCGGGCGGCGCACCGGATGGCGCCGCTGCCGCATCCTCACATGGCATGCGGCTGCACGCCAATCCTTCGGGCTACGGCGAGGCCGGCGGCGGCGCTGGGAACAGCGTGCGCAGCGCCTGCAATGCGGCCGGGTGATAGATCGTGGCGTGGGTTTCCTCCGGCAGCGGCAGGTACTTCACCAGCGGCGACGGTGACGCCTGTTGCAGCACGGCCGCCAACTGCGCGGCAGAAGCAGCCAGCTGTGGCTGCCCGCTGCTGGCCAGGAACACGCGCGGTTGCGCACGCGTCACGGCCGGCAGCTGCCTGGCGGCAGCGGCCAGCATCGTGCCCCGGTTCCACCACAGGCTGGGGTCCAGCGCGATGTAGCTGTTGAACAGCGTCGGCTCCTGCAGCAGCGTCTCGACCACGAACAGGCCGGCCAGCGACTCGCCGATCAGCGCGCGCTCGTCGGTGCTCGGGTAACGCTGGCGCACCTGCGGCATCAGTTCATCGCGCAGGAAGATACGGTAGGCCGCCGAACCACCGATGCGCGGCGCGATCTTCTGGTCCTGCGGGTCGTTGCTGGGGCCGGTCATGTCGCGGCGGCGCTCGGTGTTTTCTATGCCGACCAGCAGGAACGGGCGCATACTGCCGTTGCCGCTCAGCACCTGCACCAGCCCCGCCACATGCAGGAAGTCCTCGCCGATGCCGCCATCAGGCATGTAGAGCACCGGCAGCGGCGCCTTCGGATCCAGGCCCCACGGCTGCGGGCGGTAGACATTGATGCGACGGGTCTCGCCCAGCGCTTTCGATTCGATGGTGAAGGTTTCGCCGATCACCAGCGGCGTGGCCGCAGCGACTCGTGCGGACGGCGCCGGTTCGGCGGCCATCAACGGCATGGCGGATAGACCGGACAACAGCAGCGACAGCACGATCAGACGCATGGGGCGGTCCATTCTGGGAAAGCGCTGAGCATAGACCGCTGGAGGCGCTGTCGTTGGCGGCCCTCGGCCGACCCAGAGGAACTGGAGCACCATGGAGTTGGTGATGGTCATGCAACGGGCACCTGGGCTCACGGACTGGTCACCGCCACGCTCATATCCACGAGAATGCTCCCAGGGTGAGTGTATTGATCACCACCACCCTTGCTGCCTGGAACGCCGGATCAGCGCGAAGCGCCAGGCCGCTTTCGAGGCGGCTGAAGCGGAGGTAGCGCGTTCGGCGAATGCGGCTGCCGCAAAAGCCAAGGGAATGCGGACGAATTACGAGCCCTGAACCAGGGCAACAAAAAAGGCACCGCATTGCGATGCCTTTCTGAATGACCTGGGTCATTGGATGCAATGGTGGGCCGTGAAGGATTCGAACCTTCGACCAAAAGATTAAAAGTCTTCTGCTCTACCGACTGAGCTAACGGCCCATTGCACTGCCCCAGCCTTTCGGCGGGGTGGGCATTCTACCCTATTTTGGCGGGTCGCGTGGAACCCCGACGTGGCGAGGATGCCGGCCGGCGGCCGGCACTACCCCGATCTCGGCAGCGGGCTTAAACCTTTCTGTCCACCGGCGCATCCCATCGGTAGTCCTTCCCTGGAGCCATGGATGCGTCTGATCTTCAGCCTGCTCGCCGCCCTGCTGCCCTGCACCGCCGTGGCCGCGCCACCCCACGTCGTCACCGACGATATCGCCCGCTTCTGGGCCACCTACGATGCTGTACGCGCCGAACCCGATGCCGAACGCCGGGTGGCGCTGGTCCAGCAGCGCTACATCGAACCGGGCAGCCCCGGCCTGCATGCGCTGATGCAGGTGCGCAACTACACCGCCCGCGAGTACGCCGAGGCCATGAACACGTGGCCGCGCTTCTGGACGTCGGTACGCCCATTGACCGCCAACGCGCAGCAGGCCAGCGCCACGCTGGAGCGCGACCTGGCCGCCTTCCGCCAGCTTTATCCTGCGCTGCGTCCAGCCACCATCACCTATGCAGTGGGTGTGCTGCGCACCGGTGGCACCACACTGGGCGACAAGGTACTGATCGGCGCGGAGATGGCGCTGGGCGATGAACGCGTGGACGTGAGCGAGCTGCCGGAGAAGATGCGCGACCGCCTGCGGATCTTCTACGACAGCCGGCCGGGTACGAACAACGCTCAGAACAACCTGCACGAGTACGTGCATACCCAGCAACGCGAGACCACCGGCAGCCTCGCCCAGTACGCGGTGCGCGAGGGTGTGGCCGAGTATGTGGCCGAGCGGCTGAGCGGGCGCCGGCCGGCGTTGCCGCTGTATGCCTATGGCCCCGCGCACGAGTCTGAAATCCGCGCGCGCTTCGTCGCTGAAATGGACGGCGAGGATCTGGACAACTGGCTGTACAACAGCGCCCGGAATCCGTTCGGGGTGAGTGATCTGGGGTACTACGCCGGGTATCGCATCGCGCAGGAATACATGCGGCGGCAAAAGGATGAGAAGGCGGGGATCGCGCGGATGATCGAGCTGGATTATGCCGATGCACAGGCGGTGCGGGCGTTTATTGAAGCGTCGGGGTGGTTACTGCAGCGGTAGCGCTGGGCTGTGCCCGGGGGACGGCGCCAACCACGGTTGGCACCCACCAGATCAGACCTCCCCGGCCGTGCCGGGCCATGCCCGGCGCACCGTGCCAACCAAGGTTGGCACCCACCATTGGGGGCATCGCCCCCCATCACCTCACGCATACAGCGTCGGGTCGGCCACGCCGGCTTCGGCGAAGCCTTGCGCACGCAGGCGGCAGGCATCGCAGTGGCCGCAGGCGGCGCCATTGGCGTCGGCGTTGTAGCAGGACACGGTCAGGCCGAAGTCGACGCCCAGGCGCACGCCTTCGCTGACGATCTGGCCCTTGCTGAGGAACTGCAGCGGTGCGTGTACCTTGATGCCTGCGCCTTCCACGCCCGACTTGGTGGCCAGGTTGGCCAGCGCCTGGAACGCGGCCACGAACTCGGGGCGGCAGTCCGGGTAGCCGGAGTAGTCCACGGCATTGACGCCGCAGAAAATGTCGTTGGCGCCGAGTACTTCGGCCCAGCCCAGCGCCAGCGAAAGCATGATGGTGTTGCGCGCCGGCACGTAGGTGACCGGAATGCCGTCGCCGCCGGCCTCGGGTACGTCGATGTCGTCGGTCAGCGCCGAGCCGCCGATGCTGCGCAGGTCCACATCCACGGTCTTGTGCGCGACCACGCCCTGGGCCTTCGCCACGCGGGCGGCGGCATCCAGTTCGGAGGTATGGCGCTGGCCGTAGCGCACGCTCAGGGCATGCACGGCGAAGCCCTGTTCCTGGGCCATGGCGATGACGGCGGCTGAATCCATGCCGCCGGAGAGAAGCACGACTGCCTTCTTCATGGGAAAACGTCCGGTTGGGAGGGGAAAGCCAGCACGCTGTCCCGCGCCGGAGCTACATCAGGGAACACTGCGCGGGCTCATCGGCCCGGCTCGTCGTTCCACAGGATTTTATGCAACTGCATCTGGAAGCGCACCGGCAGCCGGTCCTCGACGATCCAGTCGGCCAGCTCGCGCGCGGTGATCTCGCCCTTGCTGGGCGAGAAGAACACGGTGCAACGCTTCACCAGGTCGTGCTCGACGACCATGGCCTTGGCCCAGTCGTAATCCTCACGGTTGCAGATGACGAACTTGATCTGGTCGCGGGCGGTCAGCAGCGGCAGGTTTTCCAGGCGGTTGCGGGCGGCTTCGGCCGAGCCTGGCGTCTTGATGTCGACCACGCGCGACACACGCGGGTCCACCGCGCTGACATCCAGCGCGCCAGAGGTTTCCAGCGAGACGTCCATGCCGGCGTCGCACAGCTTCTGCAACAGCACCAGGCAGCGCTTCTGTGCCAGCGGCTCACCACCGGTCACGCAGACGTGGCGTACGCCCTGGGCCAGCACCTCGGCCACGATGTCGTCGATATCCCACCAGGTGCCGCCGTGGAAGGCATAGGCGGTGTCGCAGTACTGGCAGCGCAGCGGGCAGCCGGTCAGGCGCACGAACACGGTCGGCCAACCGGCGGTATCGGCTTCGCCCTGCAGCGAGGTGAAGATCTCGGTGATCTTCAGCCGTGGCAGGGGCGACTGCACGATCTCACTGGGCGTGGCGGCGGCGCTGGACGGGGTAACGGCGGTCATGGCGGGTACTTCTTGGTGGGACACGTGGCGGGTGGGCTACCGTGGCCGGTAACGAAAGCAGCCGAGCATGGCTCGGCGCTACAGAAAACAACCGGTCCGGGCATGGCCCGGTGTTGCCGGATCCAGGCGGGGTGCCGATCCGGAAACGAAAGCAGCCGAGCGTGGGCTCGGCTCTACGGGACACATATTGTACGCCGGGTCAGCGGATCAGCGGATCTGCTTGCCGAGACGGATGGACTGCAGGCGGTCCTGCGCGGTACGCGCGGCGTCCGAGCCCGGGTACTGCGCCACGACGGTCTCCAGCGTCTGCTGGGCCTGGTCGACCTTGCCCTCGCCATACTGCGAGAGGCCAACCTTGAGCAGGCCGCCAGCGGCCTTGTCGTGGGTCGGATAGCGCGAGAGCAGTTCACGGAACTGGGCCTCGGCCATCGGGAAATTGCGCGTGGCGTAGTAGCTCTCGCCCAGCCAGTACAGCGCGTTCGGCGCGTACACGCCGTTCGGGTACAGCTGCAGGAAGCTCAGGAACAGCTGGGCCGAATCATCGTACTTGCCGGCCTTCAGCGAATCGAAGGCGACGTTGTAGGAGGTGCGCTCGTCACCGGTAGCGGCAAGGCTGCCGGCATCACCATGGACGGAAGGCGGCCGCTCGGAAGTGGCCGCCGCTGCGGGTTTTGCCGGAGCCGGTGCGGCCTTCGGCGCGCTCGCCGGAACGGGCGGCAGGGCCGGGGCGGCATTGCCCCCTTCCAACCGGTTCAGGCGGCTGTCCAGATCCAGGTACTGGTCCTGGGCGGACTGCTTGAGCTGGGCGTTGTCGTGCTGCAACTGCTCGATCGAGGCCTGCAGGCTGGTGACCTGCTGCCGCAGCTGATTGATCTGGTTCAACAGGTCCTGGTTGGCACTGTTGTTGTACATCTGCTGCTCGAGCGCGCCGACACGGTCGGCCAGGCTCTGTCGCTGTGCATGCGCCGGTGCGGCAGCCACGAGGGCTGCCGCAACGACCAGCATCAGTTTGATGCCAATACGCATGGATTACTGCGCGGTGTAGACGATTTCGACGCGACGGTTCTGCGACCAGCAGGACTCGTTCGACTCGGTGCAGACCGGACGCTCTTCACCGTAGGACACGACGGTCAGCTGCGAAGCCGAGCCACCGTTGGCCTGCAGGGCCGAGTTGACGCCGTTGCCACGACGCTCACCCAGGGCCTGGTTGTACGCGCGCGAACCGCGCTCGTCGGTGTGGCCCTGCAGGGTGATGCGCGAGGACGGACGGTCACGCAGGTACTTGGCGTGGCACGCCATGATGGCCTGGAATTCCGGCTTCACGTCTTCCTTGTCCAGGTCGAAGTAGACAACGCGCTGGCGCAGGCAAGCGTCGGTGTCCAGGTCGCCCGGGCCATACAGGCCGGAGGTCGACGGACCGGTCGGGGTGGTGGTCGAGGTGCCGGTGTCGACCGGGGCTGCCGGCTCTTCCTTCACCTTCTTCGAGCAACCGGCCAGGACGGCCACAGACAGCAGGGAAACAAGCAGAACGCGGGTGGACTTGTTCATGGCGATACCTTTGTGGCTCCTAGGCCGATGAGGGGTTCAAGACAGCGAAAATATTAACACTCTTTTAGCGCTGGGTACGGTATGGGGACCATGCCGGTTCGCGCACATCTCCGTCAGCCAGAACCAACCGCTGGCGCACGCGCGCATCGGCGGAAACGGCGTACAGCACGCCACGGCCACCCTCGCGGGCGGCGTACAACACCATGCTTGCGTTGGGCGCAAAGCTCGGAGATTCATCCAGCGAACCCGGGGACAGCGTGCTCCAGCGGGGCGAACCCAGCGAGCTGTCCATCATCGCGATCTTGTAGCTGTTGCCGGAGCCCTGGGCGACGGCGATCTTCTTGCCATCGTACGACACCGAGGGCTTGGCATTGTAGTTGCCCTGGAAGGTCACGCGCTCGGCACTGCCGCCGCCCGCACCCACCTTGTAGACCTGCGGACGGCCGCCGCGGTCGGAAGTGAAGTACACCGCGCTGCCGTCCGGCGCCCAGGTCGGCTCGGTATCGATGGCGAAGTGGTTGGTCAGCTGGGTCAGCTGCTTGCTGCCCAGGTCCATCACGTAGATTTCCGGGTTCCCCGAACGCGACAGGGTCAGGGCCAGCTTGCGGCCGTCCGGCGAGAACGCCGGGGCACTGTTGATGCCACGGAAGCTGGTGACCAGCTCGCGCGCGCCGGTGCCGATGTTCTGGATGTAGATCGCCGAATTGCCACGCTCGAAGCTGACGTAGGCCAGCTTGCTGCCATCCGGGCTCCAAGAAGGCGACAGCAGCGGCTCGGCCGAACGCACGATCGTCTGCGGGTTGTAGCCATCGGAGTCGGCCACCATCAGCGCATAGCGCATGGCGTCGCCCTTGCCGCTGGCCGTGACGTAGGCGATGCGGGTCCAGAAGGCGCCGCGGATGCCGGTGATCTTCTCGTAGATGGCATCGGCCATCTGGTGGGCGACATCGCGCATGGCATTGCCACGGGCGGTCATCGCCAGGCCCAGCAGGCGCTCGCCCTTGGGCACGTCGAACAGTTCGTACTCGACGCGATAGGCGCCGGCACCGGCGTCGAGCACGCGGCCGACCACGATGTAGTTCTGCTTCAGCGCGCGCCAGGTGGCGAACTGGATCTCACCGCCACGCACGGGCTTCTCGACGATCTGCGCTTCCGGCAGCGTGCGGAACTGGCCCGAACGCTCCAGGTCGGCGCGGACCACGCCGGCGACGTCGGTCTGCGGAGCGGCCGACGAACCCTGGTAGGGCATCGGCACGATGGTGATCGGCAGGGCGGAGGCATTGCCGCCGATGATGTCGATATCCAGTCCCCTCTGCTGCGCAACGGCAGCGAAGGGCAGCAACAGGGCCGCAAACACGGCAAGCCAGCGAGGCATCTTTTTCATGGAGCGCTCAATAGGGGGAAACCGGAACGAGGGATAACAAAGCGGGAGTGAACCGCTTCGCAATCATGAACCAAGGGTACGTGAATTCCGGGTCAGTTCCAGCCCGTCCTCTCACGCACCGTTAACGTCGTGGCTAACATCGCACCTGCCTGCCCCGGTCACGCCGCCCTATGGGGCGGTGTTCGACAGCCGCCTACAGCCTGCCCGGCCGAAACCAGGCCTGCCAGAGGCAAGCGCGACATCCGTGGGCGCAGGTGGCCCGAGGCCACCCTGCCCCGCCCGCCTCAGCGATCCTGGGCGGTAAAGGTGAAGTTGAGCGTACGCGCGAACACCGACTCGAACCCGCGGTAGGGCAACGGTTGCGCGTTGAGCACGGCGGCCTCGATCGATCGCCTGCCGGCTTCGTCGTACGGGCAGTTCGGGCTGACCTTGGCCTGCATCACCGTGCCCCCTGGAATCTGGGTGATGGTGATCTGGCAACGCTGGCCCAGCGGCACCGTGTCCGGGCGCACCCACTGCGACAGGACCTTGGCCTGGATCGCGGCCGCGTATTTGGCCGAAAGATCGTCGCTGTTGCCACCGCCACCGGCAGCCGGCTGGGACGCACCGCTGGCACCGGCGGCGGCACTACCGGCGGCATTGCGCGCGGCGGCGACCTGGCGCAGCTTCTGCTCGGCCAGCTTGGCCTCCTTCTCGGCCTGCTCGCGGCGGGCGCGGATCTCGGCGATCTTCTTCTGCTTCTCGGCCTCGGCCTTGTCAGCGGCCACGCGCTCCTGCTCGGCCTGCTTCTTCTTCTCGTCCGCTTCCTGCTGCTTGGCCAGGCGCAGCTTCTGCTCCGCTTCTTCCTGGCGCTTGCGTTCGGTCAGGTCGATCTGCTCCTGGCGGCGCTTGGCTTCCTGTTCCTGCTTGGCCTTCTCCTGCGAGATGGCCAGCGCGCTCACCGCTTCCTGGTCCTTGGTGTCCGGCTGCGCGACACGCTCCTGCGCCTGTTGCTGCTGGGGCGTAGGGGCATCCTGCGGGCGCGGTTCGGGAATCGGCTGCGGCGGCGGAATGGTGTCTTCCGGCACCGGGATCGGCTCGGCGACCGGCGGCGGCAGGTCCTCCAGCTTCTCCGACTGGCGCAGGGCCTGGCGTGCGGCGGAGGCCTCGGACGCCGACAGCGCCAGGCTGGCCTCGACCGACGGGTCGCCGGCGGCAGCATCGGTGTTGCGCTCAGGCGACCAGAACCAGGCCACGATGAACACCAGCGCGACCAGCAGGTGCACCAGCAACGCCAGCGCCAGGGGCAGGCCCCAGCCGGGTTCGCGCTGATGCGGAGGTGGCAGGGCGTCAGCGTGCATCGGTGGCCAGGCCTACCTTGTCTACCTTGGCGCGCTTGATCACATCCATCGCGGCGATGACCTGTTCATAGGCCACGGAGCGGTCGGCGGCGACGATCACGCGCACGCCCTTGTCCTGGGCGGCGATGCCGGCCAGGCGGCCTTCCAGTTCCTCGGCCGACACGGCGGTCGGTTCCTTGGCGTCGGGCAGCTTCAGGCTGAGCTGGCCGTCCTGGCGCACCGAGACGATCACCGGGTCCTGTTTGCTCTCCAGCGCCTTGGCGTTGGACTGCGGCAGGTCCACGTCGAAGCTCAGGGTGAGCAGCGGTGCGGTGACCATGAAGATGATCAGCAGCACCAGCATGACGTCGATATAGGGGACGACGTTGATTTCCGATTTCAGCTTGCGGCGCTTGCGGCGACCGATGGCAGCGGACATGGCTTGGACTCCCGGGTCAGGCGCTTACTCGTCGCCAGCGCTCTGGCGCTGCAGGATGGAGCTGAACTCTTCGGCGAAGGTCTCGAACCGCACCGACATGCGCTCTACGCGGGTGGTGAAGCGGTTGTAGGCCCACACCGCCGGGATCGCCACGAACAGGCCGATGGCGGTGGCGAACAGCGCTTCGGAGATGCCCGGCGCGACGGCGGCGATGCCGGCCTGCGCGCCACTGCTGATCATGTCGTGCATGGTCACCATGATGCCGAACACGGTACCGACCAGGCCCACGTACGGGGCGGTCGAGCCGATGTTGGCCAGCAGCTCCAGGTTGCGCTCGAGCTGGTCCACTTCGCGGGTGTAGGTGGTGCGCATGGCGCGCTGCGCGCCTTCCAGCTGCGCACGGCCATCCAGGCGGCGCTTGTCACGCAGGCGGGTGTACTCGCGGAAACCGGCTTCAAAAATGGCTTCCAGGCCGCCGACATTGCGGCTGCGGTCGGTGGCCGAGCTGTACAGCTTGCCCAGGTCGGCGCCGGACCAGAAGCGGTTCTCGAACTCGTCGGCTTCGCGGGTGGCCTGCTTGAACACGCGGGCCTTGCGGAAAATGATCACCCAGCTGACGAACGAGCCGACCAGCAGCAGCAGCACGATGATCTTCACCGGCAGGCTGGCCTTGGCCATCAGTTCGAGGTAGTTGATGCCGCCGCCGGTGGTGGCCTGGGCAAGGGTCTGTGTCGCGGCGTTGCTGACGTCGGCCGGCAGTGCCTCGGTGACCGTGGCCTGCAGGGCCAGGAGCGTTGCGATCATCCGTTGTTCCTCAGTGTTCGGATTCGGGGTGGAGGTGGGGTTGCAGCACGGCAAGGACGGCCTCGTCCATGCCACGCGGGCGGAAACTGGCCGCTTCCAATGCGGCAATTCGGACCTGGGCCGACAGCAGCAGTTCGCCGTCGCGCAGGATCTGCTGGTCGAAGACCATGCTGGCCTTCTTCAGCTGGACCAGCCGGGCGCTCACCTGCAGGGTGTCATCCAGCCGTGCCGGCCTGATGAAATCCATCTGCATCGAGCGCACCGCGAAGACCATCCCATGCTCGGCGCGCATGCGCTCCTGGCCGTAGCCCAGCGCACGCATCCATTCGGTCCGGGCTCGTTCCATGAAGGCCACGTAGCGGGCGTGGTAGACCACGCCACCTGCGTCGGTATCTTCCCAGTAAATGCGTGTCGGCCAACTGAATTGCGGCTCAACCGACATCGGGAACCTCCGCGAACAGGTCCTGCGGCGGGTTTTTCGGCTTCAGGCCCATGTGCCGGTAGGCCTTGTGGGTGGCCATGCGGCCACGCGCGGTACGCACCAGGAAGCCCTGCTGGATCAGGTACGGCTCGACCACGTCTTCCAGCGTGCCACGTTCTTCTGACAGCGCTGCGGCCAGCGATTCGATGCCGACCGGGCCACCATCGAAGTAGTCCACCAGGGTCTTGAGCAGGCGCCGGTCAAGCTCGTCGAAGCCCTCCGGGTCGACCTTCAGCATTTTCATCGCCGCCTGTGCCACGGCTTCGTCGATATGGCCGCCGGCCTTGACCTGTGCGTAGTCGCGCACGCGGCGCAGCAGGCGGTTGGCGATACGCGGGGTACCGCGCGCGCGGCGCGCGATCTCGCCGGCACCATCGGCAGTGCAGTCGATGCCGAGGATGGTGGCCGAGCGGCGCACGATCCGGGTCAGCTCTTCGACGCTGTAGAACTCCAGGCGCTGGACGATGCCGAAGCGGTCGCGCAGCGGCGCGGTCAGCAGGCCGGCGCGGGTGGTGGCGCCGATCAGGGTGAACGGCGGCAGGTCGATCTTGATCGAGCGGGCCGCGGGGCCTTCGCCGATCATGATGTCGATCTGGAAGTCTTCCATCGCCGGGTACAGCACTTCCTCGACCACCGGCGACAGGCGGTGGATCTCGTCCACGAACAGCACGTCGTGCGGCTGCAGGTTGGTCAGCAGCGCGGCGAGGTCGCCGGCTTTCTCGATCACCGGGCCGGAGGTGACCCGCAGGGCCACGCCCAGTTCATTGGCGATGACGTGGCTGAGGGTGGTCTTGCCCAGGCCCGGCGGCCCGAAGATCAGCACGTGGTCGAGCGCGTCGCCGCGTCCCTTGGCCGCCTGGATGTAGATTTCCATCTGCTCACGCACCGGCACCTGGCCGAGGTAATCGGCCAGGCGCTTGGGGCGGATGCTGGCGTCGGCGGCGTCATCCTCGCGGGTGGCGCCGGCGCCGATGATGCGGTCGTCGGTCATGTGCTGATTATGCGGCAAAAGCGTGAGTTTCGGCCGGGCCGCGCCCGGCACCCGCAGAGGCAACGGCAACATCCAGAGCAACAGCGGAAGCGGGCTTCCTGGGGAATGGCGGGGTGGATCCGGTTGCGGGGACGCCGTAAACCCGTCCATGGGGGGCTCAGCCGCGCCATCCATGGCGCGGATGCCCCGCAACCGGACCCACCCCGCCTTCGACAGTTTTCCGCGTTCTGTCGGAACGGCATTCTGCTCTCGTGGGTGCCGACCGCTGGTCGGCACAGTAGATCCACGCCACGCGTGGATGGAACTGGAGCGCAGAGTGGGCTCAGCTTCTGGCGCGCGGGCCCGCGGTTTGCGCAGCAGATCGTGGGGCGTGGCGCAGGTGGAGATTAGATCTCCACCTGCGCGCCCAGTTCCACCAATCTGTTGCCCGGGATCCGGAAGAACCCGGTCGCCGGAGCGGCATTCCTGTGCATCAGCGCGAACAGCTTGTCACGCCAGATCGGCATGCCACGGTTGGCGGTGGCGACGATGGTCTCGCGGCTGGCGAAGAAGGTGGTGTCCATCGGGTCGAAGTAGATGCCGCCGTGGTCGCACGAACGCATCAGCGCCAGTGGCACGTCCGGGGTCTCCATGAAGCCGAAGCGCACGTAGACGCGATAGAACTCGTCGCCCACCGATTCGATCTTCAGCCGCTGCCCTTCCATCGCATATGGGATCGGCAGGGTTTCCACGTGCAGGAACACGTTGCGCTCGTGCAGCACCTTGTTGTGCTTGAGGTTGTGCATCAGCGCGTGCGGGGCCACGGTCGGGTCGGCGGTGAGGAAGACCGCGGTGCCCGGCACGCGTACCGGCGGCGCCAGCATCAGGCCCGGCAGGAAGGTGTCCAGGCGGATGCCGTCCTTGCGGATCTCATCACGCAGCAGTTCGCGGCCACGGCGCCAGGTGCGCATCATGGTGAACAGGAAGATGCCCAGCACCACCGGGAACCAGGCGCCCTGCAGCAGCTTGGCGCCGTTGGCGATGACGAAGCCGAGGTCGATGATGAAGAACACCACGCACAGCGGCAGGATCCAGTTGCGGGCCTTGGGCCACAGCGAGCGCGCCACCAGGGCCAGCAGCAGGGTGTCGATCAGCATGGTGGCCGACACCGAGATGCCGTAGGCCACGGCCAGGTTCGACGAGCTGCGGAAGGCCAGCACCAGGCCGATCACCATCACCGCGATGCCCCAGTTGATGCCCGGGATGTAGATCTGGCCGATGGTGTCATGCGAGGTGTGCTTGATGCGCATGCGCGGGATATAGCCCAGCTGCATGGCCTGGCGCGAGACCGAGAACGCGCCAGTGATGACCGACTGCGATGCGATCACCGCCGCCATCGTGGCCAGGATGATCATCGGGTACAGCGCCCACGGCGGCACCGCCTCGAAGAACGGGTTCTTCAGCGCCTCGGGGTGGTTGAGCACGAGTGCGCCCTGGCCCAGGTAGTTCAGCACCAGGCACGGCAGCACGAAGAAGTACCAGGCATGGCGGATGGGTTTGGCACCAAAGTGGCCCATGTCGGCATACAGCGCCTCGCCGCCGGTCACCGCCAGCACCACCGCGCCAAGGATGAAGATGCCGTGCCAGCTGTGCTCCATGAAGAAGCGGATCGCCCACCACGGGTTGAAGGCCTTCAGCACTTCCGGCGCGTCGACGATGTTGTAGATGCCGATCGCGGCCAGCGAAATGAACCATACCGAGGTGATCGGGCCGAACGCCTTGCCGATCTTTTCGGTGCCGAAGCGCTGCGCGGCAAATACCATCAGCAGCACCACCACGGTGATCGGCACGATGAAGGCATGCAGGCCCGGCGCGGCCACCTCCAGGCCTTCGACCGCGCCAAGCACGGAGATCGCCGGGGTGATCACGCCGTCACCGAAGAACAGCGAGGCACCGAAGATACCGAGGATGCCCACCACGTAAGCCGAGCGCGACCCGTTGCGCAACGTACGCTGGGTCAGCGCCATCAGCGCCATGATGCCGCCCTCGCCGTCATTGTCGGCGCGCATGATGATGGTCACGTACTTCAGCGTAACCACGATGTTCAGCGCCCAGAATGCCAGCGACAGCACCCCCAGCACGGTGTCGTGGTCGCTGTTGAGCCCGTAGTGCGGCGAGAACGCCTCCTTCAGGGTGTACAGCGGGCTGGTACCGATATCGCCGAAGACCACGCCGATCGCACCGATGATCAGCGCCATGCCTCCGGCTGGAGGAGCGTGACCGTGGCCGCCGGGGGCAGCTGCGTGCGGGGTTTGACTGCTGGACATGGGACTCCTGGCGAAGCTCAGGCGGTTCGTTTAGGGATGGGAAGCAGGTCAGCGCAGCGCCGACTGCAGCGCCTTGCGGATCACGGTGGCCACTTCGTCACCTTCATTGAAGGCATCGCGGGCCATGCGTGCCGCTTCGGCCGGCTTGTAGCCCAGCTGCTGCAGGGCCACGGTGGCATCGGACAGCGGATCGGCCGGCGCCGGACCACTGCCGGTGGGCAGCGCGCCGCCGGCACCGAACTGGGCGGCGCGGTCACGCAGCTCCAGCACCATGCGTTCGGCGGTCTTCTTGCCGATGCCCGGGATGCGGGTCAGCGCGGTGATGTCGCCGGCCTGGACCATGCGCGCGAATTCTTCGACGCTGACCCCGGACAGCACGGCCAGCGCGATCTTCGCGCCGATGCCGCTGACCTTCTGCACGTCGCGGAACAGGCGCCGCTCGCCCTCGCGCAGGAAACCATACAGCGAGACGCTGTCTTCCTTCTGCGAATAGTGGGTATACAGGGTGACCTCGCGGCCGAGTTCGGGCAGGTCGTAGAAGGTGCTCATCGGCGCCTCCAGTTCATAGCCCACACCGTTCACGTCCACCACCAGCCACGGCGGCGCCTTGTAGGCGACGATGCCGCGCAATCGACCGATCATTGCGTGCAGCTCCTCATTTGCGGCCCCACGCCTGGCGGGCACTGAGCCCCAGGCGGTTGGCCGTTGCCCTTACGTGGGCATGGGTGATCGCCACCGCCAACGCGTCGGCCGCGTCGGCCTGCAGCTTGGTTTTCAGGTTGAGCATGAGCCCGACCATGTGTTGAACCTGTTGCTTTTCGGCGCCACCGCGCCCGACCACCGCGAGCTTGATCTCGCTGGCGGCGTATTCGTGCACCGGCAGGTCGCGCAGCACCACGGCCGAGATCGCCGCGCCGCGGGCCTGGCCCAGCTTCAGCGCCGAATCGGGATTGCGGGCCATGAACACCTTTTCGATGGCCACTTCATTGGGCTGGTACTCCCGGCACAGGTCGGCCAGGCCCAGCACCAGCAGCTTCATGCGCTGCGGGAAGTCATCGGCGCCCAGCAGCACCAGCGGCTGGTGATGCACGTGGCTGACGCGCCCGGCGGCATCGACATCGATGATGCCGACCCCGGTCCGCTGCGAACCAGGGTCGATGCCGAGGATGCGGGTCACGCTGCGCCCCTGGCAGGGCGGAACGGGAGGCACTGGCAGGCGTATGGGCTCATGGCTGTCCGCGGTGACCGTTCAACGGCCCGCGCCCAGGCCGTCGAAGACGGCTCAGGCGTAGGCGTCGGCGCCAAGTTCGGCGTTGGAATACACGTCCTGCACGTCGTCCAGGTCTTCGAGCATGTCCAGCAGCTTCTTGACCTGCAGGGCGACCTCGCCCTCGACCTTGATGTCGTTGTCCGCGCGGAAGGTGATCTCGGCATGGTCGGCGACATGGCCGACGGCGGCCATCGCATCCTTCACCGCGTTGAACGCGTCAGGGCTGGTGACCACGTCGATCGAGCCGTCGTCCGGGTAGACCACGATGTCATCGGCGCCGGCCTCGATGGCCGCTTCGGTGATGGCTTCCTCGTCGGCCCCCGGGGCGAAGCTGAGCACGCCCAGGCGCTTGAACATGAAGGCCACCGAGCCCTCGGTGCCCATGTTGCCGCCGCACTTGCTGAACGCATGGCGGACATCGGCCACGGTGCGCACGCGGTTGTCGGTCAGGCAGTCGACGATCACGGCCACGCCACCCGGGGCGTAGCCCTCGTAGCGGATTTCCTCGTAGTCGACGCCTTCCAGTTCACCGGTGGCCTTCTTGATGGCGCGCTCGATCACGTCCTTGGACATGTTGACGGCCAGGCCCTTGTCCATGGCCACGCGCAGGCGCGGGTTGTTGTTGGGGTCGCCTCCACCGCCGCGCGCGGCAACGCCGATCTCGCGGATGATCTTGGTGAAAATCTTGCCGCGCTTCGCGTCGGACGCGTTCTTGCGGGCTTCGATGGAGGGGCCTCTACCCATGGGTGCTACCGTCTGGCTGCTTCAGGATCAAGGCGCGGATTCTACCTGATCGGGCGCTGCAACCGTGTCTAGGGCGGAGGGATGCCGCCGGGTCATGCCCGGCGGAGAGCGTGCGAACCAACGGTTCGCACCCACCGAGGCAGGCCGGTTCGCACCCACTCAATCATGCGGCGGCGGCGTCGCGGCTGTGGTCGAACTGGCCGTGGCGCAGGAAATGCGCGGTCTGCCGCGCGGCATCGGGCGACACCACCAGGCCACTGTGGCTGGTGCGGACCACGCAATGGTCGGCCAGGCCCGGCAGGCGGGTCTCGGCCAGCGCCACGGTACCGTCGGAGGCATCGTCGATCGCCCCCAGCAGGCTGCCCAGCCCGTGCGGCACCGAACCCGCGATCAGGCCGACCTCGGCCCTGCCCTCCCAGTCCGGCAGGCCATCGAGGAGCAGGTCGCTGCTGCGGCCCAGCGCCAGGCCCCAGCCGTGCTCGGACAACGAGCGCGCGGTGCCGCTGCCGCGCAGCGGCGAACCCAGGCAGACCACGCGCTGCACCGGCAACTGCGGATTGCGACGCAGCGCTTCCAGCGCCAGCAAGCCGCCCAGGCTGTGGCCGACCAGCGACAACGGTCCGGCATCGGCCAGCCGCTCCAGCAGCTGCGGCACGGCCACGTCGGGGCCACCGAACACCGAGGAATAGCCGAACGCATGCACCTGGAAACCGCGCGCGCGCAGGCGCCAGGCCAGCGGCCCGACCCAGGCACGGGCATTCCAGATGCCATGCAGCAGCAATACGGGGGGAGTCATGCAAACAGCCTGGCGGTCAGCGGGGCAGGAACGTGAGGTGATTGAACACGCGCGCGCAGCAAGCGGCGGTGAACGTCAGGCCGAGCGCGGTGCGCGGCGCAGGATGAATTCGAGATCGTTTGTGCCGCCCACCGGGAACAGGCACTCGCCGGCCTTCTCGAATCCGTAGCGGGCGTAGAAGCGCTGTGCGCCGAAGTTCTCCGACCACACGCCCAGCCACAACGTGCGCGGGCCTTCGTGCTCCAGCCAGGCCAGCGCGGTTTCCAGCAGGCGGCTGCCCCAGCCGCAGCTCTGCTGCGTCTTGATCAGGTACAGGCGCTTGAGTTCGCCGTCACCGGGCTTCACGTCCGGGTGCGGCAGGCCACAGGGGCCGGCGGCGGCATGGCCGACCGCCTCCCCGTCCAGCTCCAACAGCCACACCGCGTAATCGGGGTGGGCCAGGATCACGCGCTGGCGCTCGACCGTGTAGGCCTCCTCGAGGAAGGCCTGCAGGTCCTGCGGCGGGTACAGATGGCCGAAGGTTTCGGTGAACGTGCGGGCAGCCAGCGCCGACAGGGTCGGCGCGTCGTCCACGGTGGCGCGGCGGATCGAATACATGCAGGAAGTTGACGTCAGGGCGAAGCGCGGGTCAAGCCTTTTCAGGCGATTCCGCTTCTTCCTCGTCCTCGTCCTCTTCCTCGTATTCCTCTTCGTCCTCGTCCTCTTCTTCCTCGCCTTCCTCGTCCTCGTCGTACTCTTCCTCTTCGTCGTCCTCGTAATCCTCGACGCCGAAGTCTTCACCGTCCCAACGGCCTTCACCGTCGGCGACGAAGGTCAGGGCCATCGCCGCCGGGTTGGTACCGACGCGGACCAGCCACCCCCCGAACACGCGTGCACGCTCGGTGACCAGGTTGGCCTCGGAGCTTTCATTGCCCAGCTTTTCCCACTCCAGCGAAAACGCAAACTCGGTCATTGCCTGGATCTCCTGATCAGTTGGTCTTGGGGCGAACCTGGATGTGCACTTCGGCCAGCTGCGCGTCGACGATCGGCGACGGCGCGTCGGTCATCAGATCCTGCGCACCGGTGGTCTTCGGGAACGGGATGACGTCGCGGATCGACTCGGTGCCGGCCATCAGCGCGGCGATGCGGTCGATGCCGAAGGCGATGCCGCCGTGCGGCGGCGCGCCGTAGTTCAGCGCGTCGAGCAGGAAGCCGAACTTGGCGCGGGCCTCTTCGGCACCGATGCCGAGCAGCTCGAATACCGCGCTCTGCATGTCCGGACGATGGATACGGATGGAACCACCGCCGATTTCATTGCCGTTGAGCACCATGTCGTAGCCGCGCGAGACGGCGGTACGGGCGTTGGCGCGCAGGTCGGCGATGTCGTCCACAGCTGGTGCAGTGAAGGGATGATGCAGGGCGACGAAGCGCTGTTCTTCCTCGTCCCACTCGAACATCGGGAAGTCGGTGACCCACAGCGGGGCCCAGCCGTCGGCGACCAGCCCGAAGTCCTTGCCGGCCTTCAGGCGCAGGGCGCCCATGAAGTCGGAGACCTTGTTGTAGCCACCGGCGCCGAAGAACACGATGTCGCCGTTGCCGGCACCGACATGAGCCACCAGCGCAGCGAAGGATTCCTCGCTGAAGAACTTCTGGATCGGCGAGCTGACTTCGCCGTTGTCGGCGATCTTGATGTAGGCCAGGCCCTTGGCACCGTACTTGGCGGCATGCGCGGCGTACTCGTCGATCTGCTTGCGGCTCAGCGACGCACCGCCCGGGATGCGCAGCGCGGCGACGCGGCCTTCGGCATCGTTGGCCGGGCCGGTGAACACCGCGAACTCACTGTCCTTGACCAGCTCAGCCACGTCGACCAGTTCCAGCGCGATGCGCAGGTCGGGCTTGTCCGAACCGTAGCGACGCATCGCCTCGGCCCAGGTCATGCGCGGGAAGCTGGCATCCAGCTGGACATCGACCACTTCCTTGAAGATGGCGCGGATCATGTCTTCGACGAAGTCCTGCACATCGCGTTCGCGGACGAAGGCGAACTCCATGTCCAGCTGGGTGAATTCCAGCTGGCGGTCGGCACGCAGGGCTTCGTCGCGGAAGCAGCGCGCGATCTGGTAGTAGCGATCGAAGCCGGCCACCATCAGGATCTGCTTGAACAGCTGCGGGCTCTGCGGCAGGGCATAGAACTCGCCCGGATGCATGCGCGCCGGCACCAGGAAGTCGCGCGCGCCTTCCGGAGTGGCCTTGGTCAGGATCGGGGTTTCGATGTCCTGGAAGCCCTTCTCGTCCAGGTGGCGGCGCAGAGCCTGCACCAGCTTGATGCGGGTGCGCTGCATGCGCTGCATTTCCGGGCGGCGCAGGTCCAGGTAGCGGTACTTCAGGCGGGTTTCCTCGCCCGGGTTCTCGTGGGCGTGGAACGGCAGCGGCGCGGCCTTGTTCAGCACGGTGATGGCGGTGGCGATCACTTCCACCTTGCCCGTGCGCATCTTGTCGTTGACCGCGTGGCGGGCGCGCACGACGCCTTCCACCTGCAGCACGTCCTCGTAACCCAGCGACGCGGCCACGGCGAACACTTCGGCGTTGTCGACCTCCACGGTCACCTGCACGATGCCTTCATGATCGCGGAGATCGATGAAGCAGACGCCGCCCTGGTTACGGGCCACGTCGGTCCAGCCGGCGAGGGTGACAGTCTGGCCAATCAGGGTCTCGTCGACCAGGCCGCAGAAGTGGGTACGCATGGGGGGAAAGCTCCGCTGGAGAACGCCGGCACCGGATGGGGGCCGGAAAGCCTCGTATTCTGCGGCCGAGGCCCCGGCCGGGGCAAATCCGGCCAGTCACACCGGCTTGATCGCCCCCTTCCCTATAGTCAGGCACCTGCCACCGTATGGGATGCCGCCATGAAACCGCTGTCCCTGGCCAGCCTGGCCGTGACCCTGAGCCTGGGCACCATCGCCACGCTCGCCCTGCCCTCCGCCCCGGCCGCCGCGCAGGACGGGGTGATCCGCTGCGAGAGCCAGAACAACCGCGAACGGGTCTGCACTACCGGGTGGCGCAATGCGCAGCTGGTCCGCCAGCTGTCCGGAAGCGCCTGCGACGAGGGCCGCACCTGGGGCAGCCGCAATGGCAGCATCTGGGTCACCAACGGCTGCCGCGCCGAATTCGTCGAGGCCCGTGGCGGCTGGGGTGGCGGCAACGGGGGGGGCTGGGGTGGCAACAACGGGCGCCCCGGCGAGACCATCCGTTGCGAGAGCCAGAACAACCGTGAGCGCAGCTGCCCGGTCGGCTGGCGCAATGCCCGCCTGGTCCGCCAGCTGTCCGGCAGCCCCTGCAACGAAGGGCGCACATGGGGCGTGCGCAATGGCGCGATCTGGGTCAGTGGCGGTTGCCGCGCCGAGTTCGCCGAGGCCCGCGGCTGGGGCGGCGGCGGCGGCGGTGGCGGTTGGGGCGGCGGCAACAGCAACTACTCGATCACCTGCAGCAGCAACAACAACCGCTCGCAGACCTGCGACTGGGATGAGCGCCAGGGTCGGCCAGTGCTGCAGCAGCAGCTGTCCGGCAGCGCCTGCCAGGAGGGCCGCAGCTGGGGCTATGCACGCGGCCAGGTGTGGGTGAGCAACGGCTGCCGGGCGCGCTTCGGCACGCGGTGAGGGAAAGGGCGCGGATAACTATTGCGCGGACGGCGTTTCGTCCCCCCACGGGGGCGGCGGTTGGTCGACCGGCTTGCTCAGGTCGAACTTCACGCGGAAACGGCGGCCTTCCGGGCGCGTCAGTTCGTAGACGAAGGTCTGGTCGGGGTCGATCTCCATCGCCCAGGTGTTGTGCGTGGAAGCCAACATGTCGGCGCGACGGAACATCGCCACCGAATCGGAGTCAGCCGGGAACTGCTGGCGCCCGGCGGTGCCCGGCGGCGTGCTGTCGCCGCCGTAGAGGGTGATCGCATCGGCGCTGCCATCCTGATGGCGATGATCGTGCTTCAGGCGCAGGCCGTTTTCGGTGCGGGTCAGCACCCACGTGCGCGAGTGGTCATCCCCCACATGGAAAGGAATCCGCAATTCATGGGCGGGATCGGCACAGCCGCGCACATGCATGACCAGGCGCTGGCCGGCGAACGGGTCTTTGCCGGTCGGTGCCGGCGTATCCTCCACCACCCGGCCCTCATAGGCCTGGCCGCAATGCGCGGCGATGGCGGCCATGAAGGCATCGGCCGGTGCGGTCGCCAGATCATGGGCGACCGTATCGGAACGCTGCGAGCATGCAGCGAGGCTGAACAGGAGGGCGGAAGCGGTAGCAACGGCAGGCAGTTTCATGCCCCAACCCTAACGGTCATGGCCGACGGGCGCAAACCACGTGCGCTCCCCGATCAACGTTCAGCTGTCTGTGCCTCCGACAGCGTTTCGGTAGCCGCTACCGGTGCGGTCTCGCCCTCGCCCGCAGGCTCCTGTTCCACCGGATCGACGTCGAACGGTGTACGGAACACCAGCGACGGCAACAGCGTAGTCAGTGCGGCATAGAGCAGCAGCGCGCCGAACAGCACCGCCGGAATCTGGAAACGCTCGCGCATGATCGCCGCCAGCACCAGGGTGAAGATCAGGGTCGGAGCCAACGCCAGCGAGACCCGCAGGCTGCTGCGGAAGCTCTCGCCAAACATCACCCGGCGCTGCAGCCAGACCACGCCGATGCGCAGCGGCAGCACGACCAGGGTGATCACGATGCCCAACCCCAGCGCCTCGAAGCTCAGTGCTTCGCTGGGCACCTTGGTGCCGGCGTTGAAGAAATAGAACGGCACGAAGAACGAGGCGAACAGGCGCAGCGCGTGCAGGTTCTCGTGCGAGGCCAGCAGCGGCATGCGCTGGTGCAGCAGGCGCGCGACCAGGCCGGCGATGAAGGCACCCACCAGGTAGTACACGCCCAGCAGGTAGGTGATATAGGCGGCCACCATGCCGACCATCACCAGCAGCGAGAACTCCGAGCCCGGCGCATGCGGTGCCACCCAGCGGCCCAGCGCGATGAACAGCAGCGGCAGGCCGATCATCATCGCCAGCAGCGCCAGGCTGGACAGCGCCATGTGGCCCGGATCGCCAGCCTGCAGCACGATGAACAAAGCGGCCAGCGCCAGCAGTTCTCCGGCAATGGCCTTGCTGGTCACCCAGAACCGCTCGTCCTCGCTCAGGCCCAACCGCGACAGCGAGTCCATGATGAAGCCGGTGGAGGGCGTCAGCAGGGCCAGCGCCAGCAGGCCAGCGGCCTGCCACGGCAATCCCGCATATCGCCAGGCCAGCCAGCCCACGCCGAACAGCGTGCCGGTACGGATCACCAGGTGCGCCAGCAGCGGCCACATGCCACGGCGCAGCGCCTGCAGATCCACTTCCAGGCCGGCAAACAGGAACAGCGAGGAAATGCCCAGCGTGGCCAGCAGGCCGATCACCGCGTCGTGCGCCTGGTCGCCCAGCCACAGCATGCCGATGATGCCGAACAGCAGGCAGGTCAGCGGCGCGGGCAGGCTGAAGCGCTGCAGCGCGCGCGGGATCACCAGCAGCGCGAAGATCAGCAGCAGGTAGATCAACTCATGGCTCATCGGGGGTCTTCCGTGGGGTTCGAACGCGCGCAGGATGCGCGTGCCCGACCGATCCGGCAAGCCATTTTCGAATGACCCCGGTTACCTCATCCGATCATCGCATCGGCCAGCGCCCCCACCCGTGCAAGCACCGCTGCGCGCTGGTCGTCATCGACCGACGCGCCCTGCAGATAGGCGGTGACCACCCACGCTGCGCCTCCCGCATGCGGCCACAGCACGGCGATGTCGTTGCGCGTGTCATCACCGTTGCTGCCGGTCTTGTCCCCCACCCGCCAGCGCTTTCCCAGCCCGGCGCGCAGGCAGGCATCGCCGGTCTGGTTGTCGATGAGCCAATCGGCGAACTGCTGGCGCGATGCCGGCTGCAGGCCATTGCCCACCGCGAAGCGGGACAGGCTGGTGGCCATCGCGGCCGGGCTGGTGGTATCGCGCGGGTCTCCCTGCGCGAACAGATTCACGTCCGGCTCGTTGCGGTCATTGCGGGTAACGCTGTCGCCCTGCCCGCGCAGGAATGCCGTCAGCGCCGACGGCCCGCCCACCACCTCCAGCAGCAGGTTGGCCGCCGTGTTGTCGCTGGTGGTCAGCGTGCCCCGGCACAGGTCGCGCACCGTCAGGTCCTTGCCCACATGGCGGCGCGCCACCGGGGCGTAGGACTGCAGATCCTTCCCGGCGATGGGCACACGGGTGTCGAGCGAAACGCGGCCTGCATCGGCAAGGCTCAGCACATGGGCAACCAGCATCGACTTGAACGTGCTGCACATCGGGAAGCGCTCGTCCTGCCGATGCCCGCCGATGCGACGGCCATTACCGGTGTTCAGCACGGTGACGCCCAGGCGGCCACCGCTGGCTTTTTCCAGCGCGGCGAAATCGGCGGCGCCAGCAATGGCGGCGTGCGCGGTGGGTGTGCCGGACGAAGGGGCAACCGCCCGCGCCAGCGCAGGGGCAAGCAGCGAGGAAGCAACGGCAGCACCACTGAACTGCAGGAATCGGCGACGGGCTAGCATACGGGGGTTCTCCTGGGGACCGCCCGATTATTGAAGCCCTCCCCGGAGCCGACCAGCGCGAATTATCAGCGGAAGCCATGAATTCAATTCATGCCTGTCGCAATCAACTCATTGAGATTTACGAAATTCCTCATTGAACGGGTAGGATCTGCCATCACCCTGGCTCACGGCTTCCCGATGCTGCACCCGACCCTGCCGCTGAACGCGCTGCGCGCCTTCGAGGCGGCTGCGCGCCATCAGAACTTCACCCGCGCCGCACTGGAGCTGTGTGTCAGCCAGGCGGCGCTGAGCCACCAGATCCGCGGCCTGGAGGACCGGCTCGGCATCCGCCTGTTCCATCGCCTGCCGCGCGGGGTGGCGCTGACCGACGAGGGCGCGGCGCTGTATCCGGTACTCAACGAATCGTTCGAGCGCATCTCGGCCAGCATCGCGCGCTACACCGGCGGCCCGGCCCGCGAAGTACTGACGCTGGGCGTGGTCGGCACCTTCGCCACCGGTTGGCTGTTGCCACGGCTGGCTGCGTTCGAGGCCGCGCACCCGGACATCGAGCTGCGCCTGCAGACCCACAACAACCGCATCGATCTGGCCGGTGAAGGATTGGACCTGGCGATCCGCTTCGGTGATGGCGACTGGCAGGGGCAGGCCTGCACGGCAATCCTCGATGCACCCTTCGCACCGCTGTGCGCCCCGGCATTGGCGCGGCGGCTGAAGCAGCCGCGCGACCTGGGTACGCTACCGTTGCTGCGCTCTTACCGAAGCGACGAATGGCCGCGTTGGCTGCAGGCGGCCGGGGTCAGTGGCGTGGAAGCCCGCGGGCCAGTGTTCGATTCGTCGTTGACGCTGGCGATGGCCGCGATCGGCGGTGCCGGCGTGGCACTGCTGCCACTGCGCATGTTCGAGCAGGAATTGGCCGAAGGCCGCTTGCTGCAGCCCTTCGGCACCACGCTGGAGCTGGGTCGCTACTGGCTGACGCGGCTGCGCTCGCGCGCCGAGCGCGAGCCGGCCAAGCGCTTCCGCGAGTGGCTGCAGGCGCAGGGTTGAAAAAAGGGGACGGAGGGGATTAAGTCGTATGTGCACATACGACTTAATCCCCTCCGTCCCCTTTTTCGCGGAGTCAGGACTCGAGCAGCTCCATCCACGCCGCTTCGGCCTTTTCCAGCTGCGCGGCGGCGGTTTCGCGGTCACGACCAATCACCGCCATGCGGGTGGCATCGGCGTAGTTGGCCGGATCGGCCAACTGGCGGTCCAGCTCGGCCAGCGCGCCTTCCAGCTCGGCCACCTTGGCCTCGGCGGCGGCCAGCTTGTGCGGATTCACCGGCTTCTTCTGCACCACCTGCGCCACCGGGGCGGTCTTGACCACCACCGGCTCTTCCACCTGCTCCATGCGCGCCTTGGTGCCCTGCGCCTGCGGACGGGTGCGCAGCCACGCGGCATACGCATCCAGGTCGCCATCGAACGGCTCGACCACGCCATCGGCCACGCGCCAGTAGGTATCACAGACCAGGCCGATCAGGTGGCGGTCATGCGAGACCATCACGATCGCGCCTTCGAAGGTGGCCAGTGCTTCGGCCAGCGCTTCGCGCATTTCCAGGTCAAGGTGGTTGGTCGGTTCGTCCAGCAGCAGCACGTTCGGCTGCTGCCAGGCGATCAGCGCCAGCGCCAGGCGCGCGCGCTCGCCACCGGAGAACCCATCGACCGGCTCGAATGCACGGTCGCCCGGGAAGTTCCACTTGCCGAGGAAATCGCGGAACGACTGGTTCGGTGCGTCCGGGGCGATCTCGCGGAAGTGCTCCATCGGCGACTGGCCTTCGTGCAGCGACTCCACCGTATGCTGGGCGAAGTAGCCGATCTTCAGGTCCGGATGCGCCATGCGCTCGCCGACGATCGGCGCCAGCTCGCCCACCAGGGTCTTCACCAGGGTGGTCTTGCCGGCACCGTTCGGGCCGAGCAGGCCGATGCGCTGGCCCGCTTCCAGGCCGAAGCCGACGTTGTGCAGGATCACCGCGTCCTTGCCGTAGCCGGCCTCGACGTGGTTCAGGCGGATCAGCGAGAACGGCAGCTTGGCCGGCGGCGCGAACTCGATGCGGAACTCGCGCTCGGCACGCACCGCTTCGGTACCGGCCAGCTTGGCCAGGCGCTTCATGCGGCTCTGCGCCTGCGCCGCCTTGCTGGCCTGCGCCTTGAAGCGGTCGATGAAGCTCTGCAGGTGGGCGCGCTCGGCCTGCTCCTTCTCGTGCGCGATCTGCTGCTGGCGCAGCTGTTCGGCGCGCTGGCGCTCGAAGTCGGTGTAGCCGCCCGGGTAGAGCTTGGCGCCGCCACCGTGCAGGTGCAGGGTGTGGGTGGCCACGTTGTCGAGGAACTCGCGGTCATGCGAGATCAGCAGCAGGGTGCCCGGATACTTCAGCAGCCACTGTTCCAGCCAGTACACCGCGTCCAGATCCAGGTGGTTGGTCGGTTCGTCCAGCAGCAGCAGGTCGCTGGGCATCATCAGCGCGCGCGCCAGGTTCAGGCGCACGCGCCAGCCGCCGGAGAACGAGGACACCGCGCGATGGTGGGTCTCGGCCGGGAAACCGAGGCCATGCAGCAGCTTGCCGGCGCGCGCTTCGGCGTCGTAGGCATTGAGCTCGGCCATCTTCGTGTGCGCCTCGGCCACCGCTTCCCAGTCTTCGCGGGCGGTCGCCTCGGCCTCGGCGGCCAGCACCGCGGCCACCTCGATGTCACCGCCGAGCACGAAGCTCAGCGCCGGGTCGGGCAGTGACGGGGTTTCCTGGGCAACGCTGGCGATGCGCACCTTGCCGGGCAGGTCGACATCGCCCTTGTCCGCCTCCAGCTCGCCCTTCACCGCCGCGAACAGGCTGGACTTGCCAGCACCGTTGCGGCCGACCACACCCACCCGGTAACCGGCATGCAGGGTCAGGTCGACGTTGGACAACAGCAGCCGCTCGCCGCGGCGCAAGGCGAAATTACGAAGCGAAATCATGGGGGAAGGCGTCCATATAACCGAATGGAATGTGCTGGTGAGCACTGTTCCTGCGACGCAATTCTAGCGTTAACGAATACTTGACGCGCCCCGGGATGCGCGGCGGCCGGCGTTCCTCTCTCCCACGTCCTCGCCGCGCGCCTCCCGGGTCCCCTCCCCGCGCATGCCGATCCGGGCTAAATGGTTGCTGCTGCAACGTTTTTCCCGATGACCGGCATTTGACAGCCACTGAATATCCCGTTAATTCCTGCTTTGCGCACCGCAACAACCGCCGTCCGCCTCACCCCCGTGATGTCGATTCCGGTGCCGCCCCCGCCAACCGGAGCCCCATCCCGATGACCCGCAAGACCAGCCTGATCGCCGCCGCCGTCGCTGTCGCACTCGGTGGCTCTCCGTTCGTTGCCGCTGCCCAGCAGGCCGGCACCGCCGCCAACACCCTGGACACGGTGATCGTTACCGGCACCCGCGTGGCCGACCGCACGGTTGCCGAATCGCAGTCGCCGATCGACATCATCACCCCCGAAGCCCTGCAGTCCACCGGCACCAGCGAGCTGGCCACCGCGCTGTCGCGCGCGCTGCCCTCGCTGAACTTCCCGCGCCCGGCGCTGACCGACGGCACCAGCGGCGTGCGCCCGGCGCAGCTGCGTGGCCTGTCGCCGGACCAGGTGCTGGTGCTGGTCAACGGCAAGCGCCGCCACACTTCGGCAATGATCAACGTCAACGGCAGCATCGGCCGTGGCTCATCGGCGGTGGACATCAACGCGATCCCGATCGCTGCCATCGAGCGCGTGGAAGTGCTGCGTGACGGTGCCTCGGCACAGTATGGTTCGGACGCCATCGCTGGCGTCATCAACATCGTGCTCAAGGGCAGCGGCCGGGGTGGCAGCCTGGCCGTGGACTACGGCCAGTACTCGGCCGGTGACGGCAACAAGTACCAGCTCTCCGGCGATACCGGCGTCGAGTTCGGCGATGGCCGTGGCCGCGTGCACGTGGCCGGCCAGATCAGCCAGCAGGACGAAAGCAACCGCGCCGGCCCGTACCGCGGCACCACCCCGAACACCGGCAACTTCCCGAGCATCGGCCAGAAGACCTTCATCGTCGGCGACCCGCGCGTGGATGCGACTGCGGCTTCGGCCAACGCCAGTTTCGATTTCAGCGACCACGTGACCGGCTATGCCAGCGCGCTGCTCAGCAACCGCGACATCACCTCGTTCGCGTTCTACCGCTCGCGCAACCACAGCGGGCAGAGCGCGCTGCTGGCGCAGACCTACCCGGACGGCTTCGTGCCGGAGATCAACCAGTACTCCAAGGACCGCTCGCTGGTGGCCGGCGTCAAGGGCAACACCGACAACGGCTGGACCTGGGACCTGAGCCTGAACCACGGCGAGAACACCCTGGACTTCCACACCCGCAACAGCATCAACTACAGCCTGGGTGCAACCAGCCCGCGCTCGTTCTACGACGGCACGCTGAAGTACCAGCAGGACATCTTCAATGCCGACCTGACCAAGTCGCTGGACTGGGGCCTGGCCTACCCGGTCACGCTGTCCTTCGGTGGTGAATACCGCAAGGAAAAGTGGGACCAGAACCCGGGCGAGCTGAACTCTTACACCGGCAGCGGCGCGCAGGGGTTCGCGGGCTTCACCCCGACCAACGAAGTGCATGCCGACCGCCACAACTACGCGGTCTACGCCGGGCTGGAAGCCGACCTGACCGAGAAGTTCTCGGCCGGCATCACCGGCCGCTACGAAGACTACTCGGACTTCGGCGACCGCTTCTCCGGCAAGCTGTCGGCGCGTTATGCCTTCACCGACAAGGTCGCGCTGCGGGCCACCGCGTCCAGCGGCTTCCGTGCACCGTCGCTGGCTCAGCAGGGCTACCAGGCGGTCACCAGCCAGTTCCTCAATGGCGTGTTCGTCGAGCGTGGCACCTTCCCGACCACCAGCCCGGCTGCGCAGGCGCTGGGCGCCTCGCCGCTGAAGGCCGAGACCTCCACCTCCTACAGCCTGGGCCTGGTGCTGCAGCCGGTCGACCGCCTGTACATCACCGTCGATGCCTACCAGATCGACATCGATGACCGCATCGCGCTGTCGTCCAGCATCACCACCAACGCCGCCACCAGCGCATTGCTGGGAACCCTGGGCCTGCCGCAGGTGACCGCGTTCTCCTACTTCACCAACGGCCTGGATACGCGCACCCGCGGCGTGGACTTCGTGTCCAGCTACACAGTGCCGTTCAGTGCCAGCAGCCTGGAACTGACCGCTGCGTACAGCTACAACGACACTGAAGTGCGCCGCGTCGGCGGCACCCCGGCGGTGTTCGGCACGCTGGGCCTGACCCAGTCGCTGATCGGCCGCGATGAGATCGGCCGCATCGAGGACAGCTACCCGCGCGACAAGGCGATCCTGAGCGGCACCTGGCGTTCGGACCACTGGGAACTGGGCCTGGCCGCAACCCGCTACGGCAAGTTCACCGTGCGCAACTCGGCCACCGCACTGCGCGACCAGACCTACGGCGACGCCTGGGTGGTGGATGCCTCGGCCAGCTACAAGCCGAGCAGCAACTGGACCCTGACCGTGGGCGCCGACAACCTGCTGGACAAGTACCCGGACCGCACCGAAGACCTGCAGAACTCCACCTTCGGCATGCTGCCGTACAGCAACTACTCGCCGTTCGGCTTCAACGGCGCGTATGTGTACGGGCGGATCAAGTACGCCTGGTAAGCGCTAGTGCCGGCCGCTGGCCGGCAACTCCCCGGTGGGGTCAGATCCCTTTTCCTGCGGGAAAAGGGATCTGACCCCCTTCGCATTTAAGGTTTGCCGTATCTGGCCTCATCGGTGAAAATCGGGATACCCCCGATTGCCTGCGAGTGCCGATGCACCATGACACCGACCTGATCAACATCGTTGCCGTTGGCCTGGGGCTCGCCTTCATCTTCGGCGCGCTGGCCAACAAGCTCCGCTTGTCTCCCCTGGTCGGTTACCTGGTTGCTGGCATCTGCGTAGGTCCGTTCACTCCCGGCTTCGTCGCCGACCAGGCGCTGGCCAACCAGCTGGCGGAGCTGGGCGTGATGCTGCTGATGTTCGGCGTCGGCCTGCACTTCTCGCTGAAGGACCTGATGGCGGTCAAGGCCATCGCCATCCCCGGTGCCATTGGCCAGATCACCGTGGCCACCCTGCTCGGCTGGGGCGTGGCCTCGCTGATGGGCTGGCCCGCCCTGCATGGCGTCATCTTCGGTTTTTCGCTGGCCACCGCCAGTACCGTGGTACTGCTGCGGGCGATGGAGGAACGCCGCCTGCTGGAGACCATGCGCGGCAAGATCGCGGTCGGCTGGCTGATCGTGGAAGACCTGGCCTGCGTGCTCGCACTGGTGATGATGCCGGTGATGGCCGGCGTGTTCGGCCCCGACGCGGCCAAGGAATCGCACTCGCTGGGCAGCGTGCTGGCCGATATCGGCTGGACCTTCGTGCAGCTGGGCCTGTTCGTGGCGGTGATGCTGGTGGTCGGGCGCCGGGTCATTCCATGGATCCTCGAACGCATCGCCGGTACCGGTTCGCGCGAACTGTTCACCCTGTCGGTGCTGGCGATCGCGCTGGGCGTGGCGTTCGGCTCGGCGATGCTGTTCGGCGTCTCGTTCGCACTGGGCGCGTTCTTCGCCGGCATGCTGCTCAACGAATCGGAGCTCAGCCACAAGGCCGCGCATGATTCGCTGCCGCTGCGCGATGCGTTCGCGGTGCTGTTCTTCGTCTCGGTCGGCATGCTGTTCGATCCGAACATCCTCATCCAGCACCCGTGGCAGGTGCTGGCCACCGTGCTGATCATCATGTTCGGCAAGTCGGCCGCCGCGTTCTTCATCGTGCGCGCGTTCGGGCACCCGACCAGCACGGCGCTGACCATCTCGGCCAGCCTGGCACAGATCGGCGAGTTCGCCTTCATCATCGCCGGCCTCGGCGTGGCCCTGCAGATCCTGCCGAAGGAAGGCCAGTCGCTGGTACTGGCCGGTGCGCTGGTGTCGATCATGCTCAACCCGCTGGTGTTCGGCCTGCTCGACCGTTGGCAGGCCAAGCAGGAACAGCAGCCGCAGCCGGCCGAACCGGAAGAGGCGATCGGCCCATCGCGTGATCTGAACGGGCACGCGATCGTGATCGGCTACGGCCGGGTGGGCAGCGAGTTGGCGCAGGTGCTGCGTGATCGCGGTGTGCCGGTACTGGTGATCGATGACAACAAGGAACATGTCGAACAGGCACACGCCAAGGGCCTGGCGGCGATCCGCGGCAGTGCCGCCGCCGACCGGGTGCTGGCCGAAGCCCATCCGGAACGCGCGAAGATTGCGGTGCTGGCGATTCCACAGCCGCTGGAGGCCGGTGAGGCGCTGGCCAAGCTGCGGGCGATCAACCCGGAGCTGACCCTGCTGGCGCGTGCGCACAGCGATGCGGAGGTGAAGCATCTGCTGGAGCACGGTGCGGATGGGACGGTGATGGCCGAGCGTGAGCTGGCGTACTCGCTGGCGGAGATGGTGATGTCCACGCCGCCGTATCGCGGGCTGGGACAGCACAGTATTCCGGTGGTGTGAGGGGGTGCGTGCGGCAGGGCTTGCAGCCCTGCACCTGCCGAAGCAACTGCAACGGCAAAAGCAAAAGCTGGCATTCCGTGGGATGGCGGGGTGGGTCCGGTGGCGGGAGACGCCGTAAACCCTTCCATGGGGGCTTGGCCGCGGCATCCATGCCGCGGACACTCCCGCCACGTCGACCTTGGTCGACACGGCGGTGCATGGGGTCAGATCCGTTTTCCGCAGGAAAACGGATCTGACCCGGAAACAAAAAAAATCCCCGGTCGACCCGCATCGACCGGGGATCTGGATCGCCACGTTGCCACTGCCTTGGAGAGGCAGTTCCACCGTAGCGCATCGCGGCGCCAGTGGTGATCGCCTGTGGCGATATACACCAAGCGTGCGGCTATCAGGCGCCGGCCAGGGCCTGCTCCAGGTCGGCACGCAGGTCCCCGATATGCTCGATGCCGATCGACAGCCGCACGGTGTCTTCGCTGACGCCGGCCTTGGCCAGCTCCGCTGCATCCAGCTGGCGATGGGTGGTCGAGGCCGGATGGGTGGCCAGTGACTTCGCATCGCCCAGATTGACCAGGCGGGTGAACAGCTTCAGTGCATCGAGGAAACGCGCGCCGGCCTCGCGGCCGCCCGGCAGGCCGAAGGTCAACACGCCCGAGCCGTGGCCGCCCAGATAGCGCTGCGCGGCGGCATGTTCGGGGTCGTCGACCAGTCCGGCATAACGCACCCAGGCCACCTTTGCATGCGACTTCAGGAACTGCGCGATGGCCAGTGCGTTGGCGTTGATGCGTTCCATGCGCAGCGCCAGGGTCTCGATGCCCTGCAGGATCAGGAAGGCATTGAACGGTGACAGCGCCGCGCCGGTGTTGCGCAGCGGCACCACCCGCGCGCGGCCGATATAGGCCGCCGGCCCCAGCGCTTCGGTATAGACCACCCCGTGGTAGCTCGGGTCAGGCTGGTTGAGGCGGGCGAAGCGCGCGGGCTGTGCGGCCCAGTCGAAGCGGCCCGAATCGATGATCGCGCCGCCCAGGCTGTTGCCGTGGCCGCCGAGGTACTTGGTCAGCGAATGCACCACGATATCGGCACCATGCTCGAACGGGCGCAGCAGGAATGGCGTGGCCACCGTGTTGTCGACGATCAGTGGCACGCCGGCGGCATGCGCGACCTCGGCAATGGCGGCAATGTCGGTGACGTTGCCGCGCGGGTTGCCGATCGATTCGACGAACACCGCCTTGGTGCGCTCATCGATCAACCCTGCGAACGCGGATGGATCGGCCGGGTCGGCAAAACGCGCCTGGATGCCATACTGCGGCAGCGTGTGCGCCAGCAGGTTGAGGCTGCCGCCGTACAGCGCACTGGAGGCGACGATGTTGTCACCGGCTTCGGCGATGGTCTGGATGGCGTAGGTGATCGCGGCCTGCCCCGAGGCCAGCGCCAGCGCGCCGATACCCCCTTCCAGCGCGGCCAGGCGCTGCTCCAGCACATCGGTGGTGGGGTTCATGATGCGCGTGTAGATGTTGCCCGGCACCTTCAGGTCGAACAGGTCGGCGCCGTGCTGGGTGTCATCGAACGCATAGGCCACGGTCTGGTAGATCGGCACCGCCACCGCGCGGGTGGTCGGGTCGGGACGGTAGCCGCCGTGCACGGCCAGGGTTTCCAGTTGCCACTGCGGGTCGCTCATTGCACCAGGCTCCATCCGGGGAAACCGCCACCATAGGCCAGCCCGGGCCAGCCGCTGAACGCCGCTGGCGATGACGTCCGTACCCGCGGTTATCAGGTTGGCCGCGATTCAGGCAGCCGTCATGGGCCGTTGCTAGGCTTCGCCGCCGGGCGCTCCTGCCCGGGCACGGAGGCCCCACGCATGCAGCCATCTTCCTGGACACCCCCTGCCAGCAGTTCGCCCACGCTGGTACTGCTGGTGGAGGACGACCGTCGCCTGGCCGAACTGGTCAGCGACTACCTGCACGAGCACGGCTTCGCCGTGCAGCACGTGGCCCGTGGTGACCTGGCCGGTGCGGCCTGCCGCCAGCATGCGCCGGAGCTGGTGGTGCTGGATCTGATGCTGCCCGGCCTCGGTGGCATCGATGTCTGCCGGCAGATCCGCAGCTTCTCCGACGTGCCGATCCTGATGCTGACCGCCTGCGAGGACGACATCGAGCAGGTGCTGGGCCTGGAATCGGGTGCCGATGACTATGTGCACAAGCCGATCGAGCCGCGCCTGCTGCTGGCCCGCCTGCGCGCCCTGCTGCGCCGCCGCCATGGCAGCAGCAACACCGGCACGCCCAGCCGGCTGATGCATGGGCAACTGCTGATCGATCGCATGCAGCGTGAAGTGCACCTGCACGGTGCGGCGGTGGATGTGGGCACCACCGAGTTCGAGATCCTGTGGCTGCTGGCCAGCCAGCCCGGGCAGATCCTGTCGCGTGACCAGATCCTGCAGGCGGTGCGCGGCATCGGCTTCGACGGCCTGGACCGCAGCGTCGACGTCTGCATCGGCAAGCTGCGCCGAAAGCTCGGCGACGACGCGCGCGAACCGCGGCGGATCAAGACCGTGTGGGGACGCGGCTACCAGTTCAATCCCTCGGCCTGGTCGGCGTGAAGCGGCTTTTCCTGCGCCTGTGGCTGGTGGTCGGCGCGAGCTTCCTGATCACTCTGCTGCTCATCAATGTGATCTTCGATCGCATCTACCTGCCGTTCCAGCAGCGTGTGTTTGCAGAGCAGGTGCGTGGCCAGCTGTATGCGTTGCGGCAGGGGCTGGATGGAAAGGGCCCCGCCGCCCAGCAGGATCAGCTGGCGCAGTGGCAACCCCACTACGGCATTGCGCTGGCACTGTTGCCGTCAGCGCCGGCCCTCGAAGCCGGCGAACAGGAACAGCTGCAGCGCAACGGACTCATTTCCCGGCAGAAGTTCGAGATCGTACTGGCGCCTCTTGATCCACGGCATCCGGACGGTCCCTGGCTGCGCCTGCACCTGCCAGGCGAGCCGTCAATGACGCTGTATCTCACCCTGATCGCCTACTCGGTGATGCTGGCCCTGTTCGGGTTGTGCCTGTACGCGTGGGTGCGCCTGCTCTGGCGCGATCTGGACGCCCTGCGCGTGCATGCCGACCGCATCGGCGCCGGCGATCTGCAGGCACGCGCGCAGGTCTCGCCACGCTCGCAGATCCGGGTCATCGTCGACCACTCCAACCGCATGGCCGCGCGCGTGGCCGAGCTGGTACAGCGCCAGCGCGACCTCACTCATGCCATTTCGCACGAACTGCGCACGCCCATCGCACGCGTGGCCTTCGGCCTGGACCTGATGCAGGACAGCGATGATCGCGAACGTCGCACGCGGCTGGCTCAGGGCCTGCATGGTGACCTGGCCGAGCTCAACCGACTGGTCAGCGAACTGCTGGCCTACGAACGGTTGGAGCATCCCAGCGAGGGCGAACCGATGCAGCGGATTGAAGCCAATGACTGGCTGCAGGCCTGCCTGGCCGATGCCCGCCGCGATGCCGAGCGTGCCGGCCTGGCATTGCGCGTACAGCCCAGCGCGCTGCCACGGGTAGATGCCGAGCCACGCCTGCTGCAGCTGGCGCTGAGCAATCTGGTCGGCAACGCACTTCGTCATGCGCGCTCCCAGGTTGAAGTCTCACTGGTAGGTGTGGGCGGCCGCGCCTGCCTGCGCGTGGACGACGACGGACCGGGCATCGCCGAGCCCGACCGCGAAAAAGTGATGCGCCCGTTCACCCGCCTGGATGACAGTCGCAGCCGCGATACCGGCGGCTTCGGCCTGGGCCTGGCCATCGTCAGCCGCATTGCAGTCCGCCACAGCGGCGAGTTGCGCATCAGCCGCGCCACGCTGGGCGGCGCACGCCTGGAAATGCATTGGCCGCTGGCTACCAGCTGAACGCCCTGGGCCGCGATTACAGTTGATTACAACTCCCGCACAACTGCGGACGGATCGGTCGCCGGCGTATCGCCACGCTGGCGACCCTGCAGCACTCGCCGGATGCGCGCGCTGCTTTCCTCCCATTGTCGAGAGTTTCCATGTCCCAGCTTCGCCGTTCCCCCACCCTGCTCTGCCTGGCCCTGCTGCCGCTGTTTGCCGCCCCGATCGCCCACGCCAAGGATGACCACTGGACCTTCGAGCTCGCCGCCGGTGGTGGCGTGACGCCGCGCTACAGCGGCAGCGAGGAGTATCGTGCGACGCCGTCGCTGTCCTTCGATGTCACCTCGCCGGGGGGCTGGTTTCTGGGCACCAGTGGCATCGGCTGGGGCACCGCCCTCGGCGAGCACACCCGCGTGCGCGCCTACGTCGGCGCCAGCGGCATCCGCAAGGACAAGGACTCCCTGCTCGGCGGTTCGGACTTCCTGCGCGGCATGGGCGATATCGATACCCGTCCGCTGGTCGGCGTGTCGGCGGGTTATACGCTGGGCGAAGCCGTGCTGAGCGGTTCCTGGCAGTTCACCCGCAAGGACGAGGACAAGGCCGAGAACGGCCTGGCCACCCAGCAGATCCATCTGAACCTGACCCTGCCGTTGTTCGACCTGGCTGGCGGTGTGGTCAGCGGCAGCGTGTCCACCGACTACGGCAACCGCGGCTACATGCAGACCTGGTACGGCGTCAGCCCCGAACAGGCGGCGCGCAGCGGCTTTGCCGAGCACAAACCGAAGGCCGGCCTGGTCAGCGCCGGTGTCGGCCTGAAGTGGAGCCACCGCGTGGGCCGCAACGGCAACTGGTACATCTCGGCCGAAGGCACGCGCCTGCTCGGCGATGCGGCCAACAGCCCGATCGTGCAGAAGCCCAACCAGTTCGGGCTGATGAGCGGGTACACGCACCGCTTCTGAGGGCGCGCCGGGCCCGGCCCGGCGTTACTCACAGATAACGGGGCGCTGCGGTAAGGCAGCGCCCCGATGGACTCACGCCTTGGCGAACACCAGGTGGCCGCCATCATTTCCGACTTCGATGGTATCGCCGTTGACGAAGGCGCCGGACAGGATCTTCTGCGCCAACGGGTTTTCCAGCTGCGCCTGGATCGCACGCTTCAACGGGCGCGCGCCATACACCGGATCGAAGCCCACGTTGCCGAGCAGGTCGAACGCCGCATCGGACACCACCAGCTTCAGCCCGCGCTCGGCCAACCGCTTCTCCAGGCCACGCATCTGGATGCGCGCGATCTGCTTGATCTGCTGCTTGTCCAGCGGATGGAACACCACGATGTCGTCCAGGCGGTTGATGAACTCCGGACGGAAGTGCGCCTGCACCACGCCCATCACTGCCGCCTTCATCTGCGTGTAGGCCTCCGGGCTGTCGTCGGCGCTCATGTCCTGGATCTGGTGCGAGCCCAGGTTCGAGGTCATCACGATGACGGTGTTGCGGAAGTCCACGGTGCGACCCTGGCCATCGGTCAGGCGGCCATCGTCCAATACCTGCAGCAGGATGTTGAACACATCCGGATGTGCCTTCTCCACTTCGTCCAGCAGGATCAGCGAGTACGGACGGCGACGCACGGCCTCGGTCAGGTAACCGCCTTCCTCGTAGCCGACGTAGCCCGGGGGCGCGCCGATCAAGCGGGCGACGCTGTGCTTCTCCATGAACTCGCTCATGTCGATGCGGATCATGGCGTCGGCACTGTCGAACAGGAACTCGGCCAGCGACTTGCACAGTTCGGTCTTGCCGACACCGGTCGGGCCGAGGAACAGGAACGAACCGGCCGGGCGATTCGGATCGGACAGGCCCGCACGCGAACGGCGCACGGCATCGGAGACAACCTTGATCGCTTCCTCCTGGCCGACCACGCGGTTGTGCAGCACCTCTTCCATGCGCAGCAGCTTGTCGCGCTCGCCTTCGAGCATCTTGTTGACCGGAATGCCGGTCCAGCGCGACACGACCTCGGCAATCTCCTCGTCGGTGACCCGGTCCTGCACCAGCTTGAAGTCCTTGTGCTCGGCTTCCTGGGCGGCGGCCAGCTGCTTTTCCAGCTGCGGCAGCAGGCCGTACTGGATCTCGCTCATCTTGGCGAAATCCTGGCGGCGCTGCGCGGCTTCCAGCTCCAGCTTGGCCTGCTCGACCTGCTCCTTGATCCTGGTTGCACCCTGCAGCGCGGCCTTCTCCGACTTCCAGATTTCATTGAGGTCGGAGAACTCGCGCTCCAGCGCCTCGATATCGTTCTCCAGATCGGCCAGGCGCTGCCGCGAGGCCTCGTCCTTTTCCTTCTTCAGCATCTCGCGCTGGATCTTCAGCTGGATCACCCGGCGTTCCAGGCGGTCCAGTTCCTCCGGCTTGGAGTCGATCTCCATGCGCAGGCGCGAGGCGGCCTCGTCCATCAGGTCGATGGCCTTGTCCGGCAGCTGGCGGTCGGTGATGTAACGGTTGGACAACGTGGCGGCAGCGACGATGGCCGGGTCGGTGATCTCCACCCCGTGATGCAGGGCGTACTTTTCCTTCAGCCCACGCAGGATGGCGATGGTGTCCTCCACCGACGGCTCACCCACGAACACCTTCTGGAAGCGGCGCTCCAGCGCGGCATCCTTCTCGATGTACTTGCGGTACTCGTCCAGCGTGGTCGCGCCGATGCAGTGCAGCTCACCGCGTGCCAACGCCGGCTTCAGCATGTTGCCGGCATCCATCGCGCCGTCGGCCTTGCCGGCGCCGACCATGGTGTGCAGTTCGTCGATGAACAGGATGATCTGGCCTTCGTTCTTGGCCAGGTCGTTGAGCACGCCCTTCAGGCGCTCCTCGAATTCGCCACGGAACTTGGCACCGGCGATCAGCGCGCCCATGTCCAGCGACAGCACCCGCTTGCCGCGCAGGCCCTCGGGCACTTCGTCGTTGATGATGCGCTGGGCCAGGCCTTCCACGATCGCGGTCTTGCCCACGCCGGGTTCGCCGATCAGCACCGGGTTGTTCTTGGTCCGGCGCTGCAGCACCTGGATGGTGCGGCGGATTTCCTCGTCACGGCCGATCACCGGATCGAGCTTGCCGCTCTCGGCACGCGCGGTCAGGTCGATGGTGTATTTCTCCAGCGCCTGCCGCTGCTCCTCGGCATTCTCCGACTGCACGTTCTCGCCGCCGCGCAGCTTGTCGATCGCGGCCTGCAGGCGGGTCTTGTCGGCACCGGCGGCGCGCAGCGCCATGCCCAGCGTGCCGCCATCCTCCAGCGACGCCAGCACGAACCACTCGCTGGCAATGAAGGCATCCCCGTGCTGCTGGGCCAGCTTGTCGGTCTGGTTCAGCAGGCGCCCCAGGTCATTGCCCATCGAGACGTTGCCGGCCTGGCCGGACACCTTGGGCAGTGCGTCCAGCGCCTCGGTCAGGCGCTCGCGCAGCACCGGCACGTTCACCCCGGCCTGGGCCAGCAACGGGCGCGTGCTGCCGCCCTGCTGGTCCAGCAGGGCGCTGAACAAGTGAACCGGTTCGATGATGCTGTTGTCGCGGCCCACGGCCAGCGACTGTGCGTCTGCCAGCGCCTGCTGGAAACGCGAGGTGAGCTTGTCCATCCGCATTGCGAAACCTCATCGGTCATCTGGGCCGGCCCGCGCCGGCGACGCTGGAAAGATGCGGCTGCCCCACCCCGTTTCAAGGGTGACTGCGACTGCACCCCGAGGCCGGTCAGCCTGCGGCCAGCATGCCGGAGCGGGTGTGGTCGGCGCGTTGATCCCGATCAGTTTCGTGCTGTGGACGGGCTCAGCGGGTGATCGCGCTGCGGATCGCCCGCAGCTGCTGCTTGACCGCCTGCGCCTGCGCCGCGTCCATGCGCAGCAGGGCCTTCTGGCCGATCGAGCGCGACTGCAGGGCGGAATCGACGAAGCGATAGCGGCCGCGGTCATCGCGCTGCACCAGCGGTGCCTGGGCCAGTTCCGGGGTGTCCAGCAGATGGTCGATCACCGCCACCAGGCGATCATTGAAGTACGAGTCCGGCCGACCCAGGTCGACGTAGGCCTGCTGGATCAGCGGATAGAAGCGCTTGTAAGCGGTAGCCGCTGCCGCCGGGTCCAGCGCAGTGAATGCGTGCACATAGGGCGCATAGCGCGCCGCGTTGCTGGCGGCGATGCGTTCACCGCCTTCCCCCGGCTCGACCTGCAGGTTGCCCGGCAGCGGGCGCGCGGCCAGCGCGGTCGGCGGCACGCTGGGTTTGTCCAGGTTGTCGACCTGGGTGACCAGGCGCTGGATCAGATGGTCGCGCAGCAGCAGGGTCAGCGGCCCCTCCCCTTGGAACAGCTGGCCCAGCGCACCCCATGCCGCGGCATCGCTGTCCGCCAGTTTCGGCAGCGCCGGGTCGGCAGCGGCCTCGGTATCCAGCGGATGCCGGATCGTTGGGGGTGCTGGCGCGGGCTCTACGGCTGCCGTCGGTTGTGGCGGTGCACTGGTACTGGCGGGGGTTGATTGCACCGGCACCGAAACACCGTCTGCCAGGCTCTTGAGCTGATCGCGGAACAACCAGCCTCCCGCGCCGCCAATCACCACCACGCCCAATATCCAGGGCCATACCGCCTTTCCACTCTGCATGATGCAGCACCTCGTTTCACACGCATGGAGAAGGTGTGACCCCACCCATTCCAACGGGTTCCCCGCCTGTTCCGCTGCCGTTCGGGTTCAGGCACGCGCAGTCCATGCTCACGCCTGCTTTGCACTGCCCGCGCGAGGCTGTGAGTCCTGTCCCGTGGAGACACTGCCATGCAGTACGCGCTGTATTACTGGACCGGCATCCAGGGCCGCGGTGAATTCGTGCGGCTGGCGCTGGAAGATGCCGGCGCCGACTACATCGACATGGCGCGGGTGCACGGCGATGCGGTGATGCAGGCGTTTCTCGATGGCAGCAGCGAGGGTCCGCAACCCTTCGCGCCGCCGTTCCTGAAGGCGGGCCGCCAGGTCATCGCGCAGGTCGCGGCCATCCTGGATTTCCTCGGCCCGACGCTGGACCTGGTGCCGCAGGCGGCCTCACGGCGGGTGCAGGCGCTGCAACTGCAGCTGACCATTGCCGACCTGGTGGCCGAGGTGCACGACACCCACCACCCGATCGCTGCATCGAAGTACTACGAAGAGCAGAAGACCGAAGCCAAGGCGCGGGCCGCGTCCCTGCGCAGCGAGCGGCTGCCCAAGTTCCTGGGCTATTTCGAACAGGTGCTGGCCGCCAATGGTGGCCGACATGCGCTGCGCGAGCACTCCTATGTGGACCTGTCGCTGTTCCAGCTGCTGAGCGGGCTGGACTACATGTTCCCGCGCCGCATGCAGGCGCTGGCCCCCACCCTGCCCCTGCTGCGTGCGCTGCAGGAGCGGGTGGCGAAGCGGCCGAACATCGCTACCTATCTGGGCTCGGAACGGCGCTTGGCATTCAACACCAATGGCATCTTCCGCCACTACCCGGAGCTGGACGCCGAACGGTAATTCCGCCGCCTGCAGCTTCCCCCTGCAGAGCCGGGCGATGCCCGGCGTCACCGGTCAATGGTCGGTGCGATCACCCAGCGGCTCCACCGCCTGCTTCTGCAGCGACAGCAGGCCCAGCAGCAGCGCCAATGCCACGTAGGCGCCGGCGAACTGCCAGCTGATGATGCGTGCCAGCCCATCCAGGTCCCACGGCAGGTAGATGCCACCGCGCGGATCCACCGAGTGGATCAGGCCGAACAGGGTCAGACCGGCGGCCACCAGCAGGAAGCCGCAGGCACGCCGCAGGCGGCCATCGACCATCGCCGCTACCGCCGAGATCCACAGCATCGAGGTGATGATGAAGCCGTTGCCGAGGGTGAAGATCACCGCCAGCTCAGGCAGTCCGTGGCCATCCAGTTTGGTCAGCAACTGCGGCAGCTGGTCCGGCGCGATCCAGCCCGGGGCCTTGATCGCCAGCAGGTACGCCACCGACGGCAGGAAACCGAACACCATCGCGCCGGCGTGGTGGCGCGGCGTAGCCTGGAACGCCTGGGTGGTGATGTCGATGGCCACGTACACGATGATCGGTGCCAGCACCGCCAGCGGCAGCCACTGCACCAGCCCTGAGATGATGCCCAGCATGCCGCCGATGCCGACGAACAGGCCGGTCAGCAGGGTGTAGCCGCTGCGCGCGCCCATGTGCTTGTACGCCGGCTGGCCGATGTACGGCGTGGTCTGCGCCACGCCACCGCAGACACCGGCCACCAGCGTGGCCACCGCTTCCACCAGCAGGATGTCGCGGGTGCGGTAGTCATCACCGGCCGCGCGTGCGCTCTCGGACACGTTGATGCCGCCGACCACCATCAGCAGGCCGAACGGCAGCAGCAACGGCAGGTAGGTCATCGCGGTGGGCAGGCCATCGAGGAAGCCCAGCGTCGGCAGCGGCAGCACCACCTGCGGCGGCACCCACTCCGGCACGTGGAAGCCCGGTGCGCCAAGCCCGGCCAGGCCAAGGCCGTAATACAGCACGGTGCCGAACACGAAGGCCAGCAGCACGCCGGGGCCACGCACCGGCAGCTTGCCCTTGGCGATCAGCACATACAGCAGCAGGCCCAGCGTGGTGAAGCCGACCAGCGGCGAGCGCAGCGTCTCCAGCAATGGCAGCAGCCCCATCAGCACCAAGGCGATGCCGGCGATGGAACCCAGCAGCGCAGCACGCGGCAGCGCGCGGGTGACCGCCTCGCCGAAGAACGAAAGCACCAGCTTGAGCACGCCCATGATCACCAGCGCGGCCATGCCCAGCTGCCAGGTGGCGATGCCCGCGGCATGCGGATCCATGCCCTGCTGCTTGAAGGCCACGAAGGCCGGGCCGAGCACCAGCAGCGCCATGCCGATGCTGGTGGGTGCGTCCAGGCCCAGCGGCATGGCGGTGACATCGTCGCGGCCGGTACGCGCGGCCAGCCGGCGCGCCATCAGGGTGTACAGCAGGTTGCCGACCAGCACGCCGAATGCGGTGCCGGGGAACATGCGGCCGAACACCACGTCGGCGGGGAACTGGAAGATCCCGACCAGGGCCATGGCGATGAAGCCAAGGATGGAAAGGTTGTCGACGACCAGGCCGAAGAAGCCATTGACGTCGCCGGCGACGAACCAGCGACGCGATGCGGCGGAAGCGGGAGCGGACATGGAAGGGGCGGTGGGGGTGGGGACCGCCGATGGTAGGCCCAGCGGGGCCAGCGCGCCAATTCCGTCGTGGAATGATGGGTTCCAGCCAACGGCGGGGCCCCTCGTGGCGGGGTGGTCGCGGACAGCGGGGTTATTGGAGTAGGCCGTGCGGGGGGGGCTGCGCAGGACACGCCGTAAACCCGTCCATGGGGGCTCGATGGCGCCATCCATGGCGCCAACGGTCCTGCACAGCCCACCCCGCCCGGCTTCTGACAGTTTCCTGCGCGCGGCGGCCACGGAAGAGAATCAAAAGTTCAAAAGTTCAAAAGTTCAAAAGCAAAAGCGGGTCGCTTCGCTCTGAGCCGAGCATGGCTCGGCCCTACAGAAGATCATTTCGATCATTTTTCCGTTATCCACGCATGGCGTGGATCTACCGTGTCGACCAAGGTCGACACCCACCAGCGCAATGTGCCGTTCCGACAGATCGCAGGAGACTGTCGAAGGCGGGGTGGGGGGGGGGGGGGGGGGGGGGGGGGGGGGGGGGGGGGGGGGGGGGGGGGGGGGGGGGGGGCGGGGGGGGGGGGCCCCCCCCGCCCCCCCCCCCCCCCCCCCCCCCGCCATTCCACCAATCCCCTGCTTTTGCCCTTGACGTTGCGCGGGCCTCGGCGGGTGCCGGGCGCAGCCCTGCATCGACCAACCCACTACTTCTTCAGGAAGTTGTCCACCAGCAGATGCTTCACGTCGTC
>NZ_JAWIRX010000026.1:0-57365 GCF_036319965.1 Stenotrophomonas sp. SMYL41 | reverse complement strand
GCTGATGAGTCAGTTGCTGATCCGGCATCGCGGGTAGTTTCCAGCCAACGGCGCAGCCCCTCGTGGGTGGTGTCTGGTTGGTCGTGGAAAGCAAAAGCCGTGGGGGGGGCGGGGGGGGGGGGGGGGGGGGGGGGGGGGGGGGGGGGGGGGCGGGGGGGGGGGGGGGGGGGCCCCGCGGCCACCCCCCCCGGGGCGCCGCCCCCCCCCCCCCCCGGGGCCCCCCCCCCCCCCCCCCCCCCCCCCACCGGCCTCTGACAGATTTCGGTGGCCTGCCACCCACGGAGAAGAAAAAGAAGATCAAAAGCGGATCGCGCGCTGCGCTTGCTCGTGTAAAGCCGAGCACATGCTCGGCTTCGCGGACCGGCCAGGCTGCCTTTGCTTTTGATCTTCTTTTCTCTTCCGTGGATGGATGCGCACGGAACCTGTCCGTGGCCGGGCCGGGGCGCCGCGCCGCTGCGTGCGCCGCCTGGTCGGGGCGCCCGCTCTAACATGGACGTACTTGCAGCGGCCCCTGCGCAGTCCACCTGCCCGGCCTCACCCATGACTGCTCTACGTGTCCACCCACGAGGGGCTGCGCCGTTGGCTGGAAACTACAACCCAACCCCGGCGTCGCCCTCAGGCTCCAGCGCCTTCACCAGCACCGCTGCCTGCGTTCGGCTATGGCACTCGAGCTTCTTCAGGATCGCGGTGACATGCACCTTCACCGTGTTCTCGGCCAGCCCCAGCGTGTAGGCGATCTGCTTGTTGAGCAGGCCATCGGCCAGGCACAGCAGCACGCGGAACTGCTGCGGGGTCAGCTGGGCCAGGCGGCTGGCCAGCAGCGCGTCGGCCTCCGAGCGCTCGGCGGCCATCGCCGGGAACCACAGGCCACCATCGAGCACCGCCTGCACGGCCTCGCCGATGGTCTCGGCCGGGGCCGACTTCGGGATGAAACCGGCCGCGCCGAACTGCTGGGCGCGGCGGATCACCCGCGGATGGTCGTTGGACGAGAGAATCACCACCGGAATGTCCGGATGCGAGCCACGCACATGCAGCAGCGCTGAAAAGCCGTGCGCGCCAGGCATGGTCAGGTCGAGCAGCACCAGGTCCACGTCCGGCTGGACGTCGAGCGCCTCGGCCAGCGCCTCAGCGCTGGCGACCTCGCGCACCTGCGCCAGCGGCAGGCTCTGCCGCAATGACTGCACCACCGCCGAACGCAGCAGCGGGTGGTCATCGGCGATCAGGATGGTGTATTCGCTCATGCCGCCATTGTACGGGCAGGCCGCCGCGTCAGCGCCCCGCCGGTTCCACGCTGCTGCGCCAGGCATCAAGGAACTGGCGGCGCTTGAGCGCATCCAGGTACACCAGCAGGCCCGGGCCGAGCTGGATCGGGCGGCGGCTGCGGCCCGGCGCATCATCGCCACGAGCATCGCCGGTCACGATCGGCATCAGGCGCGCTTCGCGCGAGAGCACCTGCTGGCCACGCGGCGACAGCAGGTAATCGAGGAAGCGCCGGGCCTCCTCCGGATGCGGGCCAGTCCGCGGAATCACGGCGGTGCGCAGCACCACCAGCGTGTAGTCCTCGGGTTCAACGATGGCCAGCGGCGCGCCGGCATCGACGCGTGCCTGCGCGTAGGAGCCGAGCACGTTGTAGACCAGCGACAGCTGGCCGCTGGCCACCTTGTCCAGCAGCACGCCGGTGCGCTCCTCGCGGACCACGTCGTTGTCGCCGAGCGCACCCAGCAACGCGCCGGCGATGCTGCCACGCTGCGCATCCTGGGTCGCCAGCAGATAGCCGACACTGCTGCGTTCGATGTCATAGGTGCCGACCTTCCCGCGCAGCGGTGCGCCCTCGGCGCGCAGCCGGTCCAGCAGCTGGCGGCGCGTGTGCGGCACCTTTGCCGAAGGCATCGCGCGGGTGTTGTAGACCATCACCACCGGCTCGTAGCTGATGCCGAACGCCTCGTTGCGCCACTGTGCCCAGGCCGGCAGCGCAGCGGTCTGCGCCGAACGGTGCGGCAGCGCATGGCCATCGTTGACCAGCTTGGTCTGCAGGTCCATGCCGCTGGAGATCAGCAGGTCCGGCGATGCCGGCCCGGCACGGTCATGCAGGTACCGCGCGTACAGGTCCTGGGTGATGATGTCCTCGTACACCACCTCGGTGCCTGGGTGCAGACGCTGGTAGTCGGCAATGACCACCGCGAACACCTCGATGTCGGTGGTGCCGTGGATGCGCAGCTGCGCGGTGGCCGCTCCCTGTGCGGGAAAACGGCGCACATCGCCCGGCGCGGCCAGCACCGGCAGGGCCAGCAGCAGGGCAACGGCCGTGGCGAACAGGCGGATCATGAACTGCTCCGTGGCAGGCGGATGGTGGCGATCAGCCCGCCCTGCGGGCGGTTGCTGAGGTCGATGCGGCCGCCATGGCTGTCGACCACCCGCTTGACGATGGCCAGGCCGAGTCCGGCGCCGCCGGATGGCGCACCTTCGCCACGGGCGAAGCGTTCGAACACGCGCTCGGCATCGGCGGCCGCGATGCCTGCGCCATGGTCGGCGATGGTCAGCACGGCCTGCTCGCCTTCCACGGTCAGGGCGATCTGCAATGCGCCGTCGCCGCCGTACTTCAGTGCGTTGTCAACCAGGTTCTTGATCGCCTCGCGCAGCAGCAGCGCATCGCCGTGCACCTGCACCGGTTCGGAGGTCATCGCCAGCTGCACGCGCGGCGCCGGGCCGGCCTGCGGCAGCGCTTCATGCAGGGCCTGGTGCACGGTCTCGGCCAGGTCCACGGCAGCAAAGCGCTGCAGGTGCGAACGATGGATCACGCTGGCATCGCTGAGCAGCTGGTTGAGCAGCCGGCTCATGTGGGTGGCGTTGCGCTCGATCGCCTGCAGGCTGCGCCGCATGTCCTCCGGGTCGTCGTCGTCCAGCGCCAGCTGTGCCTGCGCGCGCAATGCCGCCAACGGCGTGCGCATCTGGTGCGCGGCCTCGGCCATGAACGCGCGCAGCGTCTCGTTGCTGCTGGACAGGCGCTCCATGAAACGGTTCAGCGCCGCCACCATCTGGTCCATCTCGCGTGGCACGCGGGCATCCAGCGGCTTCAGGTCGGACGGTTCGCGGCGCGACAGCTCGCGCTCCACCCGCACCAGCGGCCGGAACGCACGATGCACGCCGAAGGCCACCAGTGCCAGCAGCAGCCCGGACAACACACCGATCGCCAGCAATGCACGATTGACCATGTCCTGCGCGACCGCTTCACGCGCACGCCGGGTCTGGCCGACCTGCACCTGTACCTCACCCTGCGCCGAGGCGGCGGCGAAACTGCGGCCGACCACCACGAAGCGCACGGTCTCACCGCTGTATGCCGCATCGAACAGCTGCGGCTGGGTACCAGGCCGGCGCGGCGGTGCGGGCAGGTCACCGTAGCCGGTGATCAGCGTGCCGCGGCTGTCGGCCACCCGGTAGAACACGCGGTCTTCCGGCGCCATCGCCAGCAGGTCCAGCGCCGCATACGGCAGATCGACCTGCCACTGGCCATCGACCAGGGCCACCGAATCGGCAATGGACAGCGCCGAGGACACCAGCAGGTGATCGTAGGAGCGGTTGGCGGCGCGCTGGCCGTAGTCGCGCGCGGCGAACAGCAGGGCCACCGCGAACACCGCCAGCAGCACGCCGAGGTAGAGCAGCAGCGTGCGCCGCAGCGAACCCGGCGCGGCCGTCGCAGCGCGCGCGTCAGCCATCGGCGTCGGTGCTTCCATCACTGGCTTCCAGCAAGTAGCCCACGCCACGCACCGTGGTGATGCGCAGCGGCGCGGCGGCCAGCTTCCTGCGCAGGCGGCCGACATACAGTTCGATGGCATTCGGACCGGCCTCATCGTCGAACCCGAACAGGCCGTTGCCGATCTCGTCCTTGCCGACCACCTGGCCAAGGCGGCCGACCAGTATCTCCAGCAGGCGGTATTCGCGGTTGGGCAGTTCGATCGGCTCCCCGTCGAGGCTGACCCGGTGTGCAGCATTGTCGAACTGGAAGCCGCCGATCTGCACCACTTCGCTGGCCTGGCCACGCGCACGCCGCAGCAGCACGCGGCAGCGCGCTTCGAACTCGCGGAAGTCGAACGGCTTGCCCAGGTAGTCGTCGGCGCCCACGTCCAGCGCCTGCACGCGATCTTCGATGCCATCGCGTGCGGTCAGCATCAGCACCGGCGTGCTGTCGCCGCGCTCGCGCATGCCGGCCAGCACACGCAGGCCATCGAGCTTGGGCAGGCCGATATCCAGCACCACCAGGTCGAAGCTCTGGTAGCGCAGCACGCTGGCAGCGGCCAGGCCATCGGCCTGCCAGTCCACGGCGTGCCCGCTGCGGCGCATCCGGCGGATGATCGCATCGGCCAGATCCGGGTTGTCTTCGACCAGCAGCAGGCGCATGGGCACACGGGTGGGAGGGGAACCGAATGCTACCGCATGCCGCCGCCGCGCTTGCCGGGCGTGGCCCAGGGAGCGCAGCGGCCGCTTTTACGCTGCACCGCACAAACCGTTGACAGGACGATGACAGCTTGCCCGACCCAGACTGCGGCCGCGCACCGTCCGGTGCCCACCGATTGCCGCGCGCCTGGCGCGCACCTGGGAGGGTTTGTGGAATTCACGTTTGCCTGGCGGCGTCCTGCCGCCATGATGGCCTTGGCTGCACTGTCGGCGCCGGCCTTTGCCGCCGAAGACGACCGCCCGGTCACCGCCAGCCTCGGTGGCCGCCTGCACCTGGACTTCGCCACCTTCGACAACGACAACCGCGGCACCCCGAACAAGGACGACACCGAGATCCGCCGCGCCTGGCTGGACGTGTCCGGCAAGTTCTTCGTGGTCGACTACAAGCTGGAAGCGGACTTCTCCGGCGACCGCGTCGAGGCCAAGGACGTGTACCTGGCGCGCAGCTTCGGCAAGGCCGGCAAGCTGACCGTGGGCCAGTTCAAGCAGTACTTCTCGCTGGATGACCGCACCAGTTCCAACTACGGCAGCTTCCTGGAGCGCGGCAACGCCGGCACTACGCTGGCGCCGCTGTACCGCCTGGGTGCGTCGTGGCAGGCCAACCCGGGGGACTTCACCTGGGCGGCCAGCCTCTACAGCCTGGAGAGCATCGACGCCTGGCAGGTGAAGGGCCGCGCCGCCGGTGGCCGCGTCACCTGGGCCCCCTCGCCCAGCGATGGCGACGTGCTGCACCTGGGCCTGTCGCTGGCCCGCGAGGCCTATGACAACCCGGGCGCCAACGGCGTACCCGGCCTGCGCATCCGCCCGCGCCCGGCCGGCCACCTGTCCGACGAGAGCCGCCTGACCCTGGTTGACTTCTCCGCCGGCCGCGATACCGACGTCAACAAGTGGTCGCTGGAATACGCGCAGGTGCGCGGCCCGCTGTCGTGGCAGGGGGAATTCAGCGGTGCCACCTTCGATGACGGCGCGCAGCGCGGTGACGTGATGGCGGCCTACGGCATGCTCAGCTGGTTCGTCACCGGCGAAAGCCGCGCGTATGACCGCAAGACCGGCCGCTTCGCGCGGGTGAAGGACATCCGCCACAAGGCCGGTGCCTTCGAAGTGGCATTGCGCTACGACCAGATGTGGGGCGCGCAGCACCTTGACGGTGCACCCGACCTGCGCCGTGGCAGCACCGAAGCGTGGACACTGGGCGGCAATTGGTACCTGCGCGACAACCTTCGCTTCATGCTCAACGTGATCGAAAGCCGCAACCGCGACCGCCTGGCCGGGGTCACGGTGGACCGCACGCGCGCCGTCACCGGCCGCCTGCAGTACGACTTCTAAGCCCGGCATTCCGGGCACGCCGCCCGGGCCCCTTCCACTCCCCCACGTCCTGTTTCCGCAAGGAGTCCGCAGATGATGCTGAGCATCCTCGGCTTTGGCATGGTCATTACGTTCATGTACTTGATCATGAGCAAACGCCTGTCGCCGCTCGTCGCCCTGATTACCATCCCCATCCTGTTCGCGCTGATCGGCGGCTTCGGCGCCGGCATCGACGAGATGATGCTGGAGGGCATCAAGAAGATCGCGCCGACCGGCGTGATGCTGATGTTCGCCATCCTCTACTTCGGCGTGATGATCGACGCCGGCCTGTTCGATCCGCTGGTGCGGGTGATCCTGCGCTTCGTCAAGGGCGACCCGATGAAGATCGTGCTCGGCACCGCCGTGCTGGCGATGCTGATCTCGCTCGACGGTGATGGCTCGACCACCTACATGATCACCGTCTCGGCGATGCTGCCGCTGTACCAGCGGCTGGGCATGAACGCGCTGAACATGACCTGCGTGACCATCCTCGCCGGCGGCGTGATGAACCTGACCCCGTGGGGCGGCCCGACCGCACGCGCGGCCACCGCGCTGCACGTGGACCCGGCCGATGTGTTCGTGCCGCTGATCCCGTCGATGGTGATCGCCTGTGCCGGCGTGCTGCTGCTGGCCTGGTACCTGGGCCTGAAGGAACGCCGCCGCCTCGGTGTGGTGACCCTGCCCAAGGGTGGCAGCTGGATGGACAACAGCGTGTCCGACGACAGCAACGCGCTGCCGACCGTGGAAGACGCCGAGGACATCAAGCGGCCGAAGCTGCTGTGGGTGAACCTGGCCCTGACCGTGGCGCTGATGACCGCGCTGATCATCGGCGTGCTGCCGATGCCGGTGCTGTTCATGGTCGGCTTCGCCATCGCCCTGGTGATCAACTACCCGAACCTGGCCGAGCAGCGCCGCCGCGTGGTCAACCACGCCGGCAACGTGCTGTCGGTGGTGTCGCTGATCTTCGCCGCAGGCATCTTCACCGGCATCCTCAACAACACCGGCATGGTCGAAGCGATGTCGCACAGCTTCCTGGCAGTAATTCCGGAATCGTGGGGCCCGTACCTGGCGGTGATCACCGCGGTGGCATCGATGCCGTTCACCTTCTTCATGTCCAACGACGCGTTCTACTTCGGCGTGCTGCCGATCCTGTCCGAGGCCGCCGGCAACTACGGCATCACCCCGGTGGAAATGGCGCGTGCCTCGCTGGCCGGACAGCCGGTGCACCTGCTCAGCCCGCTGGTGCCGTCCACCTACCTGCTGGTGGGCCTGGCCAAGGTCGAATTCGCCGACCACCAGAAGTTCACCCTCAAGTGGGCCATCGCCATCTCGATGCTGTTGATGGTCGGCAGCCTGCTGTTCGGCCTGTACCCGCTCGCTGCCTGACCCCTTACCAAGGAGCCTTCTGCAATGACGCTTCGAATCGCTTACGTCACCAGCGGCATGGGCAGTGTCGGTACTGCCATCTGCCAGAGCCTGGCCCGCAGCGGCCACACCGTGGTCGCCGGTTGCGCGCCAAACTCGCCGCGCAAGGCCAACTGGCTGCGCGAGCAGCGCGAACAGGGCTTCGACTTCATCGCCTCCGAAGGCAACGCCACCGACTGGGCCTCGACCAGCGCCGCGTTCGCCAAGGTCCGCGCTGAAGTCGGTGAAGTGGACGTGCTGGTCAACAATTCCGGCGGCAGCCGCGACCTGCTGTTCCGGCAGATGACGGTGGAGGACTGGAATGCGGTGATCGCCTCCAACCTCAACGCGTTGTTCAACCTGACCAAGCAGGTGGTCGACGGCATGGCCACGCGCGGCTGGGGCCGCATCATCAACATCGGCTCGGTCAGCGCCCACAAGGGCCAGATCGGCCAGGTGAACTACGCCACCGCCAAGGCCGCGATGCATGGCTTCAGTCGTGCGCTGGCCGCGGAAGTGGCCTCGCGCGGGGTCACCGTCAACACGCTGTCGCCGGGCTACATCGCCAGCCAGGCGATCAGCAGCTTCCCGCCTGATGTACTGGACCGGCTGGCCGCCTCGGTACCGGTGCGCCGCTTGGGTCGCCCCGAGGAAGTGGCCGGCCTGTGCGCCTGGCTGGCCTCGGACGAAGCCTCGTACGTGACCGGCGCCGACTATCCGGTCAACGGTGGCCTGTACATGGGTTGAGCCCGTCTCCACGCAACGCGTGGACCGCCTCCCCCACGGAGTGCGCGGGGCCGGTGAACCTTCGCTTGCGAGGGGGATCCGGCCCCTTTTAATTTCTGCATTTCTGAGACGCACTTCCCGATACATCGGCAGAACCGGTGCTATACCTGCCAACGCTCGCTGAGCCCGATGGATGAACGGTCGGAATCGCGGATCAAGGAGGTCGGCATGCGTGCATTGCTGATTGCGCTTCTCGTGGTCGCTACGCTGCTGGCGACACCGGCCCGCGCGGAGCCCCCGCCCATGCGGGTGATCACGGGTCTGGGCTGCCCCGACTGGCTGATCCCAGGCGCGCCCACGCTCGACGCGCAGATCACCGGCCATCCGGAGTAGACCTTCGCCTGGGCTCCCGCGTCCTATACCAATCGCAATCCCATCCGGATCTACATCCAGTCCTTCGACTGCGATTCCTCCGACATTGCAGGCTATTACTTCCGGATCGCAGCCATTGCCCATGAAGTGGGACACGCACTGTACTTCGAAGGTATCGCCTTGAGCACCCGAGGCGCGTTCATCCAACACTTCTGCACCATGGAGGGGAAAGCGGTACTCAACAACCTCACCGCGCGCAGTGAGCTTCTGGTGACCAGCCTGGGGTACTACGACATCGGCGTAGCTGCATCCAACGGTCCTGGCCTCATCGCACAGGCCGATGCCGGCGGTGAAGACCTGGACCGGCGGGTAGGTAAGCTGTTCTGCGACAACAACGTAACTTCAACCACCGGCGAGAACTACAACGACTTCTACGGAAGAATCTACGATGAAGCGATCGCCGCCCGTCCCTGAACTTCTTCTGCTCCTGAGCCTGTTGGTTTCCGGTTCTGCAACTGCAGCCACGTCCGCTGCCACTGCGGAAGAGGCGGACGCAACCTGGCGGCTCGTGGAGCGCTGGTCCTTGCAACTGGCACGCTCTGACCTTGTCGCACAGCTGTCACCACTGGCTCCGGCCGGCTCGCGTTCGGAAGCAAGAAGGGGCCGGGGCGACAGCGCCACCATCGACCTGGCGCCATTCGTGGTCGCTGGGAGGATCAAGGGACCTTCTGGCCAGATCTACACCGATGCGTCGGGGCGAATCATCAAAGGCATTACGCTGTCGCTGGGCGGCGCCTGCATCTCGCGGAAGCAGATGGGTCGTCGCTATCCCGACTTCAACGTCCTTTCCGTCCCGTCAGGGCATAGCCTCGACGAGTCCACGGTGTTCGGTACGGTAGTGAACGGCATCCAGATCGGGTTCTCATTCTCCGAACATGACCGTGACTGCATGGACCAGCTCAAATTGAGCTGGCCAGGGGAGCGCTTCTGATTCCCACCGACATACCACCATGACGAACAGGTTGCAGGACGCACACCACTGCCCTGCACCATTCGTTGGTTTTTCGTAAAGAAGGTTTCATGTTCCGTTCGCATAGTGGCCATGCACCGCGCACGCGTGCCGGTGACCACCCCCAATGCAACGGACCACCATGCAGACCCGACACCTGACGATCGCCGTGGCGATCGCGATTTCCGCCGCCGCCAGCGCACATGCCGCCACCGCCGCCGATGCCGGCGCCGATGCCGCGCTGAGCGCGCAGACGCTGGATACCGTCTCCGTGATCGGCCAAGGCGAAACCCGCCAGGTGCAGCGCATCACGGCAGTGGACAAGCAGGTGCTGCCGCCGGGCACCAGCGGCCAGAAGATCCTCGACCGCCTGCCGGGCGTGTCGGTGCAGTCCAATGATGCCTTCGGCGCGAACGAAGAATCGCAGACCATCAGCCTGCGCGGCTTCGACAAGAGCCGCCTCGGCTACACGCTGGACGGCATCCCGCTGGGCGACAACAGCTACGGCAACTACAACGGCCTGAGCATCGCCCGCGCGATCATCGCCGAGAACCTGGCCGGTGCCGAGCTGTCGCAGGGCATCGGTTCGCTGGGCGTGGCCTCGACCAGCAACCTGGGCGGCACCATCCAGTACTTCTCGATGGACCCGTCGACCGAATTCGGTGGCCGCGCCAGCGTCACCGTTGGCGACGACAACCAGCGCCGCGGCTACCTGCGCGTGGATACCGGCGACATCAACGGCTTCTCGGCCTACGTGTCCGGCGTGCACCAGGACCAGGACATGTGGGCCGCGCCGTACCAGAACCAGACCACCCGCCAGTTCAACGCCAAGGCGGTGTGGAATATCGGCGACCACCGCTTCGGTGCGTTCGTGGCCACCTCGCGCGCGAGCCAGGCCAACTACGCCTACCTGTCCAAGGACATGCTGGCGCGCGGCCTGGGCTATGACTGGAACATCTACGCACCGGACTGGGATCGCGCCGTCGCTGCCGCGTACTGCGCGCCGGGCACCTACAACAAGGCGCGCTGTGCGTTCAGCGGTGGCGTCAACAGCATCGACGATGCGTACTACCAGAGCCGTGCGCTGCGTGACGACAACCTGTACTCGGTGGATGCCGACCTGCGCCTGGGCGAGCAGGGCCGCCTGAAGCTGCTGGCCTACCATCACGACAACCGTGGCCAGGGCCATTGGTGGGCACCGGGCCAGCCGTCCTACCCGGGCACCGACAGGATGCTGCCGATCTCGATCCGCAGCACCAACTACACGATCAACCGCGATGGCCTGACCGCCGCGCTGTCGTGGACGGTGGGCATCCACGAGCTGGAAGCCGGCCTGTGGTATGAACAGAACGACCACAACGTTTCGCGCAACTTCTACTACATCAGTGGCCCGTTCCTGGACGACCTGTACCTGAAGAACCCGGACCGCCTGCTGTTCAACCAGGACTTCGACATCCGCACGCGCCAGTTCTACGTACAGGACCGCATGCGCTTCCTGGACCAGCGCCTGACCGTGGACGTCGGCATCAAGAGCCCCAACACCCGCATGCGCGCCACCGCCAGGCCGGGCGTGGAAACCAGCATCGCCTCGGGCACGCTGACCGCCAAGGAATCAGTGCTGCCGCAGGTGGGCGTGGGCTTCAAGCTCAACGCCAACAACGAGCTGTTCGCCTCCTACGCCGAGAACATCGCCGCCTTCGTCGGCGGTGGCAGCGGCGGCCCGCTGCAGGTGTCGCCGGAATCGTTCGCGGCCAGCGCCGGGCTGGAGCCGGAGAAGTCCAAGAGCCTGGAAGCCGGCTTCCGTACCTTCGGTGAGAAGTACCAGGCGTCGATCGCGGCCTACAGCGTCAAGTTCGACAACCGCCTGCTGTCGCTGAACCCGTGCTCGAGCATCGAAGTCGGCACGCGCCCGGAGTGCGTGACGCGCTTCATCAACGTCGGTTCGGTGAAGAGCCACGGCGCGGAGCTGACCTTCATCCTCAAGCCGATCGATGGCCTGCAGTGGTACAACGCGTTGTCCTGGAACAAGACCACCTACGAGGATGACTACACCTCGGGTGGTGCGATCGTTCCGGTGGCCGGCAAGATCACGGTGGATACGCCGCAGCGCATGGCCTCCAGCGAGATCAGCTGGAACCGCGACGGCTTCTTCGCCAGCCTGCGCGCCAAGTACACCGGCAAGCGCTACTACACCTACACCAACGATCAGTCGGTGCCGGGCGTGACCACCTTCGATGCCGGTGCGGGCTACGATTTCGGCCCGGGCCTGGGCCTGCGCAACGTACGGGTATCGTTGAACGCGACCAACCTGACCAACAAGCGCTACGCCGGCCAGCTGAGCTCGTTCGCGCCGACTGATCCGAAGGGGACGCGTTATGCGATCCATGCGAGTGCACCGCGGCAGTTGTTCATGACGGTGGCGGCGGAGTTCTAAGTCAGAAGCGGGCGCTGCGGCGCATTGAGTGCTCCTGCATGGCGCGGGTAGGCAGGCCCATGCAGGACACGCCGTAAACCCATCCTTGGGGGCTCGATGGCGCCTTGCTCGCGTGCGCTGTCCTGCGCACGCGGCAAGACCGGGGTTGGGCGTCCTGCCCAACCCGCCAGTCGCATGCGACTGGCCCATGGCGCCAACGGTCCTGCATGGGCCTGCCTACCCGCGCTCGACAAATCCCTGCGCCGGCGCGGAGGCAATGCAAAGCAAGAGCAAAAGCAAAGAGCCGGGCGTTGCCCGGCTCTTTGCTTTTCAAGCGCAATCCCTCTGGTGGACCTGTTACCGCGCCCGCAGAAAACTGTCTGGAGGAGGCGGGGCACCCTGGCCAGGACCGTTGGCGCCATGGATGGCGCCATCGAGCACCATGGATGGGCTTTTGCGTGTCCTGGCCAGGGTGCCCCGCCTCCTCCCCACCGATAGCAGGCAGGCGCTGGAGGGGCCGCCAACGCATTTCATTCCGGCGCCAGCTGGTCCATCCGTATCCGGTTGGCGAACAGCGAAAACGCCAGCATGCCCGCCAGGCCGTTCGCCCGGCTCACCCAATGCGGCAGCCAGCGCGGCGGCTTCAATATCCCCGCTTCGAACAGCGGCGCGAACGTGATCGCATCGGTCAGGCTCATCTTGCCCGCGAACAACCAGCGGCAGACCTGCAGGCGATCCTCGGCCAGCATGTGGCGGAAGAAGGTGTGCACCGACACCAGGCCGCGCAGGTACACCGTGTCCTTGGTGAACGCCAGTCCACCACTCGGCGGCACGCCGCGGAACACGCGCTGCGCCGAGGCGAAACTCTCTTCCGCGTTCTGCCCGGCATCGCAGAAGTAGCGGAAGACCTCGATGAAGTCGGCGCCTTCGCGTGCCATGGCAATCGCTTCGGTGCGCAGGCTGATGCGCTTCAGCCGTTCGATGTCGATGCTGCCGGTGATCTGCTCAGCGAAGGTCGCCAGCCCTTCCTGGGTCGCGGTCACCCGCGGCGAGGACAATGCCAGGCTCGGCAGCACCGGCTGCTCGCGGCCGTTCAACGCGGTCAGCGAATGCACCAGCGCTTCATGGTGGAACAGCTGCGCGCGGTCGTAGGCGCTGAAGCGTGCGCTGGTGCGCAGGCGGATGCGGGTCGGGCCGGCGGCGGCCTTGGACACCAGTTCCGGATCGAGCTGCACCTGGATGATGCGTGATTCGAAGAAGGCGTCCAGATCGTTCTGCAGCTGCAGCTGCAACGCGATGGCCGAGACCGGCACCTGTTCTTCCGGCGCCAGCAGTTCGTGGTCCAGTTCGGCCGCGATCTGGATGAAGTGGCGCGCCGCTTCGCGCGTGCTCGGGCCATTGCCCGGCAGCGGCTGCTCGGGGGCACCGAACAGCTGCACCGAGCAGGTATCGACGGCGGCGGTGCCCAGCCCTTCCAGCAGCTGCGCTGCCAGGTCCCAACTCTGCGCGGACTGCTGCACGTAATGGCCCAGCGGGTGGCTGTCATCGCAGTCGGCAGCGATCGCGGCCAGCGCGCGGCGCTCTTCGCTGAAGTCGAGCCGGGGGTAATCCACCTTTGGCAGCACTGGTTGGCTGCGCGCCATGCTGTCCAGGAACGGTGCCTGCACTGTTGCCGGCCAGCTGGTCAGGCCCAGCAGGCGGATGCCTCCCACGGCCTCGACCAGGCGCGCATCGAGCGCTGCATGGTGGGCCACTTCACGGTCCAGCGTCGCGGTCGGTTCCATGCGCGGACTATAGCGCCCTGCCCGCGCGTTGGTAGGTGCCAACCAAGGTTGGCACCTACCAGGAACAGGTTTCCGGCACCGCAGGGTCAGCGCCTGCGCGGCTTGCCCGCCGGACGGAACTGCTGGCCCTTGCCCTTCCTGCCGCCGCGCTCCTGCGCGGTCTCGGCTTGGCGCACGGCCAGCTTGGCGGCAGCGGCCGCCACTTCTTCCTTCAGCTTGAAGTAGTTCAGCAGGCGGCTCTCTTCGATTTCGCCGGCATCGATCGCCGCGCGCACTGCACAGCCCGGTTCCTGCTGGTGCTTGCAGTCGTTGAAACGGCACTGAGCGGCCAGCGCTTCGATATCGGCGAAGCCACCTTCAGACAGGGTTTCTTCCCCGGTCGGCTTCAGCTCGCGCATGCCGGGGGTGTCGATCAGGCAGGCGCCGGTCGGCAGCGGCATCAGCGCGCGATGGGTGGTGGTGTGGCGGCCGCGCGAATCATTGGCACGCACCGCGTTGGTCTTCATCCGCTGCTCGCCGAGCAGGGTATTGGTCAACGTGGACTTTCCAGCACCGGAGGAACCGACCAGCACCACCGTGCGGCCCGGCCCCAGCCACGGCTGCAGCACCGCCACGCTGCCGGCATCCAGGCCGTTGATCGCATGCAGCGCGATACCCTGCATCTCCAGCTCTTCCAGCACCGCCAGCGCGTCTTCGCTGTATTCGGTCTGGTCGGCCTTGGTCAGCACCACCACCGGTTCGGCGCCGCCACCGCCAACCAGCAGCAGGTAGCGTTCGATGCGGCGCGGATTGAAGTCGGCATCCAGGCCACAGACGATGAACACCGTGTCGATGTTGGCCGCGATCACCTGCTGGTGGTAGTGCTCACCAGCGGCACCACGCTTGATGGCGGTACGCCGCGGCAGCAGTGCGACGATGCGGATGCCGTCCAGCAGGACCCAGTCACCCACCGCCGGGCGTTCATGGCTGGGGAAGCGCGGGCGCTGCCATTCCGGCAGCGACTCGGCCTTGATCGACGCCTCCGGGCCATCGGCCACCACGTAATGGGTGCGGTGCTGTTCGATCACCCGTGCCGGGCGGGCCTGCGGATGTGCGGCCATCGCGGCCTGCCAGTCGGCCTGCTGCGCCGGGCCCGGCCAGGGCCAGCCAATGGTCTGCAGGGCGATGAAATCGGGGGTCTGGGTCATCGCCGCCATTCTACCTGTGCCGGCGCCCTGCCAGCCCAGCAATGACGGGCCCGGAGCCCTTGCCATGCATTGCAGCAATTCCGGTAGGATGGAAGCCCCATGCCTTTTGACGGCCCGCTCCCATGTCCACCAACTCGCCCAAGCCCCTGGCCATCCGCGAGCGCCTTTCCGAAGTGCGCTACGAAATCCGCGGAGAACTGGCGCGGCGAGCCCGGGAGCTGGAGGCGCAGGGTCGCAAGCTGATCAAGCTCAACATCGGCAACCCCGGCGCTTTCGGCTTCCGTGCACCGGAGCACCTGCAGCGTGCGATCGCCGACGACATGGGTCGCACCGACCCGTACACCCACCAGCAGGGCCTGCCGGTGGCACGTGAAGCCATCGCGGCGTACTACGCGCGCCGTGGCGCGCCCGATGCCCATCCGGACCGTGTCTTCCTCGGCAATGGCGTCAGCGAACTGATCGACCTGTCGCTGCGTGCGCTGCTCAATCCCGGCGACGAAGTGCTGGTGCCTTCGCCCGACTACCCGCTGTGGTCGGCCTCGACCATCCTCAACGATGGCCGCCCGGTGTACTACCGTTGCGCGCCGGAGAACGGCTTCCAGCCGGACCCGAGCGAGATCGAGACGCTGGTGTCGTCACGCACCCGCGCCATCGTGCTGATCAACCCGAACAACCCCAGCGGCGCCAGCTACCCGCGCGAACTGCTCGAGCGCGTGGTCGAGATCGCACGCCGCCACAACCTGCTGCTGCTGGTCGATGAGATCTACGACCAGATCCTGTACGACGATGCGGTGTTCCAGCCGGTCGCGCCGCTGGCCGGCGACCACCCGTGCCTGACCTTCAGTGGCCTGAGCAAGGTACACCGCGCCTGCGGCTGGCGCGTGGGCTGGGCCCACCTCAGCGGAGATGATGCCCGACTGGGCGACTTCCGCGCCGCGCTGGACCTGTTGGGCGCGCTGCGCCTGTGCGCCAACGTGCCGGGCCAGTACGCCATCGAGGCCGCGGTGAACGGCCCGGACACCATTTCCGAGCTGTGCACGCCGGGTGGCCGCCTGTATGAGACCCGCCGTGCTGTGATCGAGGCCTGCGAAGCGAGCGAACATCTGTCGCTGGTCGCACCGGCCGGTGCGCTGTACGCGTTCCCGGCCGTGATCGGCGCCGCTGCGAAGGGCTTCGACGACCACAACTTCGCGCTGGACCTGATGAACAACGAAGGCGTGCTGGTGGTACCGGGTTCCAGCTTCAACGTGCCCTACCGCCACCATTTCCGCGTGACCCTGATGCCGGAAGCTTCGGTGATGCGCGATGTGTTCGCGCGCATCGACCGCGTGCTGGCGCGGCGTGCCGAGGACGCCACCAAGGTCGTGCCGTTGAAGCCACGCCGTTCGGTGGCCTGACCTGTGACCCTGTCCTACCTGGCGCTGGGCGATTCGTACACCATCGGTGAAGCGGTTGCAGTCGAAGGCCGCTGGCCGCACCAGCTGGCCGCGGCGCTGCGTGCGCAGGGCATCGACCTGTCCGATCCGCAGACCATCGCCACCACCGGCTGGACCACCGACGAACTCGACGCTGGCATCGATGCGGGTGCACCGCAGGGACCGTTCGATTTCGTCAGCCTGCTGATCGGCGTCAACAACCAGTACCGCGGACGTCCGCTGGACGAATACCGCAGCCAGTTCCAGGCGCTGCTGCAGCGGGCGATCGGCTTCGCGGGCGGTGATGCCGGCCGCGTGCTGGTGCTGTCCTTCCCCGATTGGGGTGCGACCCCGTTCGGTGCCGGCAGTGGCCGCGACCTGGCCACCATCGAGATCGAAACCGACGAGTACAACGCGGCCGCCGAGGTGATCAGCATCCAGCAGGGCGTGGCCTTCGTCGACATCACCGACATCAGCCGTGCCCACGGGGACAACCCGGCGATGATCGCCGACGACGGCCTGCACCCGTCAGCGCGGATGTACGCACTGTGGAGCGCACGCGCGCTGCCGGTCGCCGCACACCTGCTTCGCGGAACGGACTGACGCGATGGATGGCACGCCACGGAACGGCCTCCCCCTGCCCTGCACACCCCTGAGCGCCGCGCAGGCCCGCGCGATCGCCGAGGCGTTCCGCCCCACACGGGCCTGGGGCAGCCGTCGCGACTACTACTACACCCGCGGCAAGCTCGGCAGCGACCCGCTGTACGACGGCGTGCTGCAGCATCTCCCTGACGACGGGCAACCGCTGCTGGACCTGGGCTGCGGGCTCGGCCTGTTCGCCCATGTGCTGCGCCAGCGCGGCGGCAGCCAACCCTACCTGGGCGTGGACGTGGATGCCGGCAAGATCGCGCGCGCCCGGCGTGCCGCGACCGGCCTGCACGATGTGCGCTTCGACTGCCTGGACGTGCAGGCACCGCTGCCAGCGCAGGCCGGGCATGTCCTGCTACTGGATGTACTGCAGTACCTGGATGCGGGCCCACAGCAGGCACTGCTGCGCGCGGCCAGTGCACGGGTCGCTCCCGGCGGCCGCCTGCTGCTGCGCACGCCGCTTGCCACCGGCGATGGCCGCGACCGCACCACGCGCGTGGCCGATCGGCTGGCATGGATGGTCGGCTGGATGGGTACGCGGCCGCGCCACTACCCCGACCTGCAGGTGCTGCAGGCGACACTGGCCGAAGCGGAATTGCAGGTGACATCGCCACGCCCCCTGCATGGGCGCACCCCGTTCAACAGCTGGCTGCTGGTGGCCGAACGCCCTGCGCTGTAGAGCGGAGCCCAGGCTCGGCTGCTCGATACGGCCACGGCCCGAAGCTATCCGGCCGGCAACTGGGCCTTCAACCCACGCTCGTCCAGCGCCTGCAGCACGCGTTCGATGATCGCCAGGTTGTGGCCGTGGGCGGCCCCCTCGTGCAGCAGCACGATGGCACCTGGACGCAGGTCCGGCAGCAGCCGGTCGAGCACGCTCTGCGCCGTGCAGCCGATACCGTCGAAGCCGCGCGCGCTCCAGCCGACCCGGACCAGGTCCAGCCGCTGCAGCACCGGTGCCACGAACGGATTGGTCATGCCCACCACCGAACGGTACCAGCGCACCGGGCGGCCGCTTACCGCCTGCAGGGCATGCTGGCAGCCCTCGATCTCGGCGCGCATCGCCGCCGGGCCCAGCCGCCAGAAGCGCGCCTGCGGGTGGCTGTGGCTGTGGTTGCCCAGGTCGTGGCCGCGGCGCAGGATCTCCTGCACCAGCTGCGGCTGCGCCAGCGCGCGCTCGCCCACCAGGAAGAAGGTGGCACGGGCCTGGTGGCGGTCCAGCAGGTCGAGCACGGCGAGGGTTTCCGGGCCGGGACCGTCATCGATGGTCAACCAGACGCTGTTGCCGGCCTCCGGCATCCGGCTCAGCACCGGCGCGTAGAAGCGGCTGTTGGGCAGGAAGACCGGCACCATGAACAGGGCGTGGCTGGCCACCATCAATGGCAGCCCCCAGTGCCAGCCGGCCAGGGCCCAGACCAGGATCACGGCCAGCTGCGACACCACCAGCCAGGGCAGCCAGCGCCAGGGCCGGGTCGGGATGCGATGCAATGTTCCTGCGTTGCTCATCCCCCATGATGCCATGGGGGTTAGAATTGATGATTCGAATTCCCGGAACCCCGACGTCCATGTCCCTCGATCCCGCCCTGCGTTCGCGCATCGAATCCATCCTCAACGCCAACCGCGTCGTGCTGTTCATGAAGGGCCAGCCGTCGATGCCGCAGTGTGGTTTCTCGGCCAAGGCCGTAGGCGCCCTGCAGGACCTCGGCGTCGAGTTCGCCCATGTCAACGTGCTGGCCGACCAGGAAATCCGTGAAGGCATCAAGGCCTATGGCGACTGGCCGACCATCCCGCAGCTGTACATCGACGGCGAACTGGTCGGCGGCAGCGACATCGTGCTGCAGATGGCCGCCAGCGGTGAGCTGAGCAGCGTGCTGGGCCTGGCTGCGCCGGACCGTACCCCGCCGAGCATCACTGTCACCCCGGCCGCCGTGGAAATGCTCAAGGGCGCGCTGGCCGATGCCCCGGGCGCCGCCCTGCAGCTGTCCATCGACGCCGGCTTCCAGCCGAACTTCCAGCTGGCCCCGCACGACGAGGGCGCCATCGCCGCCGAGTCCAACGGCCTGCGCGTGCAGTTCGACCTGGCCAGCGCCCGTCGTGCCAACGGCATCACCATTGACTGGGTGGACGACATCCGCGGCAAGGGCCTGGCCATCGACAACCCGAACGCGCCCAAGCCGGTGCAGGAAATCAGCGTGCGCGATGCCGACGACCTGGTGCGTGCAGGCAACATCACCCTGGTGGACGTGCGCCCCGCCGACGAGCGTGAAATCGCCGCTGTGGGCGTGCCGTTCAAGACCTTCGACGGCAACGGCCGCGCCGCGCTGGAAGCCCTTCCGAAGGACACTGCACTGGCCTTCATCTGCCACCACGGTGGCCGCAGCGCGCAGGCCGCCGAGCAGTTCCGCGCCCTGGGCTTCACCAAGGTGTTCAACGTCACCGGCGGCATCAACGCCTGGTCGGAAGACGTCGACAACGGCGTGCCGAAGTACTGATCGGCACTGAAAAAGGGGACGGAGGGGATTAAGTCGTTTGTGGCAATAACGACTTAATCCCCTCCGTCCCCTTTTTCTTAGCCGGCGAAACCGCCTTCGGCCAGGTAGTCCAGTTCTTCCGGCGAGGGAATGCGGCCCAGCACGGCGTTGCGGTGCGGGAAGCGACCGAAGCGGCGGATGATGTCGCGGTGCAGTTCGGCGTACTGCAGGTATTCCTTGTCACCCAGCACGTCGAACATCGCCACCGAGCGGTCCTGGTCCAGCGGATCCTCGGAATGCTCGAACGGCAGGTAGATGAAGGCGCGCAGCTTGGGCACCAGCTGCAGGTCCAGGCCTTCCTCGATCGCGCGCATGGCGTAATGGCGGGCCAGGCCATCGGTGGCGTAGGAATGGGCGGTGCCGCGGAAGCAGTTGCGCGGGAACTGGTCCAGCAGCAGCATCAGCGCCAGTGCGCCATCGGCACTGCCCAGCCAGTGTTCGCGCGCGCGTGAAGCCGCCGCGTAGTGCTCATCCAGGAACAACTGGCGGAACTGCGCGTCGAACGCATCGTCGCGGGCGAACCACTTCGCAGGGCCCGCCTCTTTCCAGAAATCCACCACTTGCGCGGCAACGTCCATCACCTACTCCCCAGGGCCGGCGCGCCGCCAGGCCATCATCATCATTCGTCGAAGCGCAGGTGGCGGACCGACTTGCCGTTGCGCCGGATAAGCTTAAGCGCCTCGATACCGATCTGGATATGGTTTTCCACGAACTGGGAGCTGACCTTGGCATCGGAGGCCTCGGTCTTGACCCCGTCGGGGATCATCGGCTGGTCCGATACCAGCAGCAGCGCACCGCTGGGAATGTGGTTGGCGAAGCCAGCAGCGAACACGGTAGCGGTTTCCATGTCGATGGCCATGCAGCGCATCGCCCGCAGCCGCTCCTTGAACGCCTCGTCGTGCTCCCAGACCCGGCGGTTGGTGGTGTAGACGGTGCCGGTCCAGTAGTCGTGGCCGAGGTCGCGGATCATGGTCGAGACCGCACGCTGCAGCGCGAACGCCGGCAGCGCCGGCACCTCCGGCGGCAGGTAGTCACCCGAGGTGCCCTCGCCACGGATCGCCGCGATCGGCAGCACCAGGTCGCCCAGCTGGTTCTTGCGCTTGAGGCCGCCGCACTTGCCCAGGAACAGCACCGCCTTGGGCATCACCGCCGACAGCAGGTCCATGATGATCGCGGCATTGGGGCTGCCCATGCCGAAGTTGATCATGGTGATGCCGTCGATGGTGGCACTGGCCATCGGCCGGTCCAGGCCGATGACGGGGGCACCGGTCAGCTCGGAAAAGGTGTGCAGGTAGCCGCCGAAGTTGGTCAGCAGGATGTGCTGGCCGAACTGGTCCAGGGGCACGCCGGTGTAGCGCGGTAGCCAGTTGTCGACGATTTCCTGCTTGCTCTTCATGGGCGGTGGTCCGGTGTACGGCGTGGGAACCGGCTATTTTCAGCCAGCCGGGCGGCCCCGTCGAGGCATTGCCGGCACGCGTGTGAAGAAGGTCACTTGGCAAGCACGCCGCCGTCCGGCTAGCGTCGGCGGCTGGACTACGCTGCGAGGGGAACTGCATGGCATCGACGTTGTTGCGCGCCGGGGTGGCACTGGCGCTGCTTTCATTGAGCACGGCGCCAGCGGTGGGCGCCTCGCGCTTCGTCGCCGATCCCTACCCCAGCACCTACCAGGCCCATCCCGATGCGCCGGTGCTGATCCAGAACGCCACCGTGCTGACCGGTACCGGCCAGCGCCTGGACAATGCCGACGTGCTGCTGCGCGAGGGCCGCATCGTCGCGGTCGGTCGCCAGCTGCAGGCCGATGCCGGCGTCACCCGCATCGACGCGCAGGGCAAGTGGGTCACCCCGGGCCTGATCGACGTGCATTCGCACCTGGGCGTGTACCCCAGCCCCGGTGTCGGCGCGCACAGTGACGGCAACGAAATGACCGCGCCGGTCACCGCCAACGTCTGGGCCGAGCACTCTGTATGGCCGCAGGACCCAGGCTTCGCCACCGCACTGGCCGGCGGCGTGACCAGCATGCAGGTGCTGCCCGGCTCGGCCAACCTGGTCGGTGGCCGTGGCGTGACCCTGAAGAACGTACCGGCCATCACCTACCAGGCGATGAAGTTTCCCGGCGCACCGTGGGGGCTGAAGATGGCCTGCGGCGAGAACCCGAAACGGGTCTACGGCGAAGGCAAGGGCGTGGCCCCGGCCACGCGGATGGGCAATGTCGCCGGCTACCGCGCCGCCTTCATCGATGCCGCCGACTACATCGCCAAAAGCAAACCCAAGCCGGCCAAGCGCAGGGGCTGGTTCGGCAGCGACAAGGGCGACAGCGCCGGTGACGCCGGCGGCAAGCGCGATCTCAAGCTGGACACGCTGGCTGGCGCGATCGAAGGCGACATCCGCGTGCACATCCACTGCTACCGCGCCGACGAGATGGCCACCATGCTCGATCTGGCCAAGGAATTCGGCTTCAAGGTGGCCGCCTTCCACCACGGCGTGGAAGCCTACAAGCTGGCCGACCGGCTGGCCGCCGATGGCGTCTGCGGTGCGCTGTGGGCCGACTGGTGGGGCTTCAAGATGGAAGCCTTCGATGGCATTCCCGAGAACATCGCGCTGGTCGACCGCCCGAAGAACAGCTGCGCCATCGTCCACTCCGACTCGCCCGAAGGCATCCAGCGCCTGAACCAGGAAGCGGCCAAGGTGATGGCCGCCGCACGCCGCGCACGCATGCCGGAGATCACGCCCGAACACGCCATCACCTGGATGACCGCCAACGCCGCCAAGGCGCTGGGCATTGAAGGCCAGACCGGCACCCTGGAGGCGGGCAAGATGGCCGACGTGGTGGTGTGGAATGGCAACCCCTTCAGTTCGTATGCGCTGGCCGAACAGGTCTTCGTCGATGGACGACGCCTGTACGACCGCAGTGCGCCGGCAGCAACGCCGCGTTCCGATTTCCAGCTCGGCCAGGAGGTGCACTGATGGGCGCGTTGAACAAGCGTCGCCGGGCATGGCTCGGCCCGATCGTCATGGTGCTGGCCTGCATCTCCGCATCCGCACAGGCACAGGACCTGCTGGTGCGCAACGCGACGGTGCATACCGCCAGCACGCGCGGCAGCCTGCAGAATGCGGACGTACTGGTGCAGGGGGGCATCATCCGTGCGGTGGGCAACGGTCTGGCCGCGCCGGCCGGCGCCACCGTGGTCGAGGCCAACGGCCGGCCGCTGACCCCAGCGCTGTTCGGGGGTATCACCGAGATCGGCATCGAAGAGGTTTCCGGCGAAGCGAGCACGGTCGACAGCACGTTGAAGATCGGCGAGCAGCCGCTGCGCCCGGAATTCGATGTCACCCTGGCCTACAACCCGGCCTCGGTACTGATCCCGGTAACGCGACTGGAAGGCATCGGCTTCACTGCACTGGGCGCGGCCACCGGCGGCGGCTTCGTGGCAGGCCAGGGCGGCGTGATGCGGCTGGACGGCAGCGCCGACCCGATCGGCCCGCGCGCCCTGTTCCTGCGCATCGGCGCAGCGGCCTCCGAACTGACCGGGCATTCGCGCGCCGCGCAATGGATGCTGCTGCAGCAGATGATCGACGAAGCACGCGGACAGGTGGCCGCGGACTCGCCGCACGCGCTGCTGACGCCTGCCGGGCGCCGCACGCTCAGCCGCTACCTGGCCGGCCAGGGCCGCATCGTGGTGGAAGCGGACCGTGCCGCCGACATCCGCCAACTGCTGCGCTGGGCCGCCCGCGAGAAGGTGAAGATCGCCATTGCCGGTGGCAGCGAAGCCTGGCAGCTGGCGCCGGAGCTGGCGGCCGCGCAGGTGCCGGTGTTCGTCGACGTGCTGTCCAACCTGCCGGCCAGCTTCGACCAGATCGGGGCCACTCTGGAAAATGCGGCACGCCTGCAACGTTCCGGCGTAGCCGTCTCGTTCGTGCAACGGGGCGACGCCTCCCACAACGCACGCAAGATGCGCCAGCTGGCGGGCAATGCCGTGGCCAACGGCCTGCCCTGGGCCGACGGCCTGGCCGGGTTGACCCGGGTGCCTGCACAGGCCTTTGGCGTGGGCGACCAGATCGGCAGCATCGAACCGGGCAAGCGCGCCGATCTGGTGCTGTGGGAGGGCGACCCACTGGACGTGGCGCACTATGCCGAGCAGGTCTGGCTGGGCGGTCGTGCAATGCCGATGCGCTCGCGCCAGACCGAACTGCGCGACCGCTACCTGCCGCGCAACGCGCACCCCTGACTGCCTGCAAGGAGCCGCCAATGGCCACGCTGCGCTGGTACTTCGACTTCGTCTCGCCCTATTCCTACCTGCATTGGCAGAAGCTGAAGCAGCTGCCCCGGTTCGCCCAGATCCAGACCGTGCCGATCGCCTTCGGCGCGGTCCTGCACCACCTGGGCAACCTCGGGCCGGCCGAGATTCCGGCCAAGCGCCGCTTCATCTACCGCCAGCTGCTGTGGACCGCGCAGGCCGAAGGCACACCACTGCGGTTTCCGCCGGGTCACCCGTTCAATCCGTTGTCGGCGCTGCGCCTGTGCCTGGCGGCGGGTGGCAGCGTGCAGGCAGTGGACGTGCTGTTCGACTGGATCTGGCGCGACGGCAATGCCGCCGACAGCGCCGAGGCCCTGCGCGAACCGGCTGCACGGCTGGGGATCGAGGATGTCGCCAGCGCCATCGCCGCCCCGGCGGTCAAGGAGCAGCTGCGGCGCAACACCGAGGCCGCCATTGCCGCCGGCGTGTTCGGCGTGCCGACCCTGGCCATCGATGGCGAACTGTTCTGGGGCAACGACGCCCACCCGCTGATGGCGGCGGTGCTGGCCGACCCTGGCCTGCTGCAGCAACCCGAGTGGCAGCGCCTGACCAGCCTGCCGGTGGCGGTGCAGCGCAGTCGCTGAACAGGGCGTGGCGCGTTTCCCTCGCGCGCCCCGCCATGTTTTGAGATAGATTTCACGTTTCCGAACCTACAACCGCCCTGGAGGGGGAGCCGCGGATGCGCATCGGAATCGTCGTCGACTCGGCCTGCGACCTGCCGCAGGACTTCATTGCCGAGCACAACATCGTGCTGCTGCCGATCACTGTACGGATCGGCGAAGCCGTGCTGGCCGATCATCGCGATGAGCAGGCCACCCTGAGCTTCCTGCACGCGCATGTGGCCGAACATGGTGCTGAAGCGGAGACCATCCCCTTCAGCGTCAACCAGATCCGCGACCTGTTCCTGCAGCAGCTGGTGATCGATTACGACCACGTGTTCTGCATGACCATCACCAAGACCCGCAGCCCGATCCACGACAACGCGCTGCAGGCCAGCTTCGCCATCCTCAATGATTACAAGCCGGTGCGGCAGGCGGCGGGCTACAACTCACCGTTCGCGCTGCGCGTGCTCGATACCCAGAACCTGTTCGCCGCGCAGGCGGTGACCGCGGTGGAGGCGGTACGCCTGCGTGGCAGTGGCGCCAGCGTGCAGCAGATCCGCGAACGGCTGGAAGAACTGGCCGGCAACGTGCACGGCTACATGGTCACCCGCGACCTGTACTACATGCGCGCACGTGCACGGCACAAGGGTGACCGCAGTGTCGGCCTGCTCAGCGCCGCGCTGGGCAGCGCACTGGACATCAAGCCGGTGCTGCACGGCTACCGTGGCGAGACCGGGCCGGTGGCCAAGATCAAGGGTTTCGACAGTGCCGTGCAGAAGCTGTTCGCGGTGGTCGGCCAGCGCGTGCGTGTCGGGCTGATGACGCCAACGGTGTGCGTCAGCTACGGCGGCGAACTGGACGAGCTGCGCACCCTGCCCGGCTATGCACAGATGAAGGAGGTCTGTGCCGGCCACGGCGTGACCGTGTACGAATCGGTGATGAGCCTGACCGGCATGGTCAACGTCGGCAAGGGCGCAGTCACCGTGGGCTTTGCCGATGGGCCGCATCGGTTCGAATGAGCGCTGGCCGCGGCCGGAATCTGCACATCGATTCCACCGCGGTTGTGCCAGCCTTGCCGCACTTCAAGGAGAACTCCATGCCTGCGCAGTACCACATCAGCCTGCCCGACCCGTCCAAGGCCCGCGGCAATGACCCCGACCTGTCTTTCCATTCACAGGGCGCCGCCGGTTTCGCCGAAGAGCTGCAGGACGCCCTGCGCAACGGCACGCTGTTCGAGCGCTGGAAGGCCAAGCAGCCCGACCCGGATGCGGTGGAACCGCAATGGGGCGTGACCGATCCGGATGCCACCGTGACCGGCGAGCAGAAAGACCTGCGCATCAACCTGGTCGCCACCACCCGCATCGACAGTGACGTGTTCAAGCAGCGCCTGCGCCTGCTGGCTGGCCATCACTGGGAACTGCGCGACGTGCGTTGAGGCCAGGCCCTGGCAGTGCCGGCCGCTGGCCGGCAACCGGAACAGCCATGAAGGTGCCGGCCAGCGGCCGGCACTCCCCCGACGATTCCCTACCAGCCGCCACCCAACGCGCGGTACAGCTCCACCCGTGCAATCGCCGCCGTGGCCTGGCTGTTGGCCAGCGCGGCCTGGTTGTCCAGCGCGATGCGCTGGGTGCTCAGCACATCCAGCATGTCGACCACACCGGCCTGGTACTGCCGGCGCGCCGCACCCAGTGCGGTCTCGCTCTCGTCCACCGCCACATGCAGCTGCACGGTGCGCTGCTGCTCCGCTGCATAGCCATCGATGGCGTCGTCCACTTCATGCCAGGCCTGCAGCACGGTGCGGCGGAACTGCAGCGCCGCCTGTTGCTGCTGCAGCCGGCTCAGCGCCAGGTTGGCCTTCAGCCGCCCGCCCTGGAAGATCGGCACGCTGATCGACGGCCCGATGTTGAAACGGTGCGCGTTCCAACCGTCCAGATCATCCAGCTGTCTGGCCTGGAAGCCGGCATCGCCATTCAAGGTGATGCGCGGCAGGAAACTGGCCTTGGCCACGCCGATGCCGGCCGTTGCCGCATGCAGTGCCGCTTCGGCACGACGGATGTCCGGGCGACGCTCGGCCAGCTCACTGGGCAACCCCACCGCCACGGCCGGCAACGCCGGCCAGTCACGGCGTGCATCCTGCAGCGGCGCGTCCAGCGCCTGCGGCGGCTGCGCCAGCAGGAACGCCAGCGCATTGCGCAGCTGCGATTCGCGATGTTGCAGCGGCGCGATGCGCGCCTGCAGCGATGCCACCTGCGCGGCCGCACTGGACACCTGCAGCATGCTGGCCACGCCCTGGCGCTGTCGCGCCTCGGTCAGCCGTTTGATGTCGTGGGCGATGCTGAGGTTGTCCTCGGTGATCGCCAGCAGTTGCCGCGTCGCACGCAGCTGCAGGTAATCACGCGCGGTTTCCGCCAGCAGCGCGATGCGCACCGCATGTGCATCTTCCTCGGCCATCTGTACGCGTGCGTCCGCGGCTTCCACCTGGCGACGCACGCGACCCCACAGGTCCAGCTCCCAGCTCAGGCCGATACCGGCCTGGAACAGCCCGTAGTCGTCGCGGCCGCCGTTGCCGGACGGATCGTTCAAGCCCACTTCGCTGTTGCGAGCGCGCATGCCACTGGCGGTTGCGCTGACGCTGGGCAGCCGGTCGGCGGCGCTGATGCCACGCGCGGCGCGGCTCTGCTGCACGCGGTTGGCCGCCAGCTGCAGGTCCAGGTTGGCTGCCAGCACCTGGCCGGCAAGCTGCTCCAGCAGTGGATCGTCGAAGCCGGCCCACCAGGCCGCGTCCTGGTCGATGGCGTTGCCGGCAACAACCTCACCCTGCCAGTGGCTGGGCAGTTCTGCCTGCGGGCGTACGAAGTCCGGACCCATCGTGCAGGCAGCCAGGGCCGTACACAGGCTGGCCGCAACGACGGTGCGGAACACGGTGACGGCGCTCATGCACCCTCCCCGCTCTTGTGCCCCGGACGGTGCTGCACGCTCTGCGCGCGCGCGCGGCTGCCCAGGTCAACGCGGGCTTCCACCGACATGCCGGCACGCAGCTGGTCCAGCAGTGGCTGGCCCGGTTCCAGCACGATCTTCACCGGAATGCGCTGCACCACCTTGGTGAAGTTGCCGGTGGCGTTTTCCGGTGCGACGGCGGCGAAGGTGACGCCGGTGGCCGGTGCGATGCTGTCGATGTGCCCGCGCAGCGGCTTGCCCGGGAACACGTCCACCTTCAGCTCGACCTGCTGGCCGGCCTGCATGCGGGTCATCTGCGTTTCCTGGAAGTTGGCGACCACAAAGGCGCGCTTCAGCGGCACCACCGCAGCCACCGGCGTCCCCGGGGTCAGGTAGGCACCCACGCGCACTGCGCGACGACCAACCATGCCATCGATCGGTGCACGCAGCACGGTGTGCGACAGATCCAGTTCGGCGCGTGCCTGCGCCGCCTCGGCACGCTGTACCGCCGCCTGCGCGGCCTGCACGCCAGCGCTGAGGATGCCGGTGCGCTGGCGCGCGGTCGACAGCGCAGCCTGGCCCTGCTGCAGGTGGGCACTGGCCACGGCCTGCTTCGATTGCGCCTGCTGCGCGTTCTGTACGGTACCGGCGCCGTCGCGGGCCAGTTCGCGGTAACGCTGCTGGTCGGCGCTGGCCAGGGTCAGTTCGGAACGGCTGACATCGACGCTGGCCCTGGCCTGTTCGATCAGCGAGTCCTGCTGGGCCAGTGCGGCCTGTGCGTTGGCCAGCTGTGCACGGGCGTTGGCGAGGTCGGCACGGGCTGCCTGCAAGGCCACCTGGTAGTCGCGATCGTCGATGCGGGCGAGCACGTCGCCGGCCTTCACCGGCTGGTTGTCCTCTACGTCCACGGCACTGACGAAGCCCGGAATCTTCGGCGCCACCAGCGTGTAGTCGGCCACGACATAGGCATTGTTTGTGGTCTGGTGGCCGCCGTCGCGCAGCAGCAGCCAGGCGCCGATGGCCAGCGCCAGAACGCCCAGGCCCAGGCCGGTATTGAGAGTGGTTCGATTGATCGTCATGAGGGGGTTCCTGCGAAAGGTTCAGGCCACGGCACGTGGCGGATGGATGCGGGTGGGCATCCAGGCAATGAGGGGAATGAAGGCCAGTGCCACCAGCGCGACCACCCAGTACAGGTCGGCCGAGGTCAGCGCCTGTACCTGTGCATGCAGGCGCGCGCCCAGCTGCGGGCCCTCGGCCAGCCACGGTTGCTCGCCAAGGCGGTCGACCAGCACGGTGGAATGGAAATGACGGCGGCCCTGCGCGACGGCATCCAGCACGCCACTGGCGAGCACTGCAGCGAAGCCCTTGACCGTGTTGAACCACGCCGAGGCAAACGGGCCGTCCTGCGGCGCCAGGCCGCCGGTGGCCAGCATCAGCAACGGCAGCACCGCCATCGGCTGGGCGAACACCTGCAGCAGCTGCACCCACAGGAAGTTGTCGCGGATCCAGGCCACATCCAGGTGCGAACCCAGCCAGCAGGCCAGGGCCAACATCGCCAGGCCCGTGGCCTGCACCCAGCGGCAGTCCACCGCGCGGATGTTCAGCAGCGCCGCCACCAGCGGCAGCGCGATCACCTGTGGCAACGCCACCCACAGCAGCATCGGTGCGGTCTGCAGCGGCCGGTAGCCCTGCACGCTGGCCAGGAAACCGGACGGGATCGAGATCACTGCCAGCAGCACGAACAACACGCCGCCCAACGTCACCAGCGAGTAGCTGAGGTTGCGGTTGGCCAGCAACTGCAGCTTGAAGAATGGCAGCGGGTGGAACCATTCATTGATCATGAACAGCACCATCAGGCCGGCACCGCCACCGATCATCAGCGTGATCATCGGCGAGTCGAACCAGTTCAGGCGCGGGCCCTGCACCAGGCCCAGCACCAGCAGCACCAGCGCCGGCAGGCCCAGCAGCAAGCCGGCCGTATCGAACTGGGCGAAGCGTTCCAGCCGCAGCGGATCCTGCGGCAGGCCCCGGCTGACCATCGCCATGGCCGCCAGGCAGTACGGCACGATCTGCCAGAACGCCCAATGCCAGCCCACCTGCTCGACCCAGAACGCGGCCAGCGGCGTGCCCATGCTCGGGCCGAACGTCGCCGTCAGCGCGTAGCCGGCCAGGCCGTACAGCTTGATGCCCGGCGGCAGGAAGCGCAGCGCCACGCTCATCAGCAGCGGCGGCAGCGCGCCACCGCACAGGCCCTGCAGCGCGCGCAGCAGCAGGAACACCTGCAGGTTCGGGGCAAGCGGGCACAGCACGCCCAGCACCATGAAGCCACCGATCATCGCCAGCGCGAAGCGGCGCAGCGAGAAAGTGGCGGCACACCACGGTGCGAAGGCCATCGCGCTGACCGACATGGCGCTATAGAGGGCGACGATCCAGCTGCCGTCATCGACGCTGAAACCCATCGCACCGCGGATGTCGGCCAGGGCGACCTTGGTGATGTTCTCGTTGAAGCCCGACACCAGCACCGCCAGCAGCACGCCGCACAGGCCGACCAGGACGCGGCGGTCGAGCCCGGGGGCGGCGGCAGGACGGGGCGCTGCAGCGGCCGGGACAGCGGCGGCCGGCGTACTCATCGCCGGGCACCAATCCGTGCAGGGCACGGCATGTTGGGGGTCATTGGAATGCGCTCAGTGAAACTCCGGGGAGCGCAGTCTAGGGAGCCGGTAACGTGCAAAAAATGGCGTCACCGGCATCGCAGGCGTGCGTCGGGCGCACGCCCGTAACCTCAGCGACGGATGTCCTCGACGCTTTCGCACATGGTCTTGATCGAGCGGCGCAGCCACTGGTGGGCAGCGTCGTTGTCCAGGCGCGGGTGCCAGGCCTGCACGATGGCCGCCGTGCGCACCGGAATCGGCAGCGGGAACAGGCGCAACGGCAGGCGCATGCTGATGATGCGCTCCAGCATCACGCTCGGCATCTGCGGCAGGATCAGGTCCGATTCGGCCGCCGCGAAAATCGCACCGTGGAAGGTCGGGCTGATCAGTGCCACCCGTCGCTGCAGGCCGAGCGCGGCCAGGTCGTCATCGATCGGTCCGCGTGGCAGGCCACGGCGCGACACCGCGATGTGATCGCAGGCGGCAAAGCGTTCGGCACTGATCTCGCCATCGAACAACGGATGGTCCTCGCGGGCAGCACCCATGAACGAGGTACTGAACAGGTTCTGCACCTTGGTGTCGGGCGCGTGCTTGCCGGCGGTGCTGATGTACAGATCGATCCGGCCCTGCGCCATCGCATCATCATCGGTATCGCCTTCAGGCACGAAGCGCAGTACCGCGCGCGGCGCCTGCTGCCGGAATATCTCGCGCAGGCGACCGCCAAAGCCACCGATGAAGACATCGTTGGCACGCACGTTGAAGGTGCGCTCAAGGGTACCCACGTCGATCTCGCGGCCCGCATGGAAAACACGGTGGGCCTGTTCGATGACGTCGCGGACCTGCTCGCGCAGCTGCAGGGCGCGCGGCGTGGGCGCCAACCCGCGACCGGCTCGCACCAGCACCGGGTCACCCAGGGCGGTTCGGATCCGGCCGAGGGTACGGCTCATCGCCGGGGCGCTCAGGTTCATCCGCCGCGCGGCGGCGGCCACGCTGCATTCGTCGATCAACACGTCCAGTGCCAGCAACAGGTTCAGGTCCGGCAGGGGCATGACAGTCTCCCGTAAATCAGATGACTCTACGACACGTGTAACCTCAGTGGATTGCGTTATACGCATTCATTGACTGCCGCGCACGGCATGGGTGCGCGCGGAGACATCGGCGACCATCCCCGGCCTGCCAAGGAGACATCCATGTTCACTACCCTGCTGGTCGCCCTGGACGGCGGCCCCCAGCACGCACGCGTGCTGGACCTGGCCGCGGCCATCGCCGGCCCGCGCAGCCGCCTGCACCTGCTGTGCGTGCTCGACCCCGAATTCGCGCTGGCCGCCGATGCCAGCGAAGCCGACCGCATCGAGTACCCGGAAGCCGCGCGCCAGCGCTCGCGGGCCGAGGCGGTGCTGGCCGAAGCCCTGGCCGAGCTGCGCGAGCGCGGCGTCGACGCCATCGCGCAGATTCCCTCCGGCGATCCGGGCGAAGTGATCAGCGAGCAGGCCCGGCGCCTGAAGTGCGACCTGATCGTGATCGGCCACCGCCATCTGTCCCGCCTGGAACGCCTGTTCGAACCCTCGATCGGGCAATGGACCATCGACCACGCGCCCTGTCCCGTGCTGGTGGAAACCCGCGACCCGCAGCCCTAGCAACCATGGCTTCCCGTTCCCCGTTGTTTCCCACCCGGGTCAGCTACCGTGCCTTCGGCCGCCAGTTCGGCCGTGGCGAGCAGGCGCTACTGGTGGCGATACGCCAGCTGGGTGACCCTATGCTGCAGCCCGAAGGGCTGGCCGGCTTGAGCCACCTTGGTCTGGACCGCGAGGGCCGCGATGCGTTCGTCGCCCTGCTGCCATTGCTGGCCGCGCCCGCCGCCCCGATCGACCTGCTACCCGCCGGCTCTCCCTTCATTGCCGCCAGCGAACTGGACCTGCTGGTCTGTCTGCTGCGCATTGCCCAGTGGCGGCATGCACGCCCCCGCGAGGACGACGCGCTGGCAACGTTGCGCCAGCAGTTGGCGCGCTGCGCACGTGCTGTCCACGCGGCGAACCTGACGTTGCGACAGCGCTCGCTGTCACCGGTCGGGCTGAGATTGCTGGACCCGGCCGGCTGGCTGCGTCAGCGCTGAACCCACGCGCGGACGCGGCCGCAGGGCATTCAGCAGTCGATCGTTCCGTGTGCGCTGCCTTCGTCGTCAAGCACCTGCGCATGCAGTACCACCCGGTTGCGGCCGGCGCGCTTGGCGGCGTAAAGGCCGGCGTCGGCATCGGCCAGCAGCTGGTCCGCACTGGCCAGCGCAGGCGGATGCAGGTAGCCCACGCCAACGCTGATGCTCACCCGCCCCTCCGGCAGCGGCAGCACTTCCACTGCCTCGCGCAGGCGTTCGGCCAGTGCCAGCACGCCCGACAGCGGGCTTGCCGGCACGATCACCGCGAATTCTTCGCCGCCGTAACGCGCAACACTGTCGCCGCCGCGACCGGCAATGACCTTCAGCACCGCAGCCACCGCCTGCAGGCAACGGTCCCCGGCCGGGTGCCCGTGCTGGTCGTTGAACGCCTTGAAGTGATCGATGTCGACCAGCAGCAGGGCCAGTTCGCTGCCGCTGCGGCGCGCCCGGTTCCACTCCGCCTGCAGCAGTGCGTCGAACTGGCGACGATTGGCCACGCCGGTCAGGCCATCCTGGCGCGCCAGCTGATCCAGCGACGCCTGCCGTTCCATCAGGTCCATCTGCAGCAGGATGCTGCGCAGGCCGAAGCCCAGCGTCGCCACCACGAAACCGGTGACCGCCAGAGGCCGTGCGTGGTCGACCACCAGGGTGCCCACCACCAGCAGCAGCAACGGCAGGATCATCGGCCCGGCCGCCTGCACTGTGCGCGCCAGCCGTGGATGCGGCATGGAGGCCGGCAGCGGCGTATGGCTCAGTGCCAGCAGCGCCAGCAGCAGGAACGGCAGATCGATCAGCAGATCGTTGTAGGCACCGAAGGAATCCTCCGAGGTGAAGTGGTTGATGTAGTAGGCCACCACCAGGTAAGCCAGCGCGTAGAGCGCCAACGCGCGGAAGAAACTGCGCCGCTCGGGCACGTCAACGGCCAGCCATCGCACCATCGCGAACCCGGCGATGCACAGGTTCTGGATGTCGAACAAGCGTTGCATGCTGGCCATCGCCGAATCATCGACGTCGATACGGGCGGCGAACGATTGCGCATGCACGAAGAACAGCACGCCCAGCAGCGCCGCCATCGCGGCATCGATCAGGCTGATGCTCATCCGCTCGCGGCGCGCGCGGGCCAGGATGAACACCAGCGGGACGCCGTACAGCACGTACAGGAACAGGCTGGCCTGCGGCGTCGCATCCGCGCGCCCTGCTCCCAGCGCGTCGATCATGTTCATGACCATGCCGCCCGCCCACAGCAGCAGCGCCAGTGCGGTGGCACGCCAGCCCAGCGCGGCACGGTCACGACGCGCCCGCCACAGGCAGGCGGCCGCAGCCAGCAGCGGCGCCCCGGCCAGGAACACGAAGGAACCCGCGCCGGTCACCCCAGGCCACACGGTGACGACCAGGCCATGGCACACCACGTACAGCAGCGCCAGCACTACCGGCATGCTTCCCCCGATCCGCAAGGCCGTATGCGCGCACGATAGCGCGGCAGCGCGCCACAAGGGCGTGATCCACCGCAGAAAACCCGATTGGACACACCGGCGCCGGAGGGTGCCGGCCGGTGGCCGGCACTACCGGACTGCGTTCAGCCCTGCAGGGCCTGGGCGTGGTGGGCGATATGCTCGCCGATGAAGCTGCCAATGAAGTAGTAGCTGTGGTCGTAACCCGGCTGCAGGCGCAGGGTCAGCGGATGGCCTGCGGCATTGCAGGCTTCCCGCAGGCGCTGCGGCTGCAGCTGGCTCTGCAGGAACTCATCCGCCTCGCCCTGGTCGACCAGCAGCGGCAGGCGCTCGCCGGCCACGGCGATCAGCTCGCAGGCATCCCACTGCGCCCAGTCGGCCGGGTTGTCCCCCAGGTAGGCATGGAACGCCTTCTGCCCCCACGGCACATGGCTGGGCGCGACGATCGGCGAGAACGCCGACACGCTGCGGTAGCGCCCCGGGTTGCGCAGGGCGATCACCAGCGCGCCATGGCCGCCCATCGAATGGCCACTGATCGCGCGCCCATCGGTCACCGCGAAGTTCGCCTCGATCAGCGCCGGCAACTCCTGCGCCACGTAGTCGTGCATGCGGTAGTGCTTTGCCCACGGAGCGCGGGTGGCATTGAGGTAGAAGCCAGCCCCCTTGCCCAGGTCGTAGCCTTCGGCATCGGCCACGTCATCGCCCCGCGGGCTGGTGTCCGGCGCGACGATGATCACCCCGTGCTCGGCTGCGTAACGCTGCGCGCCGGACTTGGTGATGAAATTCTGCTCGGTGCAGGTCAGGCCGCTCAGCCAGTACAGCACCGGCAGTTTCTGTGTTTCCGCCTGCGGCGGCAGGTACACGGCGAACTGCATGTCGCAGCCCAGCGTGGCCGAATGATGGCGGTAGACGTCCTGCCAGCCGCCGAAACAGGCGCGATGCTCAATGCGTTCCATGGGTTCCTCCGGAAGAGTGGCAGGCACGGCGGCCTGCCACCCGGCGTTGCTCAGTAGTGGACCACCGAACGGATCGACTTGCCTTCATGCATCAGGTCGAAGGCTTCGTTGATCTTGTCCAGGTCCATGGTGTGGGTGACGAACGGCGCCAGTTCGATATCGCCCTTCATCGCGTCTTCCACCATGCCCGGCAGCTGGCTGCGGCCCTTCACGCCACCGAAGGCGGTGCCCATCCACTTGCGGCCGGTCACCAGCTGGAACGGGCGGGTGGAGATTTCCTGGCCGGCACCCGCCACGCCGATCACCACGCTCTGGCCCCAGCCACGGTGCGCGCATTCCAGCGCCGCACGCATCACGTTGACGTTGCCGATGCACTCGAAACTGTGGTCCACGCCCCAGGTGGTCATCTCGACGATGACCTGCTGGATGGGCGTGTCGTAGTCCTTCGGGTTGATGCAGTCGGTGGCGCCGAATGCGCGCGCCAGCTCGAACTTGGACGGATTGGTGTCAACCGCGATGATGCGGCCGGCCTTGGCCTGGCGCGCGCCCTGGATCACCGCCAGGCCGATGCCACCGAGGCCGAACACCGCCACGCTGTCGCCTTCCTGCACCTTGGCGGTGTTGTGCACCGCGCCGATGCCGGTGGTGACGCCGCAGCCGAGCAGGCAGACGTGCTCCGGGTTGGCTTCCGGATTGATCTTCGCCAGCGACACCTCGGCCACCACGGTGTACTCGCTGAAGGTCGAGCAGCCCATGTAGTGGTACAGCGGCTCGCCGTTGTAGCTGAAGCGGCTGGTGCCGTCGGGCATCACGCCCTTGCCCTGGGTGGCGCGCACCGACACGCACAGGTTGGTCTTGCCGCTCTTGCAGAACAGGCACTCGCCGCACTCGGCGGTGTACAGCGGAATCACGTGGTCGCCCGGCTTGACGCTGGTCACGCCCTCGCCCACCTCCACCACGATGCCGGCGCCTTCATGGCCCAGCACCACCGGGAACAGGCCTTCCGGATCATCGCCGGACAGGGTGAACGCATCGGTGTGGCAGACACCGGTGTGGGTGATCTTGACCAGCACTTCGCCCGCCTTCGGCGGGGCGACGTCGATCTCGACGATCTGCAGCGGCTGGCCGGGACCAAAGGCGACGGCGGCACGGGACTTCATGGGTGGTTTCTCCAGAGACAGGCAATGACAGGATGGGCGGCGCCATGTTGCGCCGTCGTTTATTTCAGGTACGAGCGGATCAACGCGCTCATGTCGCGCACGCGTTCGGCGCGTTGTTCGTCAGAGGCCGCAGGCTGGCCGAACTCCTCGCGCAGATGGGCCTCCATCACCTCGGACATCAGGCCGTTGACCGCGCCACGGATGGCGGCGATCTGCTGCAGCACCGGCCCGCAGTCGGCTCCGGCTTCCAGCGCGCGGTCCAACGCATCGCACTGGCCGCGGATGCGGCGCACGCGGGCCAGGACTTTCTTCTTCTCTTCGGGGGAGTGCGGCATGGCGGGGCCACCTCAGAACTATACTGGGGGATAGTATACATAGTGACCCAGCCAGTGCCACCGACCGCTCCCTGCCGCCATCGCGATCCGCCTGCAAACCCGAGCTAAAGAACACCACCACGCGGCCGCTACTCCGTGCCTGATGGCGAATGACTCGCCGGCTATGACACGGAGTTCTGCTGATCATGCGTCCCCTGCTGCCCGCCTGCCTGGCCATGGCCCTGGCATTTCCTGCACTGGCCGAGCAGGCCCCCTCCACCGCAGCCGCCCAGGTCGATCTGCAGCAACCGGCGCGCATCCGCCTGTTCAGCGCCAATGGCCAGTATCTGGCAATGCGCAAGAACCACACGCGCAGCGGCGCCGAAGCCGAAGTGGTCAGGGTGGAGAGCAAGGCATCCAAGGGCGTGTTCAGTACGCTCGCCTCGCTGGCCACCGGCAATGAGAGCACCTCGATCGGCATGCCCGAGTCATTCGCCACCGGTACGCTGGGCGGTATCCGCAAGCCCTTCTATCGCGAATTCGCACTGGTGCCGGGCCAGCTGGTCAATGTGATGGCCAACTTCGAGGGCAATCGCCGCTGCGTTCCCGCGGGCGAAAAGGTTAGCGACCTGCGCTTTGCGCTGCCACCCTCCCTTCTGCTGACGCCGGAACCCGGCCTGGATTACGAAGTATCGTTCGGTACCGACGGCAGCAGCTGCGGCATGAACGCCAGGCTGCTGCTGGCCGACGGACGCTCAGTGCCACTCCCCACCGAGTTGCAGCGGCAACGCTCACCGAAGACGTACAAGGTGGAAGGAACGCATCTGTATACCTTCCTGTTCCGCCCTGGCAGCGTGTACTACCGCCCGGTCGGCGAGGCGGAGGACCTGCAGCTGCGCACCGACGATGCCGAGCATGCCGACGCGTTCGAAGCGGCGATGCGCGAGATCGCCTCGCGGCCCGGCACCCAGATGTGCATCGTGTTGCCGGACTTCTTCTACAAGAGCCCCCTGAAAGACCGGTTGGACCGCGTCCTGGACGAGCAGGGCAAGGAATTTCCGGCCATCCTCGAACCGATCGAAGGACTGCGCAAAACCCGCCAGCTTGAGGACCATGTGCCCACAACCTTCCTCGATGCTGCCGCTTACTGCCAGTTGGCGGGGATGATGGCGTTCCCGCCACGCAGCTCGCTCGATGGGGCGCCCGACGTGGTGGCCCCGGCTCAGTCAAACACGCCCTGAGCCGCCAGCCGCGCCAGCTCGTCCACCACATAGCGCACCTTCGGCCGCAGGTGGCGGGTCGGTGGCCACAGCGCATGGATGTCGATGTGCCGCTGCATGTGTGCGTCCAGCACCGAGTGCAGCACGCCGGATTCCAGATGACGGCGCACCAGTGAAATGGGCATCTGGCAGATGCCCAGCCCGGCGATGGCCGCTTCGATCACCGCGTCGCCGTCGTTGAGCTGGTAGGCCGCGTTCGGGACGAACGTTCCCTCGGCATCGTCACTGCCAATCCGCCACCACACCGGCTGCCCGTGGCGGAAGCCAACGATGCTGCGGTGCTGCGCCAGTTCTTCCACGGTAGCCGGCACGCCATGCGCCTGCAGGTACTCCGGCGATGCGCAGGTGACCAGGCGTTGGCGGCCCAGCCGACGCGCGACCAGGTGCTCGGCCTGGTGCAGCCCGCCGAAACGGATCAGCAGGTCGATGCCCTCTTCGACCGGATCGACGAAGTGATCGGTGAAGGTCATCGTCAGCTGCAGGTCCGGGTAGTGCCGGCACAGGCGCAACAGCACCGGCAGCACCACCAGGCGCCCGAACGAGGACGGCATGTCGATGCGCAGCCGTCCGCTGGGCAGGCCGGCCGAACCCAGGCAGGCCTCGGCGGCGGAGATCTCTTCCAGCGCCGCCGCACACGATGCGTAGTACGCCTCGCCGTCGGTGGTCAGCGCGATGCGCCGCGTGGTGCGGTGGAACAGGCGCACGCCCAGCCGCGCTTCCAGCCGGGCGATGGCCTTGCCCACCGCCGAGCGCGAGATGCCCAGCGCGTCGGCAGCCTCGGTGAAGCTGCCCGAGCGGGCCGTGGTGACGAACGTGACCAGGCCATTCAACGATTCCAGCGGCAGCATCTCTCACCCCACATTGGGGACAAATAGTCCCGTCCGAAGGGAGATCGAAGCGCTTTATGCGCCTGCATGTCAACTCCATCCTGTGTGCATCGCGCCCCTGGCGCTCCTCCCCCCGCACCGAGATGACCGACATGACCGTCGCCCTGTTCCACCCCTTCGACCTGGCAGGCACCGCCCTGCGCAACCGCATCGCGATGGCCCCGATGACCCGCGCCCGCAACCCCGGTGCGGTCGCCAACGAGCTGACCGCCCAGTACTACCGGCAGCGCGCCAGCGCCGGCCTGATCATCAGTGAAGGCACGCCGGTCTCGCCGCAGGGCCAGGGCTACATCGACGTGCCCGGCATCTGGTCGGCCGAGCAGGTGGCCGGGTGGAAGGTCGTCACCGAGGCGGTGCATGCCGCGCAGGGCACGATCTTCGCCCAGCTCTGGCACGTCGGCCGCATGTCGCATTCCTCGCTGCAGCCTGACGGCGGGCAACCGGTCAGCGCCGGTACCCGCCCGGTCGCCAGCGCACCGAAGAACACCTCGTTCGTGTACCTGGCCGATGGCAGCCGCGGCCACGCCGATCCCACCCCGGCACGTACACTGGAGACCGCAGAGATTCCCGGCATCGTCGAGGACTTCGTGCGCGGCGCCGACAACGCCATCGCCGCCGGTTTCGATGGCATCGAGCTGCATGCCGCCAACGGCTACCTGTTCGAGCAGTTCCTCAACCCACTCATCAACCAGCGCGAAGACCGCTACGGCGGCTCATTGCCGAACCGTGCGCGATTGATCCTGGAGACGGTGGATGCGATGGCCCAGCGCATCGGCGCCCACCGCATCGGCGTGCGCCTGGCGCCGAACAACCTCACCTTCGACATGCCGTTCTACCCCGACAACGAAGCCACCTACCTGTACCTGGCCAAGGAACTGGGCAAGCGCGGGCTGGCCTATGTGCACCTCAATGACAACCTGCAGGCGGGGCAGTCAGTGCTGGGCGAGGCCTTCCTGCAGCAGTTCAAGCAGGCCTACGGTGGCAACGTGATCCTGGCCGGCGGCATGACCCGCGAACGCGCGCTGCGCCTGGTCGACGAAGGCACCATCGATATCGCCGCCTTCGGCCAACCGTTCATCGCCAACCCGGATCTGGTCGAACGCCTGCAGCGGGACATCGCGCTGGCCACGCCCGACCGCAGCACCTACTACGGGGGCGGCAGGGAAGGCTACCTGGACTACCCGGCTGCAGGCTGATCCCGCACGAGGTCGGATCCCCACCACAGGCGGGGCTCCGACCTTTGGTTCAGGCGTCCTCGCGCACGTAGGCGAACGACTCGTCCAACCGCGCAAAGCCGATCACGTCAGCGACGATCGCCTGCGCGTCGTCTTCACTGATGTTGCCTTCTTCAATATCGTCAACGCGAGCGAACAGCCGCTGCAACGCCACGTACTGGTCGCCGCGCAGGAAGGACTGATGGGTCTGCAGCCAGCACTGCAGATTCCCGGCCAGCTCGCCGTGCGACAGCAGCGTGTACGGCGGCTGGTAGTCGGCAACGGCTTCGACCATCTTGCGGAACAGGAAATCCTGGTAGCTGGCGGCCAGCACATCCGCGCGGTCGTCGTCATGCCACACCATCACCACCGGTGGCTCGCTGAAACCGGGCGCGTTGCTCCAGAAGCAGTAGCTGTCACCCGCGCCGGTGCGCGCAAAGGGCAGCAGCTGCAGGTCAGTGCGCAGGGGGTTGTAGTGATCCTCGGCGGTCAGCTCCTGCCACGCCTCGAGCAGCTCATCGTGTTCCAACGGCTCGTAGTCCTGGGCGTACAGCAGCACCGGCGGATCCGCCTGCAGCGTAGGGAACACCACCTCGGACCATTCCGGATGGGGAGTGCCCCAGCTCAATCGACCCGCGGCATGCAACTGCTTGAACAAGGGCGGGAAGGACTGGCCGGTGGCCTGTTCGATGTCAGATAGCGCGCTCATGGATGTCCTTGCCGATGGAGGCCGCCCAGCTTGCCCGAATCCGCGCAGGAGATGTACCGGCAGCAGCCGGCGGCAGGACTAGACTGCAAGCACCGGATGCTGGAAATCGCCGCCATGAACGCCACTGCCCGCAGCTTCATCGTCAACATCGACGTGCCCGACCTGGCCGCCGCCGAAGTCTTCTACGTGGCCGCCTTTGGATTGCATATCGGACGTCGGCTCGGTGCCGGCGCGGTGGAACTGCTCGGTGGACCGACACCGCTGTACCTGTTGCAGAACGAGGCTGGCAGCGCCGCCACCGAAGACGGCGATGTACGCGACTACGAGCGCCACTGGACGCCGCTGCACCTGGACTGGGTGGTGGATGACATCGACGCCGCGCTGACACGCGCGGTAACGGCTGGGGCAACACTCGAACAACCGGTGCGCGCGCGACGCTGGGGGTGGATCGCCGTACTGGCCGATCCGTTCGGCCACGGCTTCTGCCTGATCCAGTTCAGCCGCGAAGGCTACGATGCGCTGGTCGAATGACCGATCGTGGTCGGTGCCGGCCCTTGGCCGGGACTGCATCTCCCATCGCAGCTACTCCCGCAACATATCCACGAACGCGCGCAGCGCACCGGGCATCTGCCGCTGCTTCGGGTAGTACAGCGCGAAACCGGCGAACGGTTCGCTCCAGTCTTCCAGCACCGCCACCATCTGCCCCGAATCGATGTACGGCCGCGCGGTGTCTTCCAGCACATAGGCCAGCCCGATGCCATCGAGCACGGCACTGACCACGGTGCCCTGCTCGCCCAGGGTCAGCCGCCCCGGCACGTCGATCTCCAGCGCCTGCCCCTCGCGCTCGAACTGCCACTTGTACAGATGACCACTGGCAAAGCGGAAACGGATGCATTCGTGCATGGCCAGCTCACGCGGGTGCCGGGGTGCGGGCCGCCGCCGCAGGTACTCCGGCGCACCAACGATCAGGCCGCGCAGCGGCGGGCCCATCGGCACCGCGACCATGTCTTCGGGCACGAACTCATGCAGGCGCACACCGGCGTCGTAGCCCTCGGCGACAATGTCGACCAAGCCATCGTTTTCGGTCAGTTCCACGCGGATGTCCGGATGCGCGTGCAGGAAGCGCGCCAGCCGCGGCCCCAGCTGGGTCGGCACCGCCGCGCGGGTGGCGTTGATGCGTAGCAGGCCCGCCGGAGCGGCGCGGAACTGGTTCATCTCTTCCAGTGCGTCATGCACCTGCCCCAAGGCCGGCTGCAACCGCTCCAGCAGGCGCTGCCCGGCCTCGGTCAGGGCCACGCTGCGGGTGGTGCGATGGAACAGGCCCACGCCCAACCGCTCTTCCAGGGCGCGGATGGCATAGCTCACCGCCGAGGTCGACAGCGCCAGCTCGGCGCCGGCGCGGCGGAAGCTGCGGTGACGGGCGACCGCCGCGAACGCGGCCAGGTGGGAAAGATTGTCAGTGGCCATGATTGTGCAGTTTCACTTGATGAATCATGCCGATATCCGCGCTTCTTGGCCCGGGTTACGGCGCGTATTGTAAAACGCCTTTCGACAAACCCGCCAAGGATCCCCCATGTCCCTCGCCCGTGGTTACGCCGCCCACACCCATACCGACCCGCTGGTACCCTTCGAGTTCGAGCGCCGCGCCGTTGGCCCGAACGATGTGCGCATCGAGATCCTCTACAGCGGCATCTGCCATTCGGACCTGCACCAGGCCCGTGATGACTGGGGTGGCTCGATCTACCCGATGGTGCCGGGCCACGAGATCATCGGCCGGGTCACCGAGGTTGGCAGCAACGTCACCCGCTTCAAGGTCGGCGACCACGCCGGCGTGGGCTGCATGGTTGACTCGTGCCGCCACTGCGACGCCTGCGAGCACGATCTGGAGCAGTACTGCGCCGAAGGCGCGACCTGGACCTACAACGGCCGTGAACGCGAAAGCGGTGCGCCGACCTACGGCGGCTATTCCGACCACGTGGTGGTCGAGCAGCGCTTCGTGGTGAAGGTGTCCGACAGCCTCGACCTGAAGGCGGCCGCGCCGCTGCTGTGCGCCGGCATCACCACCTGGTCGCCGCTGCGCCATTGGAAGGTCGGCCCCGGCCAGAAGGTCGGCGTGATCGGCCTCGGCGGCCTCGGCCACATGGGCGTGAAGTTCGCCAAGGCGCTCGGCGCGCACGTGGTGATGATCACCACCACCCCGGAAAAGGGTGCCGACGCCAAGCGCCTGGGCGCCGATGAAGTACTGGTCTCGCGCGATGCCGCGCAGATGAAGGCGCACGCCGGCAGCTTCGACTTCCTGCTCAATACCATCCCGGTCGGCCATGACACCAACCCGTACATGGGCCTGCTCAAGCGCGAGGCCACCATGTGCCTGGTCGGCGTGCTGACCGAACTGGACCCGCCGCTGACCGGCGGCAGCGTGATCTTCGGCCGCAAGCACCTGACCGGCTCGGCGATCGGCGGCATGGCCGAAACCCAGGAAATGATGGACTTCTGTGCCGAGCACGGCATCGTCAGCGACGTCGAGATGATCGACATCAAGAACGTCAACGAGGCCTGGGAACGCATGGCGAAGAACGATGTGCGCTACCGCTTCGTGATCGACATGGCGACGATGAAGAACGCCGCCTGACCGATTGGCGACTGTGAACGAGGAACCCCGGCACTGCCGGGGTTTCTTTTTGGTTGCATCGGCCGCTGGCCGGCACGACCCATGCATTGGGCATGACGAAGGTCAAGGAAGCGGCAACCGCCCAGGCGCAGACTCACCGCATGGCCCGCCTGCCCTCCCCTGCGATGCTGATGCGTGCGCCGCATCGACTGCTGTTCTTCATCGGCGCCAGCAACCTGCTGCTGGCGATGCTGTGGTGGGCGATGTGGCTGGGCGCATTGCGCGGGTTGTGGACGCCGCAGCCACCGCCACTGCCACCGGCCTGGTTGCACGCGCTGCTGATGCAGTACCTGGTGCTGCCCAGTTTCATCTTCGGTTTCCTGCTCACGGTGTTCCCGCGCTGGATGGCGCAACCGGAGCTGCCACGCAACCATTACGCGCCGGTGGGCATCGGCCTGTTTGGCGGGCAGGCGCTGCTGATTGCCACCGCCTGCGGCTGGGCACCCGGGTTGTGGCCCGGCCTGCTGCTGGCACTGGCCGGCTGGAGCGCCGGACTGATCGTGCTGGGACGCGTGCTCAAGGCCGCCGGCCCCAACCGCAACTGGCATGCGCGCGCCTGCTATGCAGCTCTGCTGTTGGGCTGGCTGGGGCTGCTGCTGTTCATGGCGGTGGTGCGCGGCCACGCCACGCTGATGCCGGTCACTGTGGCACTCGGTACGTTCGGCCTGCTGCTGCCGGTCTACCTCACCGTCGCGCATCGGATGATCCCGTTCTTCGCCAACAACGTGGTGGACGGCTACGTGCCGTGGCGACCGCTGCGCTGGCTGGCCGCGATGTGGTCGCTGCTGATGCTGCGCCTGCTGTTGAGTGCGTTGCAGATCGACAACCTGCTGTGGCTGGCCGATGCGCCGCTGCTGGTGTTGTCGCTGCAGGCGCTATGGCACTGGTGGCCACGCGGGCCGATGCCAGGCCTGCTCGTGGCCCTGTTCCTGGCGCTGGCGTGGCTGCCGATCAGCTTCGCGTTGTATCTGCTGCAGGACATCGGCCAGATGCTCGCCCATCCGCAGCTGCTCGGCCGCGCGCCGCTGCACGCACTCGCCGTGGGACTGTTCGGCAGCCTGCTGGTGGCGATGGTGACCCGGGTCACCCAAGGTCATTCCGGGCGACCGCTGGTGATGCCGGCAGTGGCCTGGTTCGCGTTCGTCGCGCTGCAGGCAGTGGCGATCATGCGCATCCTTGCCGAGCTGATGCCCGATGCCTATGCGTGGCATTTCGCCGCCGCCATCGGTTGGCTGCTGGCACTGTCCCCATGGGTGGCCCGGCTGGGCTGGATCTACCTGAGCCCTCGACGCGACGGCAAACCGGGCTGACCTCATCGCCGGCCAAGCAACGTCCATCGGTAGCGCCGGGCCATGCCCGGCCGCCACCGCAATCCACTCAGTACGCGAACTCGCGGAACACCGGATCGACATCACCGTGCCAGCGGCCATGGAACAGGGCCAGCTTGCGCTCGGCCGGGGTCAGGCCGGATTCGACGATCTCCTGCAGCACGTCCAGGAACTTGCTCTCGTCCTGGCCATCGGCATTGCGCGCCGCGCGGCGCTTGAGGCCTTCCACCGAAATCTTCACCGCCTCGCGGGCCAGGTCGCGCACCGTGCCGTTGCGGAACGGCAGGTTCATCGCATGCTTCGGCACGCCGTCACGCAGCGCATGGCGCTCGGCCAGGGTGAAGTCACGCACCAGGTCCCACGCCGCATCCAGCGCGGTGTCGTCGTACAGCAGGCCGACCCAGAACGCCGGCAGCGCACACAGGCGGCTCCACGGGCCACCGTCGGCACCACGCATCTCCAGGTACTTCTTCAGGCGCACTTCCGGGAACGCGGTGGTCATGTGGTCCGACCAGTCGCGCAGCGTGGGCAGCGCACCCGGCAGCACCGGCAGCCTGGCCTGCATGAAATCGCGGAAGCTCTGCCCGCTGGCGTCGTGGTAGATGCCGTCGCGGTAGGAGAAGTACATCGGCACGTCGAGCAGGTAGTCGACATAGCGCTCGTAACCGAAGCCATCCTCGAACACGAAGTCGAGCATGCCGGTGCGGTCGGCGTCGGTGTCGGTCCAGATGTGCGAGCGGTAGCTCAGGTAGCCGTTCGGCTTGCCTTCGGTGAACGGCGAATCGGCGAACAGCGCGGTGGCGATCGGCTGCAGCGCCAGCGACACGCGGAACTTCTTCACCATGTCCGCTTCGGTGGCGTAGTCCAGGTTCACCTGCACCGTGCAGGTGCGGGTCATCATGTCCAGGCCGAGCGAGCCGACCTTGCGCATGTACGCGCGCATGATCTTGTAGCGGCCTTTCGGCATCCACGGCATTTCATCGCGCTTCCACTTCGGCTGGAAACCCATGCCGAGGAAACCCAGCTGCAGTTCACCGGCCACCTGTGCCACTTCGTTGAGATGGGTACCGGTCTCGACACAGGTCTGGTGGATGGTCTCCAGCGCCGCGCCGGACAGTTCCAGCTGGCCGGCCGGTTCCAGCGTCACCGAGGCCCCGTCGCGCAACAGGGCGATGGTGTTGCCATTCTCCCGCACCGGCTCCCAGCCGAAGCGGACCAGGCCGTTGAGCAGCACTTCGATGCCGCGCTCGCCTTCGAAGGTCGGCGGGCGCAGGTCATCCAGGCGGAACCCGAACTTCTCGTGCTCGGTACCGATGCGCCATTGTGCGCGGGGCTTCTCGCCGGAGGCGATCACCTCCACCAGCTGCGAGCGGTCGGTAATGGGGGTATCGGCGACGTGGCTGGGGCTCGACAAGGGGAAGGCTCGCTGGACTGTGGCGGGGGATGTGGGGCCCGGGGCCTTCCATCGCAAGGGCGCACTATAGCGTGGCGACCCGTTGCGTCATGCGACGGTGGCAGGTTGCAGCATCCCACCGACGCCCTCTTGACCCTCGTACACTCAAGGCCATGAGCCGCCATTCGCGACACCCCGAACTGCATCGCTCCGAGCGCGTCGGCTGGCTGCGTGCCGCCGTGCTGGGGGCCAACGATGGCATCGTCTCGGTGGCCGGCCTGGTGGTGGGCGTGGCCGCCAGCGGTGCCTCCGCAGTGACCATCCTGGCCACCGGCGTGGCTGGCACCGTGGCCGGCGCGATGTCGATGGCCGCCGGCGAGTATGTCTCGGTGCAGACCCAGGCCGACACCGAAGACGCCGACCTGGCGATGGAAAAGCGCGAACTGCACGAAGACCCGCACAGCGAGCTGGAAGAACTGGCCGCGATCTACCGCCACCGCGGCCTCGAGCCTGCGCTTGCCCGGCAGGTGGCCGAACAGCTCACTGCCCACGATGCACTGGGCGCCCACGCCCGCGATGAACTGGGCATCACCGATACGCTGCGCGCCCGCCCGCTGCAGGCGGCGCTGGCCTCGGCCGGCGCCTTCACCTGTGGCGCGGCGCTGCCGGTGCTGACCGCACTGCTCGCGCCGTCGGACAAGGTCGCGATGATGACCACCGCCAGCACCCTGCTCGGCCTGTGCCTGACCGGCGCGATGGCGGCCCAGGCCGGCGGTGCTTCGCCGTTGCGCGGTGCACTCCGCGTCGTGTTCTGGGGTGCGTTGGCGATGGCCGCCGCCGCCGGCGTCGGTCGCCTGCTCGGCGCCCATGTGGCATGAGTACCGGCAGCGTATTTCCCGCTGGAATGAGCCGCTGTTGCCGAGTTCTTACTCCAGCCCCAGCCAGCCGCCGATCACGCCACGGGCTTCGTCCACGCCGGTGCGGTCCTCACCGGAGAACACCTGCACGCTGACGCTGTCGCCGTAAGCCGATTGCAGCTCCTTGCGTACCTTCTGCAGGGCCTGCATCTGCTGGCTGCGGCTGAGCTTGTCGGCCTTGGTCAGCAGCGCGTGCGCCGGCAGCCCACGCTGCACGGCATAGGACAGCATCTGCCGGTCGTAATCCTTCAGCGGATGGCGGATGTCCATCACCACCACCAGCCCCTTCAGGGCCTCGCGGGTACGGAAATACCGGTCGATGAAGGCCTGCCAGTGCGCCTGCAGGTCCAGCGGCACCTTGGCGTAGCCGTAACCGGGCAGGTCGACCAGATGGGCGTCCGGGGTGACCTGGAAGAACACCAGCTGCTGGGTGCGGCCGGGCGTCTTGGAGACACGGGCCAGGGCGTTCTGGCGGGTCAGCGCGTTGAGCGCACTGGACTTGCCGGCGTTGGAGCGGCCGGCAAAGGCCACTTCGGCCCCTTCGTCGGGCGGCAGCTGTCGCACGTTGTGGGCCGAAAGGTGGTAACGGGCGCGTTCGATGAGCAATGACATGTGCCTAGGATCGCATGTTGCGGCGCCGCGCGCCCGTGCCGGCGGCCGCTGCGGCCATTTTGCTGCACTGCTGCGTTGACCGTGCGCGGAAACGGCGTTGATAATCCGGGCGATGCCGGCGGCCACCGCCCGGCCCGGTCCATACGGAGCTTCAGCATGCGCCACGCTCGCGTTCTTGCCGTATCTGCCCTTGCCACTGCCGTCGTTGTTGCCGCTGCTGCGTTCGCGCAGACCACGTTGACCCCGCTGCCCGACAACGGGCCGATCAACACCGCCTCGCTGGAGGTGGACTTCAGCAAGACCCACTGGGGCGATGCCAAGGCCGGCCAGACCAAGGCCTCGGCCTGCGCGGCCTGCCATGGCGCCGACGGCAATTCCACGGTGGAGATGTACCCGTCCATCGCCGGCCAGAGCGAACGCTACGTGGCCCAGCAGATGGCCCTGATCGCCAATGGCCAGCGCAGTTCGGGCGCAGCGGTGGCGATGGTGCCGTTCGTGCAGAACCTCACCCCGCAGGACATGCGTGATATCGGCGCCTTCTTCGCCACGCAGAAGGCCACCGCCGGCATCGCCGACGACACCGTGGTTGCCGACGGCCCCTACAAGGGCATGAAGTTCTATGAGATCGGCCAGCAGCTGTACCGCGGTGGCGATGCCAAGCGTGGGCTGCCGGCCTGCATGGCCTGCCACGGCCCCAGTGGCGCCGGCAATCCGGGTCCGGCCTATCCGCACATCGGTGGCCAGCACGCCAGTTATGTCGCGCGCCGCCTGCAGGAGTACCAGGCCGGCCAGACCAACGAAACCGACAAGGCGCACTTCCAGATCATGGCCGCGGTCGCGCAGAAGCTCAGCGAGCAGGAGGTGCAGGCGCTGTCGAGCTACCTGCAGGGCCTGCACAACAAGGCTGATGATGTCGCCGCAGCCACCCCGCCGGTGCAACCGGCTGCCGCCCCCTGACCACCACTGGTCGGCCCGGGCCGTCACCGCGGCCCTCGCCTGCGGTATGTTTCCATCACGCCGGCGACCGCGCCGGCGTTGCTTTTTTCAACGGAGATGCGTGTCGATGAGGTTGATTTCCCGCCTGCTGTTGTCCTTGCTGGTGCTGCTGCCGCTGGTAGCCTGCGCCGCCACCCCCGCCAATGCCCCGCTGGTCGAGGGCAAAGACTACGAGCGCATCGCCCAGCCTGGCCCGTTCCAGCCGCTGGCCGGCAAGATCGAGGTGGTCGAGGTGTTCGGCTACACCTGCCCGCACTGCGCCCGTTTCGAACCGCAGCTGGAAGCCTGGGCGGCCAAGCTGCCGGCCGACGTGCGCTTCACCCCGGTTCCGGCCGCCTTCGGCGGCGCCTGGGACGCCTGGGCCCTGGCCTATTACGCCGCCGATGAAGTCGGCGTGGCCAAGCGCAGCCACGCGGCCGTGTTCAAGGCCCTGCACCAGGACGGCTCGCTGCCGATGCAGAACGTCTCGGCCGATGAGCTCGCCACCTTCTACAAGGCCTACGGCGTGACCCCGGACCGTTACCTGCAGGCCCTGCGCGGTGATGCCGTACAGAAGAAGGTCGATGCCGCCCGCGCATTCGCCCAGCGCACCAGGATCCCGGGGACCCCGGCGCTGATCATCAACGGCCAGTACCTGGTCCGTGGTGACAGCTTCGACGATCAACTGCGCATCGCCTCGGCGCTGATCGCCCAGGCCCGCGCTGCCCGCGGCCGCTGAACCAACACCCACCACCGACACGGCGCTGTCGCCGCCGCGTGTCATCATTTCCCTCTGGCCGGCGCCTGCCGCCGGCCCCACCATTCCAGATGCTGGAGACGTTTCCATGAAGATCCGTTACGCCCTCGCCCTCGCAGCGCTGCTGCCGATCCTGGCCGCCTGCAAGGCCGACGACGGCAGCACCAACACCACCGCCGCCCCGGTCGAACCGGCAGCTACCCCGGCCACCACCGAACCCGCTGCGCCTGCCGCTGGCGCCGAGGGCGCCGCCCCAGCCGCCGCCGAAGGCGAGAAGGCCCCGGCCGAAGCCGCCCCCGCCGCCGCGCCGGCCCCGACCACCGCTGCGCTGACCGGCCCGGCCCCGGTGGAAGGCACCGACTACCAGGTGATCCCGAACGGCCAGCCGTTCCAGCCGGCCGCCGGCAAGATCGAAGTGACCGAGATCTTCGGCTACGTCTGCCCGGCCTGCGCCGCGTTCCAGCCGCTGGTCGGCCCGTGGAAGGCCGGCCTGCCGAGTGACGTGAACTTCGTCTACGTGCCGGCCATGTTCGGCGGCACCTGGGATGACTACGCCCGTGCGTTCTACGCCGCGCAGACCCTGGGCGTGCAGGAAAAGACCCACGAAGCACTGTATGCCGCCATCCACTCGCAGAAGACGCTGAAGGGCGAGCGCGGCCGTGACTCGGTGGAAGACATCGCCAAGTTCTACACCGCCTACGGCGTGGACCCGAAGCAGTTCGCCGCCACCATGGGCAGCTTCGCGGTGAATGCCAAGACCAACTCGGCCAAGCAGTTCGCCCAGCGCAGCCAGATCAGCGGCACCCCGTCGATCATCGTCAACGGCAAGTACCTGGTGAAAGGCAAGAGCTTCCCGGACATGCTGCGCATTGCCGACCACCTGATCGCCCGCGAACGCGGTGCGGCCCAGGCTCACTGATCCAAGAGAAGCGTTTCCCGGCCGTGAATTCCCCCCGTACACGGACCCTGCGCTTGCTGACGGCCAACATCCAGGCCGGCTCAAGTACCCGCCGCTACAGCGACTATGTGACCCGCAGCTGGTCACATGCGCTGCCGGCGGGTCGCAAGCGCAGCAGCCTGGATGCGATCGCCACCCTGGCGCGCGAACATGACATCGTCGGCCTGCAGGAGGCCGACCCGGGCAGCCTGCGCTCGGGCTTCACCAACCAGACCCACTACCTGGCCCAGCGCGCCGGCTTCAACTACTGGAGCCACCAGCCGAACCGGCGCATGGGCGGCGTCGCGTCCAGCGCCAATGGCCTGCTGAGCAAGCTGGAACCGGTGGAGGTACAGGACCACGCCCTGCCCGGCCGCATCGGCGGGCGCGGCGTGCTGCTGGCCAAGTTCGGCGACGGTACCGACGGCCTGGCGGTGGCGGTGGCCCATCTGTCGCTGGGCGCGGGCTCGCGGATGTCGCAGCTGGGCTTCATCGCCGAGCTGCTGTCCGACCATCCCAATGCGGTACTGATGGGCGACTTCAACTGCCTGGCCGAACGCCCGGAAATGCAGGTGCTGTACCAGAAGACCCGGCTGCAGCCGCCAGGCTGCATCGTGCCGACCTTCCCCAGCTGGCGCCCCGACCGCGCCATCGACCACATCCTGGTCAGCAGTGGCCTGCAGACCCGTACCGTGGAAGCCATACCGGCCGCATTTTCCGATCACCTTGCCCTGGCGATGGCGATCGACGTCCCAGCCAACGCCCTGCGCTGAACCCGAAAAAGGGGACGGAGGGGATTAAGTCGTTTGAGGCACAAACGACTTAATCCCCTCCGTCCCTTTTTTCATGCGGTGACCGGTACCTTCAACCGCCGCGCGGTCATCGTGCTGCCCACCGAGGCCAGCACCGTGCAGCCGATCGCCAGCCACTGCAGCCCGTGCAGGTGCTCGTGCAGCAGCAGCATCGCCCACAGCGCGGCGACCGCCGGTTCCATGCTGATCAGGATGCCGAAGGTCTCCTTCGGCAGGCGCTTGAGTGCCATCATCTCCAGCGACATCGGGATCGCGCTGGATACCAGCGCCACCAGCAGGCCAGCGGCCAGGATCTTCGGATCGAGCAGCGCGGCACCGGCATGCACCACGCCCACCGGCACCACCACCAGCGACGCCGCCAGCAGCCCCAGCGACACCGAATGCCCGGCGTGCAGGTGGCCGGCACGCTTGCCGAATACGATGTACAGGCCCCAGCACGCCGCTGCGCCCATCGCATACAGCACGCCGGCCGGATCCAGCGCCGGGCCGCCGCCGATCGGCAGCAGCAACAGCAACCCCACCGCCGCACAACCCACCCAGAGGAAATCGATGGGCCGCCGCGATGACAACATCGCCACCGTCAGCGGTCCGGTGAACTCGATGGCCACCGCGATGCCGAAGGGAATCGTGCGCAGGGCCATGTAGAACAGCAGGTTCATCAGGCCCAGGGTGAGCCCGTAGCGCAGGATGGTGATCGCATCCACGCGGCTGGTCTTCCAGCGCCACGGCCGCCAGAACAGCAGCAGCAACAGCGCCGAGAAGCCCACGCGCAGCGCGCTGGTGCCTTGGGCGCCGATCAGCGGGAACAGGTGTTTTGCGTAGGAGGTGCCGATGGCCAGCGAGGTGACCGAGCCAAGCACCGCCAGCGCCGGCAACATCGGCGCAAGTCGTGAGGTCTGCATGGGCAAAGTCTATTGCGCCGGCGCCGAGCACTTGGCTCAATTGACGGCCCGTTCGTGCAACTTCTGCTCGCCATGGCCACCGCCCCTGTGCTCGACAGCTTCGACCGCGCCATCCTCGACCTGCTGCAGCGGGACAACACGCTGCCGCAGCGCGAAATCGCCGAGGCCGTGCACCTGTCCACCCCGGCCGTGCAGCGCCGCATCAAGCGCCTGCAGGACAGCGACGTGATCGCGGCCAACGTGGCGGTGCTCGCCGCCGCCAAGGTCGGGCGGCCGCTGACCATCATCGTCGAGGTGCGCGTGGTCAGCGAGCAGCGTGAACGCGTGGCGCCGTTCAAGCGCCGCGTGCAGGATGACCCCGCGGTGCAGCAGTGTTACTCGATCACCGGCGATGGCGATTTCCTGCTGCTGCTTTCGGCGGCGTCGATGGAGGAGTACGAGGCGATCACCGAGCGCCTGTTCGGTGGCGATGACAACATCGAGCGCTTCCGCACCTCGGTGGCACTGGGCACGCTGAAGCGGAGTTTCGAGGTCCCGCTGGCACCGGTTCTGTAGCGTCGAGCCATGCTCGACTGCCTTTTTACCGCAAAGCGACAGCCATCGAGCATGGCTCGACGCTACAGTCGGAAACCATGAATACACTCCCCTCCCCCGCCCGTCGCCTGCGCCGCTGGCTGCTGCGTGGCCTGTGGCTGGCCATGGCCCTCGTTGCGGCGATGGCGTTGTGGAACAGCCCATGGGCGGCCGCACCGAAGATGCTCTGGTCGCTTTCGCGGATGCCGGCCGCCACGCACCTGCCGGTGCCGGTGGAGGGCGTCCGCCCCCGCCAGATCGCCGACACGTTCGGCGCGCCGCGTGGCCGTGACCGCTCCCACGCCGGCATCGACATCTTCGCCAAGCGCGGTACCCCGGTGCGCAGTGCCACCGCCGGCGTCGTCGTGGATGTCAGCGACCGCGGCCTCGGTGGCCGCCAGGTGTGGGTGATCGGGCCCGGGCGCGAACGCTACTACTACGCGCATCTGGAGGACTGGGCCGAGGGCTTGGCGCGCGGCCAGGTGGTCCAGGCCGGGGACCTGCTCGGCCACGTCGGCGACAGCGGCAACGCCAAGGGCACGCCGCCGCACCTGCACTGGGGCATCTACGGCGCCGACGGCGCGCGCGATCCACTGCCACTACTGCGCTGACCCCCAATGCACGGCGTCGCGCCCCGCTTGAGCGCCTTCGTCGTTCATGATTTGTAAATAGGAATAGTTCGTATTACCATTTCTTTCGTTTCCGGTGGTGCCAGGACGGCCTGCCCGCCCGTTTCCCACCCGTAGCGCCTCGCCTTCTGGATGCCGGCCGAGCGCGCGTGCTCGTCCAGGACCCCCATGACCCGTTCCGCCTTCCGTATTCCGCAGCCCCAGCGGCTGTCCGTTGCCGTGCTTGCCGTTCTCTGCGCCGTGGCCCCGGCCGCCTTCGCCGACACCGCCGCCGACCCGACCACCCTCGACAAGGTGGTGGTGAAGGGCGAACGCGCCGAAGGCTATTCGGTGCGCCGCACTTCGGCCGGTACCCGCTTCGACCTTGCGCCGCGCGAGATCCCGCAGTCGGTCAGCATCATCAGCCACCAGCGCATCGAAGATCAGAACCTGGACGACATCATCGACGTGCTGGCCAACACCACTGGTGTGACCAGCACCCAGTCCGACAGCGAGCGCACCGAGTTCTACGCGCGCGGGTTCTACATCGATGCCTACCAGTTCGATGGCCTGCCGACGCAGATGGTGCAGAACTGGAGCTACGGCGATTCCGGCCTCGACCTGGCCCTGTACGACCGCGTGGAAGTGGTCCGCGGTGCCACCGGCCTGCTCAGCGGTGCCGGCAATCCGTCGGCGTCGGTGAACCTGATCCGCAAGCACGCCGACAGCGCCGAGCTGGCCGGCAGCGTCTCGGTGAACGTCGGCAGCTGGGGCCGCACCCGCACCACGGTGGACGTGGGCAGCGCACTGAACGCCAGTGGCACGGTGCGCGGCCGCGTGATCGGCAGCTACCTGGACACCGATGGCCAGATGGACCGCTACAACCAGCGCAAGACGCTGGGCTACGCCGTCATCGACGCCGACCTGACCCCGGACACGCAGTTGAGCGTGGGTTACGACTACCAACAGAAGCGCGCCAATGGCGCGACCTGGGGCGGCTTCCCCATGCTGTACTCCGATGGCTCGCGCACGGGCTACGACGAATCGTTCAACGCCAGCCCGAACTGGACCTACTGGGACACCACCAGCAAGCGTGCGTTCGCCACCCTGCAGCACGCCTTCAGCAACGGCTGGAAGTTCAAGGTGGGTGCCACGCACGATGAGACGAAGGCCGACGACAAGCTGTTCTACCCGGCCTACAACGACTGGACCACGGGCGCGTCGAATTTCGACAAGACCACCGGCACAGGCATCTCGCCATCCGCGGGCTTCTACAACACCGAGCGCAAGGTCACCGGCGTTGACGGCTACGTTGACGGTCCGTTCCAGCTGTTCGGCCGTGAGCACCAGTTCATGGCCGGCCTGAGCTACAACAAGCGCGAGTATGCCAACTACGGCGACTACCAGGTCGGAGGCGCGGGCCAGACGTGGGACCCGTTCGCCAGCTATCTGAACTGGACGGGCAACATCAGCGAACCGAACTGGAACCCGCTGGCACTGGCCAGCGAGGGCACCATCACCCAGAAGGCCGGCTACGCGGCCGCACGCCTGTCACTGGCCGACCCGCTGAAGCTGATCATCGGCGCCCGCTACACCGACTGGAAAAGCGAGGGCGAAGGCGCCCACCGCGCGCACAAGGTCACCACGCCCTACGCCGGACTGGTGTTCGACATCAACGGTACGTACTCCACCTATGCCAGCTACACCGAGATCTTCCAGCCGCAGACACTGAAGGACCGCAACGGCAGCTACCTCGACCCAGTCGACGGCAAGAGCTACGAAGTGGGCGTCAAGGGCGCCTGGTTCGATAACCGCCTGAATGCCTCGCTGGCCGTGTTCCGCATCGAACAGGACAACGTCGGCCAGGCCACCGGTGAACCGGTGCAGGGCAGCCAGAACGAGTTCGCCTATCGCGCTGCACGCGGCACCGTTAGCCGTGGCTTCGAGTTCGAAGTAAACGGCGAACTGGCACCCGGCTGGAACGCGACCTTCGGTGCTTCGCGCTATGTGGCCAAGGACATCAACGACGCCGACATCAACACCAACCTGCCACAGACCGCGTTGAAGCTGTTCACCAGCTATACCCCGCAGTCGCTGCAGGAGCTGACCGTCGGTGGCGGTGCGAACTGGCAGAACCGCATTTACTACCCGGTACCGGCCTATGGCCGCATCGAGCAGAGCGGCTACGCACTGGTCAGCGCCTTCGTGCGCTACCGCATCTCGCCGGAGTTCAGTGTGCAGGCCAATCTCAACAACCTGCTGGACAAGAAATACCTGTCGCAGATCAACGGCTACGGCGCGTTCGGTGACGGCCGCAATGGCTCACTGACGTTCACCTGGTCGTTCTGATCAGGCGCGGAGCATGATCGCCCCGTACCTGTAGAGCCGAGCGTGGGCTCGGCTCTACACCACAACGCGGCGCCGGGATAACCCGGCGCCGCTCTCACATCAGAACCGCAGGTCCGCGCGCAGGTACCAGTAGCGGCCACGCGGGATGTCGTAGGTCGAAGCGTCGTAGCCGTTCAACGAGCACGACAGGCAGATCGGCGGATCCTTGTCGAACACGTTGTTCAGGCCCGCGGTCAGCTGCAGCCCCTTCATCCAGTCGATCTTGTAGCCCACCTGCATGTCGTGGAAGGTGGTGGCCGAGAGCGTGTTGGTGCCGGCGGCCTGGTTGCTGCACACCGGGAACGCCACGGCATCGCCGCAGTCCTCGGTCAGTTCAGAGATGTGCCGCACCGTCCAGTTCGCACTCCAGCGGTCCAGCGTCCAGCCGATGCTGGCATTGCTGGTCCATTCCGGAATCGAACTGTCAGCCACTTCCACGCCCGGCTTCTGCGGCTGCTTCTGCCCGGCCGCGCCGGTGGCTTCGTAACGGCCGACGAAGGTGTTCTTCCAGGCCAGCTTGAACTGGCCGATGGAGCTCTGCGGCAGCGTCCAGAACAGGTCCACGTCCCAGCCGTCGGTCTTGATCGAGCCGAGGTTGGTCAGGCGGTTGTTGAAGCTGCTGACCGCACCGGTGCTGGCGCGGGTGATGCCATCGCAGTACACCGGATCGAGCGTGTCCACGCACAGGTCCAGCTGGGTCTGCGCGTTGATCGCCTGGATCGCGCCATCGATGGCATGGCGGTAGAAGGTCACTTCCACGTCGAAGCGCTCCGACCACGATGCGTTGTTGCCGAACCACGGGCTCCACACGAAGCCGGTGCTGAAGCTGCGCGAGCGCTCCGGTTCCAGCTCGCGGTTGCCGCCGGTGGTCACCGAGATCTGCGAATTGGCCTGCTGGAAGCCGGCCGGCACGCCCAGCGCGGCACAGTTGGCGGCGCTGCCACGCGGCGGCGTACCGCCCAGGCCCACCGAGCACGGGTCGAACAGCTGCAGGTCGGCGCGCGCAGCCGAGCCGTACAGTTCACCGATCGACGGCGCACGGAAGCCCTCTGCATAGGTGGTGCGCAGCACGAAGTCGTCGGTCACCTGCCAGCGCAGGCCGTACTTGGGCGTGAACTCGCCACCGAAGGTGGAGTAGTCCGAGTAGCGTCCGGCCAGGCTCAGGTCCAGCTTCTTGCCCAGCGCCGAGTCGGCGAAGATCGGGACGCTCAACTCCAGGTACGCTTCGTTGACGTCATACGAACCGGACGTCGGCTGCGACGGCACACCGTTGTAGTGGCCGATCACCGTCAGCGGATCAGGCTGGTACCAGCCCTTGTACTTGCGGTACTCATAGCCGCTGGCGAACGACACCGGGCCGGCCGGCAGGGTGAACAGGTCGCTGGACAGGTTGGCGGTGAACAGGCTCAGCTCGTTCTGGCTGCGGTCGCGCACCACCGGCTGGATCCACTTCAGCATGTCCGGGGTGATCGAGCCGACACCGCCGAAGATGTTCAGCGGCACGCAGCCCGGCGTTGCCGCACACACCGCCGGATCACCCAGCGCCATGTTGACGTTGTAGATGTTGTAGCTGCCGTAGTTGGTCTGTTCGGCCTTGTTCTTGCTGTACATGCCGTTGACGTCCCAGTACCAGCTGCGGTCGGCGGCCTGGAAGTTGCCGACCAGGCCGGTGGCCACGTAGGTCGTGTTGACCTCCTGCTTGAACACGCGCGCGCCGCCCTCCACCGGTCGGCGGCCGATCAGGCTCATGTTGCCCGAGGACACCAGATCGAACCCGAACGGGTTGTACGGGTTCAGGCGCGAGACCACGATGTTGTCGGCCAGCGGGTTGCCGGTGGCACCGTCCGGGCCGAAGAACAGCGGCTCGGGGCCGGCCTGGTTGGTCGACTCGCGGCGGTTGCCCAGCGCCTTGATGTACCACTGCACGTTGTCGGTGATGTCGAAGCGGAACTGGCCGAACAGGCCCTTACGCTCGGACGGGGTCAGCACCATGTTGTATTCGGCGAAGTTGAAGCGGTCGGCGCTGGTGAAGCAGTGGTAATCGTCGGTGCGGTTGCAGCCGGCGCTGCCGTCGTAGCGCGGGCTGCTCACGCCGGTGTTGGGCACGATGTCCTGTTCCGCACCGGTGTTGGGGTCGACGAAGGCGAAGCGGCCCTGCGGAATGCCGCCGCTGCCGAAGGCCAGGCCGGTGCCCGGGATCGGGAAGCGCGACTGCTCGCGGTCGCGGGCGAACACCGGGTCCTGCTTGGTCCAGCTGGCACCGAGGAACAAGCTGTAACGATCGCCACTCTTGCCCCACGCCAGGTCCACGCCCTTCTGCGTGCCGTCGCCCTTGCTGTACTCGCCGTAGTTCAGGGTCACCTGGCCGCCATCGAAGTCGCGGCGGGTGATGATGTTGACCACGCCGGCGATGGCGTCGGAGCCATACAGCGACGATGCGCCATCCTCCAGCACCTCGATGCGTTCGACGATGGCCAGCGGAATGGTGTTGAGGTCGGTGGCCGCACCCACGCCCGATGCCGACGACTCGTTGACCCAGCGGATGCCATCGACCAATACCAGCACGCGCTTGGCACCGAGGTGGGGGGGGGGGGGCGGCGCC